>MGCX01000045.1 GCA_001788565.1 Candidatus Saccharibacteria bacterium RIFCSPHIGHO2_12_FULL_49_19 | reverse complement strand
CTGATGTGTGACACTCTATAATCGTAAGCACAATTTAAGAGCTCGGAGGGTTCATGCAGTTTAATGCAACGACCATAAATGATAATAAATTTAAGATAGGGCTTGCTGTGGCCATCCTGGGTGCAGCCCTCGCAACTGCCCTAATCTCAGCTTCGGGGAGTGCACTGGGAGGTGGAACAACATTTGTTGTTGATGATGATGGGCTAGCAACTCCAGGTGATTGTGAAAGTCTAACCCCAACTCTATATACAGACATTCAGCCTGCGGTGACAGCTGCCTCAGCCGGCGATACCATCAAGGTTTGCTCCGGGCCGTATACAGGGTTTAGTGTTGATAGGAAACTCTATCTGAAAGGAGCGAAAGCTGGCGTCCCGTACTGGACTCGTACTTTCGGCAACCCATCTGAGTCAACCGTTACTGGTTTGGTGACCATCGATGCAGCTGATGTTAAGCTTGATGGCTTCTCTCTAACAAATCCTAATCAAGGGTTGGGGGTACTAGTGAAGGCGACTGGAAATGGCGCAGTCATCAAGAAAAATATCGTTAATGGCGTGGGAGGACCAGCTTTTGCCAACCACACGGTCGGTGTTTACCTAGAGTTGGGACCAGATAACGTAACTGTAAAAAGCAATAAGATTAGTAATATTCAGAGCGCTAATCCTGCAGGAGCTCCTGGTACAGCACAGGGCATTTTAGTTGGGGACAGCTCTTCTGGTGATCCGAGTCTCAACACGAATGTTCAAAGTAACAATATCAGTGATATACAAAGCAGCACTCGGGGTGCATATGGTATACAGGTGAACAACGGTGCCTCAACAGTGCCTACAGCAACCGGCTACAGTGAAGTAAAAATCCGGGGGAACAAGATAAGCGATGTTAGTGGAGCATGGGCTCGCGGAGTTGGACTAGAAGGTGAAACACCGAACGCGGTAGTTAGATACAACAAGATTAGTAACTTGAATTCACCACCGTTTGATGTCCCTGGAGATATCCCGGATGCAGGGCCAGTTCCAACAGAAGCAGCGGTGTTTTTTGAAGATAATCCGTTCTTCTTTACCTCAAATGTTAACCGTAACAGCCTAGCAGTGGGTACTGATGCATTTGGTATCGTAATTGCTAAAGCATTAACCGATGTATACGTGAGTTTAAGTGTTGATGGTGAGTGCAACTGGTGGGGTGCTTCAAACGGGCCGGGCGCGGTTGCCTCTGGTTCAGGCTCACTGGTTGGTCCGAACGTTGATTACAAGCCCTGGCTGAAGTCTGACAACCTAAAGAAATGGTGCGGTGATAAGAAATTCAACGACGGTGACCATCACCACGGTGCTTGGGATTGGGGTGATTGGGACCACTGGGACGACGACTAAAAAAACGAGCTAAGTAAAAGAGTCGGCTTATGGCCGGCTCTTTTCTATTTGAAAATGGTGGGGGAGGCAGGATTTGAACCTGCGACTCATCGGTTATGAGCCGATTACTCTGACCCCTGAGTTACTCCCCCACTAACAGATAGAATTATAGCAGTTTGATGGTCTGATTTATACTGTTAGGGTAGTGTTTTCCAAAATACAAAATTTGCTGGCCGGCCAAAGTAGCCGCTTCACAGATGTACGCAATATCGGGCTGTATGTCTTTGCTATCGTAGTGCTGGCTATTAGCTGGAGCGCTGTCAAAACCATTCAGCGTAACTATGAACTGCAGAATGAGATTGCCACGCTCCAGCAAGAGAATGAGATCTTAAAGCTGTACAACGAAAACACGGCTTTACAGAACCAATACCTTGAAACTGATCAGTATTTAGAGCTAGCTGCTCGTCAAAACCTTGGTTTGGCCGCCCCAGGCGAGAAGGTGCTTCTGGCTCCTTCAACTGTGGCCGAAAAATACATAGACAAGTCACTTTTCCCGGTAGCGGAGGATAGCTCAGCTAAACCAGAAGACGGAGATGGCTACCGCCGTAACCTCCAAGCCTGGTACGATTTTCTCCTAGGCCGCAATCTAGCGGACTAGAAGTTGGACAGTTCGCCTTCCAGTTGGCTGGCGTCGCTACCACTGGCGTTAGGGTCGTTCTGGTCGAGTACTTCTTGGGCCTTGTCTAAATCACTGGCATTTTTAATCTCGGGTGCGACCGAGACATCGTTTGCCTCGGTCTCACTGGAAGACGATGATGATTGACCTGAGCCATCATTGCCAGACTGGCGGTTGTAAACGGTGTAGCCGACCAAACCGATCATGGTGACAATTACTAAGACAACAAGCACCTCGATAAATGTAAACCCGCTAGACCAACGCTTGTCATTCATGTATTGACCTCACACCGGCCACTAAACTTTTTACAGCTTGGCGATATGCCTGCAATGCTTCAATCACTTTGTCCAAATTATCGTTAAAGGTTTGGGCCAGTTCCCTGCGATTGTCGCTGTCACAGGTGAACTGCTGAGCGCTAGCTTTTAGATTGACAACGGCTGATTGGGCGGCATCCTTAGTGATATTGACATCGGACACCAGCTCGTCGTAACCGACTAAATTACGATTCTGGTCGGCGTAAAATTTTTCGGTTCGCTCAGAGATAGTTGAATAAAGATTGGCCTGTTTTTGAGTTCGGTCCACGATGCGAGCCATGATGTTCTTGATGGTTGTTTCCCGGTTTTGGCAAGCCCGCAGTTTAGCTTCTTCGGAAATTCCGGCCGCCGGTCTGGTTTCGTCTAGGGTCATTATGTTATACGTGGCCCCCGAGGTGCTCGATAGGATACTTTTACTAGTATGAGCGCTAACCACGTTATTCTCTCCCGTAAATCCAATGACAGCCTTACCGGGAGTATCTTTTGCCTTGAATGTGACAGTCGCGAGCAACTGCCGGCCGCTAACTGCCGGTAGGGCTCCTCGGTCAATAGATACCGTACCGCCCCCACCTGAGCTAGAAGCTACTATTCCAAATGCTGGAGAATTAGTTATCTCGACAAAACTCAGCATATTATCCGGGTAGCTAAGGTTAACAGCTGCGGCATTAATCGGTTCATCGGTGCTGACATAAATACTGACTGATATATTGCGCCCCTCAGCAACTGTTCCGCTGGCGGGTGCTAATGACAGAGTGGCCGAGCCAGCCGATGCCGATGCTGCTGCTAAAATGACCAAGCCTATCACTGCTAGGAGTGCTGCTATAAGAGTGGAAAGTCTATATCCGGGCTGGTCTGGCAGTTTCATTTTTTATTTGTGATTTATAGAGTAAGCTTAAGCCTCAAAACAACAATCGTCAACTGTTGGTCTATTGACAATATACTAATAACAGAGGTGGATTTGACTTATATTTCTAGCTCGGTATGATGGTCTTTGTGTCTTTAATTCTCGTGAGAGACACTTTACTGAAAACAGACCACATAAAATCGGCTCTTAACACTTGTTAAAGTAAACAATTCAGGAACAACAAAACGTTCTTAAAACGTTGGGATTTTATTGGTTTAAAGAAGGAGGGTTCATTGGATTTAGTATCCGTATTCGCAGGCATTTCAATATCAGCGTTATTGGGGGTTGGCGGATCATCAAACGCAGTTCCAGCACCGGCTGACATTCAGCCGCCGGTTCAGCAAATGGAAGAGCCGGTAGTCATGGTCGTACAGCCCGGTGATTTTCTATCTAAGATAGCCGAAAAGTATCAGACAACTTGGCGACGGCTATATGATGCTAATGCCAACATCAAACACCCGGACATCATCAACCCTGGCGATCAGCTCCGTATTCCTAAGTCAGACGAGCAATTAGTTCAGCGTCTGTTACCGAACGATACTGCTCCGGTTATCAGCACAGTTTCAAAAGTTAAGCAACAGCCTAAAAATACCCAACCAGCAGTTAGTGATGGGAGTGTATGGGATAGACTAGCGCAATGTGAATCAGGCGGTAATTGGGCTATTAACACTGGAAATGGCTATTACGGCGGCTTACAGTTTACCCTCTCAACCTGGAGGAGAGTTGGCGGCAGCGGCTATCCGCATGAGGCCAGTCGGGAAGAACAAATCGCCAGAGGTCAAATTCTACAAGCCCGATCCGGCTGGGGCCAATGGCCGGCCTGTGCTAAAAAATTAGGCCTTCCCTAGTTTCGTAGTTAACAGATTGACAAAACACCTCTAACAGATTAGAATAGGGCGTTGAACAATGGGGTAGTTGTATATCCCATTGATGACGCGGGGTAGAGCAGTAGCAGCTCGCGTGGCTCATAACCACGAGGTCGCAGGTGCAAGTCCTGCCCCCGCTACCATGAAAAGTGCCCCAGCTCTTGTGTTGGGGTATTTTTCATGTGTACGGAGGTTGGACGCGGCACCGAGAGGCATGAATGTCCGGTGGACATTCATGTTTTCCATACTTGCGCCTTGCGCATTTTTGGATACAAAAATGTTTGCGCAGGCGGATAACTACGCAAGTCCTGCCCCCACTACTAAGCATAAGCATTTTGGCCTCTGGGAACAGGGGGTTGTTTTTAATTTCTAGAATGATGCGTTGTATACTGACTTTAAGGGGGGATTATGAAGTTTAAAAAAGCGGTTTTTGTTAACATTGCCCAGAGCCATTTTGATAAAAAGTATTGGGACCAACTTAATGGATTGGTTGAACAGAAGGTCTTGCTTAATCGCGATGATCCAAAACTCAAGGATGAATTGAAAGATTGTGATGTACTATTGCTTGGTTTTCAAGTGCCAACAGATAAAGACATTTTTGATGCTGCTCCCAATCTAAAGCTCATAAACATCCTGGCTACGGCCTACGGGACAGTGAACCTAGAAGAAGCGTCAAAAAGAAACATTCCGGTCTGTAATCTTGCTGGCTACAGCACTGAAGCAGTAGCTGAATTCACTATTGCCATTTTGCTGTACCATATTCGTCAGCTTGAAGAAGGTGTTAAGCGCGGAAGGGCTGGTAATTATGGCTTTGAAAGTATGTCAGCCAGAGAACTTAAGAATAGTAAGTTCGGAGTGGTGGGTCTTGGCAATATTGGCGGCAGGGTTGCCGAACTAGCAGCTGGTTTTGGCGCAAATGTCAGCTATTGGTCGCGCAAT
>MGCX01000044.1:243-13795 GCA_001788565.1 Candidatus Saccharibacteria bacterium RIFCSPHIGHO2_12_FULL_49_19 | reverse complement strand
TAAAGCAACTTTCTAATTGCTTATTGTTGCCAGCAATTGGGTTTATTACAGCTGAAGCACGAATTAACAAACAAGAGATCTTTATTGCCAATATGACAGGATTTCTAGAAAGTAAAGTCCAGAACAAAGTTTATTAGTTCCATTACTACAACCTAGAGTAGCGTATATCCTTGGCTGACCCCATAAGCCGCTTCCATCTGTTAAGCTCCTTACTAACTAGGTTCCAATGCGAAGACACGTACTCTACCATGGATTCGACAAGCTCACCATTTTGGTGGGCTTTTAGAATGCATGATTACTGGCAGGAGATGGTGAGCCAAGTCGAACCCATCCTGCCCCGTCCGCCTTCGAAACTTTAGTGAAGTAGGCCGCTACCAAGCATGAGCACTTTAAAGAGGTCAAGTGGCCTCTTTTTGTTATGATTAAATCATGAGTGAAGCAGACTGGTGGAAAACATCATTTGACCAGAGGTACTTAGATACTTACTTACATGGGTTTACGCCTGAACGCACTAAGCAAGAAGTTGACTACGTTGTCAAAACCGCACAACTTAAACCAGATGAAACCATTCTAGATTTAGCTTGTGGTCATGGTCGTCACTCAATTGAACTAGCTAAGAGAGGCTTCACGCACGTTATAGGACTGGATTACTCCGAGACATTCGTTACTAAGGCGAAGGCTGATGCCTTAGCATCAAACGTAGCTGTGCGTTTTATACGAGGCGATATGAAAGAATTACCTTTTGAGAACGAATTTGATGCAGTCCTATTGTTGTTCACCGCCTTTGGTTATTTTGATGATGAATCCAATAAGCGGGTACTGGGCCAAATTAACAAGGCGCTGAGGCCGTCGGGAAGGTTCTTTGTGGATGTTGTGAGTGGCGAAGCAGTTATTGAACGCTTCAAGCGAGAGGGTGTGACTGACACCAAAATTGGACAGCCAAGCATACCTCGCCAAGTCGATATGGGTGGTCACATGGTTAACGAAGTAGAATGGTTTGATCCTGATAAGCAAGCTATTCATACACATAGAGAATGGCAAGATGGGGATGATAAGAAAGAATATGATTACTACCTGCATGTCTATACGATGCCGCAATTTGAACGGATGTTGACTGATGCTGGTTTTGCAATAACAGAAACCTGGGGTGACTACGATGGCAACCCTCATCTCAGTGAAGGTACATTTAGAACCATTCTATTGGCCAAGAAAGTCTAATATATAAAGTTCAACTCCTACGCCCTAGACCAGGCCACTGTATTCTCGACCCCTAAAACCTGTTTCCATCTGGCTAACTCAGCCCTGAGGTTGTTCCAATTCGAATGCACTAGAGCTACTAAGCATAAGCACTTTAGAAGAAGTGCTTTTTGTTATGATGTGAGCATGGACGAACTTGTACGTGCCTGGAAGCAATATGCGGATAGTCTAGAAGATTGGGAATCGGTTATTTCAGGCACTAAACCAAAACAGACCGTATGTGGTCCAGTATACGAGCCACCAAGTCCCCTACCTGAGCGAACAGAGACTTTTGCCATCAGTGACATGCGGAATGTTAAAGTAGCCCACCCTCATTATCATAAGAACGGTGAGACAGAAATTTACTTTGTTATCCAGGGTTCTGGTTTAACCGTTGTGGGCGGTAAGGAAATTCCAGTCACCAAGGGTTCAGTGGTAATAACTCCCCCAAACACAACCCACTTTACAATCCCAAAAAGTGATTTGGTCTTGATTGTTATCAATACACCTAGCTTTAAGGCTGAGAATAATATAGAAATTAACGAATCAGACTCTTCGGTAAAGTTCGATAAGGAGCAATACGAACATCTTGTAGATAAACTCGTAGGTTCCACTCCTACGCCCTAGACCAAGCTGCAGTATTATCGACCCCTAAAACCTGTTTCCATCTGTTAATCTCCCTACTGATTAGGTTCCAATGCGATGACACGTACGCTACCATGAAAAGTGCCCCAGCTCTTGTGTTGGGGTATTTTTCATGTGTACGGAGGTTGGACGCGGCACCGAGAGGCATGAATGTCCGGTGGACATTCATGTTTTCCGCTGGAGCTCAGTTAGAGCGAGGGCGAGACCAAAAATCGAGCCCGACAAAGATAAGCAAGTCCTGCCCCCGCTACCGTGAATAAATAGTATGAAAGAGGTCGCTTGACCTCTTTTTGTTATGATTACGATATGCGAAACTTTGACGTCATTGTTGTGGGGCTTGGGGCAATGGGTAGTGCTGCTGTCTACCATCTCGCTAAATCAGGCGTCAAAGTTCTAGGTGTTGACCGTTACAATCCACCTCATATTTACGGTTCGTCTCATGGCGACACCCGGATTACTAGGTTAGCTATTGGCGAAGGAGCCGAATATGTACCACTCGTAATTCGTTCTCACGAACTATGGCGGGGAATTGAACAAGAGGTTGGCTATGAGTTGCTCAATCAATGTGGCGGATTAATTATGGGCGTCCACAGCAACGCAGGTCAGCACGGTATAAATGACTTTTTAAACCAGACGATTGAATCGGCTAAACAATATGGGATTAGGCACGAAGTGTTATCTACACAGCAAATAAAGAGCCGCTTCCCCCATTTTAATTTAATTGGCAATGAGGATGGCTACTACGAACCGGAGGCTGGTTTTTTACGACCAGAAAAGTGCATACAGGCACAACTAGAACTTGCAACAAAATATGGTGCAACTATCAACAGAGGTGAACGAACAATATCTTATGAGGATGACGGTAACTCTGTGACGGTGAAAACAGACAAAGGAACGTATAGTGCCGCTAAGCTAATAATCTCGGCTGGACCTTGGATTAATGAGCTGGTGGGCGGCTATGAAAGTGTGTTTAAAATTTATCGTCAAGTGCTACATTGGTTCAACTTAAAAGACAAACAGAAGTATGAGACCTACAATAAGCTCCCTGTGTTTATTTGGGAGTTTGGCGGTAGTTTCGATGATTTTGTCTATGGATTCCCCGCGATTGATGGACCTGACGGTGGCTTAAAAGTTGCTACAGAAGAGTATGCGGCCAGCACCACACCAGATGAAGTTAAACGCGAGGTCACCCAAGACGAAATAGACCAAATGTATGAAAGATATGTGAAAGATAAATTACCTGGCCTCAGTAGAGAATGTATCAGAGCCGCCTCATGTTTATATACAGTCACACCCGGCCATAAATTTGTCATTGACTACCACCCCAAGCAAAAAAACGTAATTATTGCTTCACCGTGCTCTGGGCATGGCTTCAAGCACTCTGCGGCTGTTGGTGAAATCCTGGCACAGTTGGCAACTAGTGGAAAAACCAAACTTGATATCAGTAAATTTACCCTAGGGTCTTAGTGAAGCTACTTTACAACGCCGATGACTTTATTTCTCTCGACCACTGTCTCAAATTGATATTTTTGACTATCGCTGCCCACTAGAAGCTCAGAGTTTGACAGCTGGTAGTTTGAGCTGTAGATCCATTGGTCACCCTTTTCGACTAGCCCATACTTAAGCGTTGCGTTATTACCGGGAGTAGCAGTTATTCTGCCCACCACTTGAGATTTAAGGCCCTGATATATGATGATATCTCCTACTTTGTAGCTTTTTTCGTATTTGTGGACAAGCACGTTCTGACCCTCGTGTAGCGCTGGGACCATACTGTCTGAGCTGATCTGATACCGCTGAACGTAATTGGCTACGACCAACATCGCGGTAACTGCACTAAAAATGACTGAAAATAATAACACTAAAAGATATGTCTCAATAACCCTCTTAAAGCTGGTTTTCTTGTACCGATTTAATATCCAATGAAGTACATACGCTCCACCCACAAGACTTAATAAGCCAACAACTGGAGACAGAACACCCCCGTAGTAACCAATTGCGGATGCTGCACCGATGAATATTAGCCAAAGTAAAGCAACCTTGAAAAACTCGCCCCGACTAAGATGAATCTTTAGCATTCTAAGGCTAACAAATAAAGCTAATAATACGGTGGAGATAGTTATTAGAATTACCACTACTAGCACGAACAATGCCGAACTATCCATTTAGGCTAGATTGTACCACTAGGTGTCTGAACTAAAAACTCCCTCGGGTGAGGGAGTTTTTCTGTCGGTAAGTTTTCTTACCAATTGTTGCGCTGAGGGCGGTCCTCTTTAGGACGGGCTTCAGCAACAGATATATTGCGTCCACCGATCTCAGAACCATTTAGCGCCTTTTCAGCGGCTTTGCCTTCTTCGTCTTTTTCGTACTCGACGAAGCCAAAACCTTTGCTGCGACCGCTGTCGCGATCACGGACCACACTCGCCGAAGCTACTGTGCCGTGAGCCGAGAACAATTCTTTGAGCTCATCGTCAGTAGTGGCAAATGGTAGTCCACCTACAAATAATTTGTACATATTGAACCTTCTAATAGTTGTTATGAGCAGGAACGACCCCTAATCTTCTTTATGAGTGAGCACCGAACCGATCATTGGTCGTTTCTTCTCACAAGAACAGATAAGACCCTGTCGCCATAAGTAAAGCACAAGGACTCACGCTTGTCTATTAGAAAACCAAATAATATTGACTTTCTAGCAAAAGTATGTATAATGATAGTTAAGACTGACCCCAAACAAAAACTTGAAGTTCCGTAATCTGATTGCAGACTACTCCACTCAGGTTTTTGTACGGGGCAGGCAAATAAAAAAAGGAAATCAGAAATGGCAAAACTATTGGCTTATGAATTGGTTGATACCGCAGACGAACGAGTGTTAGCCGTCGATGAAATACTAGCCCCATAACACACTCAGCCACGCTAGCTAACAGATGTAAACCATGCTATATTACATCTGTTAGAAGACGCGGCAGCGTAGCTCAGTCGGTTAGAGCGCGGGACTCATAAGCCCGAGGTCGCAGGTTCAATCCCTGCCGCTGCTACCACCTGAGTTTTATAAATCTTTATAAATTGAACGCCAGGCGTTAGCCATTACTCTAATGAGCAGTACGAAAAGGTGGATCAGAGCGCCAATTACCAAAAAGTAAAGAACCAGTCCGATTACACTACTTGGGAAGCTAAAAGACGCGATATCGCTGTAAGAAGCGTCAGCTATCACCGGTAGAAACTTTGCTAGAGCGTACAAATATATAGCGATAAGCAGTACCGATGCGGCAAAGAAGCCCTTGCGGGCTAGTACAGTCTTCCAGTACTTGCTGCGGTCATAATTTTTAGGATGCACGAACTCATCAGCCGCCATATCATTGCGCAAGTTAGTGATAATATTCCAAGCAAACCAGACTACAGCGTACATTATCATCCCAATGGCTCCCCAGAACACAATCTGAGGAATCGGGCTGTTTGAAATCTGACCCCAGATATTGGTACTAGCCGGTGTGTTTGCAGCAGCGCCAGAGCTTTGCTCGATGAGAATACTGCCGCCCAACGCTTCCCAGATAGCCCGAGCTTTAATTAGAACCAGCAGCAGCATGCTGACCAACAGATAAATCACTGCTTGGAGCGGGCTGGGTACTATAAACTGCCTGACTAGGTCTTTAGAATCTGAGTTGTTCGACTTTACAAAGGGTAGAGATGTCAACATCTTTATGCCTATTTTAAGCAATTGTATCAAACCAAACAACTCAGGAAGCACGCTATTTGCGTTACATTAATTTCCTGCTACCATCGCGGTTAGATGAAGGAGATTAAACTGAGCTTGCCTGCCGGTAAGTATGTTTTGGCGGTTAGCGGAGGTGTTGATTCAATGACACTACTGCATCTACTAGCCAAAAGCCAAAAGCCAAAAGTCAAAAGTCAGTTTGTGGTGGCCCACTTTAATCATGGTATTCGACCTGACTCGGTGGAGGATGAAAAACTAGTTCTAAAGATGTCCATAAAATATCAACTGCCGTTTGAGGTTGGTTATGGGAAATTAGGGAAGATTGCCAGTGAAGAGCAGGCCCGTAAAGCCCGCTACTGGTTTTTAGACCGGATTAGACATAAGTATCAAGCTGACGCGATTATTACCGCGCATCATCAGGATGACCTGCTGGAGACCGCAGTCATAAATATTTTACGGGGTACCAGATATCGGGGGCTGGTTGCGATCGCTGAAAATCCTGATATTTTGCGGCCGCTTCTAAAATTCTCCAAGAACGATCTTTTGGAATATGCTAAGCAGCATAATCTTACTTGGCGGGAGGATTCATCAAATGTTAGCGAAGCCTATTTGAGAAATTACATCCGTCGTCGAGTACTAGCTAACCTTACAGATAGTCAGCGGAAGGAATTTCTTAATAATATCGACAAAGTCGCAAAAATTAGCAAAGCCCAGAATCAATTAATTGCGACTATTTCGCATAATATAAAGAAAAATGACCGAATCAATAGATTAGAGTTTAGTAGCTTACCTGTCGAGGTTGCTAATGAACTACTGGTTTACTGGCTAAGGGAGATTGGATTTAGGTCTTACAACCGTAAGATGATTGACAGATTGAACTTGGCAATTAGAACGGCCAGTCCCGGAACCCGTCACCGCATTTCAAAGGATCTTTGGCTGGTCATGGGGCGTAAGGAAGTAGCCTTCTCTCGCGAACAGTAAAAGTTGCCTGATATAATACCTTTAAAGACATGGATAGGAAGCAGTTTCGTCTAGGTGCTGGTAGTGGACCAAACCAGCGGGGAAACCGATTTAAAAGCGTCGGTTTTATTGCTCTGATTGTACTGTTTGGACTAATAACTTATGCCGCTTTCAACCAACCCAGCACCCTCAAAGAGGTACCCTTTTCGGAGACTATCTCGGAAGCTAATTCAGGACAACTCAAGCGGATTGAAATTAACGGCGCCGAGCTGACTATCACACCTCAGGGCGAAGATCATCCGACCGAGAAGTCATATAAGGAAGAAGGCTCCAGTATCTATGAACAGGGCCTGGAGCAGGGTAAGGTGGAGGTGATTAACAAACCACAATCCAGCGATAGCTTGTGGCTGGGTTTATTAACTGGAGTCCTACCGGTCATTATAATTGCGGCCATATTAATCCTGATGTTTAGGAGCGCTCAGGGTCAGGGTAATCAAGCGCTTAGCTTTGGCAAAAGCCGGGCCCGGCTCTATGGCAATGAGAAAGACCGCATAAAGTTTAAAGATGTAGCCGGCAACGATGAAGCTAAGCAGGATCTTGAGGAGGTGGTTGAATTTCTTAAGTATCCTAAGAAGTTTGAGGGCGTCGGGGCAAAAATCCCTAAGGGGGTGCTTTTGATTGGTCCGCCGGGGACCGGTAAGACCATGCTGGCTCGAGCAGTGGCTGGTGAAGCCAATGCGCCGTTCTTCTCGATTTCCGGCTCAGAGTTTGTCGAAATGTTTGTGGGCGTCGGTGCCAGCCGAGTGCGCGATCTGTTCAATAAGGCCAAAAAGAACGCCCCATGTATTATTTTCATTGATGAAATTGATGCTGTCGGCCGCCGCCGCGGGAGCGGTATGGGGGGCGGCCATGATGAGCGCGAGCAGACTCTAAATCAGATTCTGGTGGAAATGGATGGCTTTGAACAAGGCCAAAACGTCATTGTGCTAGCAGCTACCAACCGCTCGGACGTACTTGACCCGGCCCTGCTAAGACCAGGCCGCTTTGATCGCCGAGTGAATATTGATCTACCGGATCGTAAGGATCGAGAACTTATCTTGCGCGTCCACTTCGCAGAAAAACCAATCAGTAAGGATGTTGATCTAAACTCGCTGGCGGCAAAGACCGCTGGGTCGAGTGGCGCGGATTTGGCAAATATCGCCAACGAAGCCGCGATTGTTGCCGCTCGGCACAATCGTAAGGTAATCGAGGATGAGGACGTAGTATCTGCCTTCGAGAAGGTGGCGATTGGTCCGGAGCGCAAGAGCAAGATAATGAGCGACAAGGAAAAGGAACTGACAGCTTACCATGAGGCCGGCCATGCTATTGTCGGGCATGTTCTGCCGGACAGCGATATGGTTCATAAGGTTACGATTATTCCCCGCGGACCAACAGGTGGTGTTACTTGGTTTATTCCCCCCGAGGACAAAAGCTACCACAGCATTATTGAGTTTAAGGATGTGCTGGCCCGCATGTTGGGCGGCCGAGTAGCCGAGGAGCTTATTTATGGCTCTGACCGGGTTACAACTGGGGCAGGCTCTGATTTACAAAAAGCCGCTGAACTGGCCCGTGACATGGTAGTTAATCAGGGTATGGGTAAGAAATTACGTAATCAGGTCTTTCATGTCGACGAGGGTATGATGCTGGAACGTCTGGTACATGAACGCAATTATTCGGATGAGACAGCCAAGATTATTGATGGCGAAGTTGAATCATTGATAACTGAGGCGACTAACCGAGCTAGGGCGGTTGTAAAAGCAAACATCGCTAAACTTGAAGCTCTAAAGGAGGCCTTGCTTAAAAAGGAAACCGTGGAAGCTGAGGAAGTTAAAAAGATTCTTGATGGCTCCAGAATGCCCAGAGCCGCCGCACTGTATTAGAAGTTTGACGTTAGGGGTTAGATGTTAGAATGTCATCATGGCTATTGAGAGAATTGTGGACTCTAGTGCGGCTGATGAGAATACTGATCAGGAATTTGAACAGACCCTGCGGCCCAAGGACTTTGCAAGTTATATAGGTCAGGAATCAATCAAGAAATCTCTTAAACTAGCGATTGCTGCTGCTAAGAAGCGCGGTGAACCGATTGATCATGTGCTGCTGCACGGGCCGCCCGGCCTTGGTAAGACGACACTGGCTACAGTAATCGCTAATGAAATGGGAGCGCAAATTAGGATAACGTCGGGCGCAGCCATTGAGCGAGCCGGAGATTTAGCATCACTTTTAACTAACTTGTCAGATGGCGACATTCTATTCATTGACGAGATACACCGACTACATCGCTCAATAGAGGAAGTCCTATATGCGGCGATGGAGGACTTTAAACTGGATATCATACTTGGTAAAGGCCCCAGCGCCCGGAGTTTACGGTTAGATTTGCCAGACTTCGCCATTATTGGCGCGACTACACGGGCCGGCTCACTGGCCGCCCCCTTGAGAGACAGGTTTGGCATGATACACCGACTGGATTTTTACAAGCCCGAGGAAATCACCAAAATCATTAAACGTTCAGCAAAGATCTTGAACGTGCCGATTGATGATAAAGCCGCTAAGCTGTTGGCTCAGCGATCCCGCCTGACCCCCAGAGTAGCCAATCGCCTGTTGCGCCGCAGCCGTGATTACGCTGATGTCAACGGTGACGGGATTATTGATGAAACTACAGCAACAGCTGCCCTGGAATTACTGGAAGTGGATGAGCTGGGACTTGATTCTGCCGACCGGCGTTTACTCAGCGCCATTATTGGAAAGTATGGTGGCGGACCGGTGGGGGTAGAGACTCTAGCGGCTTTGACAGCTGAAGAACGCTCTACCATAGAAGATTTTTACGAGCCGTATCTTATGCAGATAGGATTGTTAGAGCGCACTCCCAGGGGCCGGCGGGCTACGGCGGTTGCTTGGAAACATCTTGGTCAAAAAAAATCGGCCGCTGGTAGCCAGGCAGGTCTCTTATAATGATAAAAAATGCCTGATACCACGCTCTCCGCCAATCCGCCTCCGGGAGTTCCCAACAATCCACCACCACCCGAGGTAAATAAAATGCTTCAGCCGGGTGAACAGGTGTTATTTACCGTTCGGCGTCATCCAATTGGAATCATATTTATTTATCTTGAAGTACTTGCGGCGGTACTGACAATTGTTGTGATCGGTTACTTAGCCGCCCCCACTTTAATTGATACCTTGTCAGAAGGAGCTAACCGACTGCTGTTAGGCGGAGTAATCATAGCGATTGCGCTCTTAGTCTTTATATTACTTATCGCTACTTATATCTACCGGTTGAGTTCTCTGGTGGTAACCAACAGAAGTCTAATTCAAGTTATTCAAAGTGGTCTTTTTGTCCGGCGGGTCTCCCGTTTTACCATGTCTGACGTGGAGGATGTTACAGCTGACCAGAAGGGGATATTTTCCACATTATTTAACTATGGCACTCTGACCGTCCAGACGGCTGGAACCAGGGATAATTTTAATTTCTCATACTGTCCGGATCCCAACAACTACGCTCATCTGATAATAGAAGCTACCCACGCCGCCGAACAAAGCGACGACTAACGAACTACTCTTGGAAGGGGTTGTTACGGGCTTCTTCAAACAGACTGTGAATTTCTTGACTGCTTTCTTCCAGAGATAAAATGCGCTCCACTGCTTTTTTATCAATTTTCGGTATAGCTGTCTCGGCGATAGCTGCGGCTTCAGCCTCAGGGGATGGTTCAGTAGCTGTCAGTGAACTAATTCGCCAAACCATGAATACATAAGCTAACAGTACTAAGAGAATAACTGTGAAGGTTAAGTGCTTGGAGAATTTCCGGTAGGCCTTTTTTAGCTGGGGCTTAAGCTCGGCCAGGTTTAAGTTGATGTTTTTAGTCATGGCTTGATAAAAATATAAATCTCTAAAGAGAAGTTATTGAATGCCACACTGCCGTCGTCCAACTCAGTAGGATTAAGGTCAACCTTGGTGATCTGAGCGGTGCGGCGGTTATTTTCTAACCTGTTGAGAAAGGCCAGGAGCTTGTCATAGGTGACATCCAATCTGCCGTCAGGTGTTATGGTGGCCTTGAGGCTGTAAAGACCGCTTATACCGGCTACCGGTTCGGTTTGGCTGATTGGTGACTTGGTAGAGCTGCCAGTGGGGTTAGTCGCAGGGGGCGTCTGGCCGCTAGTCTGGCTTGGCGCTGTGGAGGAGCTTGAAGTACCACCCAGATTGCTGGCCGGGAAGTTGATTTCAGCAACCTTGATACCCGCTTCATTAGCTAGCTCGAAGATTTCTACTACAGCCTGGTCCTGATCTTTATCACCGGGGATAACCTTTTTGGCAATGTCTTTGAAATAGGCATAGGCCTTGACTTCGGCTTTGGCGATTTTGAGTGCTGAGAGTTGAGCCTCGGTGGTGCGGTTTTTAAGCTTCAGATCAACAACCTCGGTGCTTTTGGCTGACAGAACAGAGAGACCGAGAAAGACCAGCAAGACGAACAACCCGACGCTGAGCCCCAGAAGGACCTGCAGCACGAACCTGAACCTTTTAGTATTAAGTGATAGTTTCATTGGTTAGCGGCTCTGGTGTTTAAGAATCGCTGTTTGGTTTCTTTATCAAAAAGCGCCCGGTAGGTACCAACGCACTGGTAGATACTGATGGTATTGCCGGTGCACTCTATGGACTGGATATCAACCGCAGAGAAAATCTTGTTCGCCGGATCGTTAAGATTAGTCGCTACCCGGGCGGCCGCCTCGTGATTAAGAGCCCGAGCCTCGATATTTAGTGCGCCCTCGACTTTATCGTTCAAGCTAAGACTGTTTAAAACTGTTCCGGGCGGTATAACCCGGCCGATTTCCTGAATTAACTTAGAAAAACGGATTTCGCGGCTCAAGACCTGGTCTATGACCTTGATACTGCCGGAAATCTCCTCGGCTTCTTTTTTGACCCCAGTTAGATCCTCAGCGGCCAGACGATGCTCCAGCTCAGCTTGGGTTATAGCCAGCTGCTTAGACTGATTGTTAAGATACAGCCAGCCGCCGGCAATAATTATTAACAGACCAGCAATGGCTAGCCAGACGATAATCAGCCAGCGTCTTAAGGACGCGTTGCTGCGGCCAGACCTAATTGCCGCGGCATAATCGGGTGGTAGCAGGTTAATCATGCCAGGACCTCTTGCGGGCTTAAGATAGCCTCGCCGGCTACTGTTAGAAACAGGGATCGGTCAAATTCAGAGGGTGTCATTAGTTCACCAAAGTTCATCTTCTGCCAAGGGTTCATCATACGGGTTGGCATGCTTAGGACATTTGATAAGTATTCGACTACCCCGGGCATGGTTGAGCCGCCGCCAGAAAGTAGCACTTGCGAAATAGCACGATGTGCTGGGGCATTGCGTTCATTGTGGTAGCGGATTATTTTCTCTATTTCCTTTACTAAGTTATCTAGAGCCGGCTTCACGATATTGGCGATTTCTGAGTCCAGGCTGGTGATACCCTCTTCATTCTTTCGATTTCGGGCTTCTTCAGGGGATATGTTGAGTTTTTCGGTGATAGCGTTCACCAACTGGTCAATGCCGGTTGGTATAGTACTGTTAACCAGCATTGTTTGATCAATGACTGCCAGATCGGTCGCCACTGATCCAAAATCAACCAAAATAGAAGGTACCGTACTAGCTGGCTCCGAGGTAGAGAATAATCTGGATAACGCATACATTGTCGGCTCCAGAGCTACTGGCTCTAATCCCATGATGTCTAAAAAGTTTAAATAACTATCGATAATCTTCTTGGGTGCGGCGACCGTAGAGAGTTCAATTTCCTTATCAGTATGACTAGAGATGTTGTAGTCAAGGTACAGGCTATCCAGCGGCATCGGCACATATCGCTCAACCTCTAAACGAACCGCTTCGGTTAGTTCATCCTCAGCCATCACCGGCAGTTTCAGTGGACGGCTAAAGGTATGTGAGGAGGGGATTGTACAAGCTACCCGACGGGTATTGATTGAACCGATTAGGCGATTCTTTAAGGTATCCAAAAGCGCCTCACCCAAAGTTTTTGGATCTGTTATAACACCCTCATTGGTACAGCTGGTAGGGTATAGGCCACTTAGTCCGTAGCCCGACACCTGAAGCTGGGATTTATCGCTAACAATCTGCATGACTTTAAGACTGGAGTTGCCAACGTCCAGCCCGAACAAGGGTTCGTCATGAAAAAATTTAAATCCGGTTTGGCCCACTTTTTTTGCTGTTTGATTATTCTAACTTAACCTTATAAGCAAGTATAGCATTAAAGGGTTGGAATAGTGTCGGCCGGGCAAGTGGTCGACCACTGCGAAGCGGCAATCGCCCACTTGGCTCGGAAGTACTCTTCCAGAGCTTCAACCTCTCGGCAGGCTAAAGCCTTGTCATAAACCACGATTTCGGCGTAGTCACCACTAAAGTAATCAGCTCCGTTGCCGGCTCCCGCACCATTGCGCCGCCCGCCGAAGTACAGCTGGTCTATTCCAAAAGTGTAGGGCGGCGGTGGACTACCAGGATTGATACCGGTCCTTTCACCTGTTTGACTGCCGCCGTTACCTCGCAGCTGACCGGTTATGGTGTCATCAGTAGTGTTGATTCTAAAGACACTGCTAACTAAGTATGGCTGGCCGTCGCATGAGCCGCAGCCCATAGTTGCCTCGTAACTGCCGGAATTAGCGTAATAGTTACTAAAGCCATCGAGGTTGCTCTGTCGCCGCAACGGGATAATGCTGTTGGTGCCGCCGGTGTCGTTGGGGGCGCTGGCGCTCATACCGCTGACCACCCGGCCATACTGGTCGCTATTGTCAAAATTAGGTTTAAGGACCGCAAAAACGGCGGATTCTCTTTTACCCGACAGCGCGGTAGTTAGAGTGGAACGCAGGGCGCCGTTGTCGAACCGGACAATGGTTTTGCCGTTAATCTCATTGTCCTCACGGGTTGGAGCGTTACCAAAGGTATAGACTGCGTGATACTGGTTGGCTGATTT
>MGCX01000044.1:0-108 GCA_001788565.1 Candidatus Saccharibacteria bacterium RIFCSPHIGHO2_12_FULL_49_19 | reverse complement strand
TAGACGTCCTTCGTTAGCGCTGGGGTCCCAATCGCCGTAATTAACCATCTCTTGAATCACATTGGTGACATCAAAATCGGTGGTGTTCCCGGGCGGGAAATTATTGGT
>MGCX01000043.1:44160-49449 GCA_001788565.1 Candidatus Saccharibacteria bacterium RIFCSPHIGHO2_12_FULL_49_19 | reverse complement strand
AAGCTTCGAATATGGCGGCTTTCGCCAAGATTTATCGGACCAAACCAGTAGTTTTGAACGACAACTACCGTTCCGACAGCAGCATTTTGAAAGTGGCTGAAGCTGTTTCTGAGCAGATTGCTGACCGGCTTGAATCGGTTGTACCCGGCGCCGCCAAGCAACTGCTCGCTCGTAGGACATTCAAATCTAAAGCCATTGATTACCGGTCATTTTCCAGTGAACTGGCACAGTATAGTTGGATTGCTGAACAGGTCGGGAAACTCATAAGGTCCGGTACCACGCCGGAGGAAATTGGCGTAATCGCGCCGCGGCACAGATATTTGGAGCGATTAATGCCGTATCTGGGACAAAAAAGTGTCCCTGTTGCTTATGAGCGCCGTGAAAATATCCTGGACGCGCCGATCATCGTCGAGCTGACCAGCATGGCCGAGCTGGTGGTGGCGCTGGCGGAGAACCGCCAAGATGAGGCCGATGCCATGTTCGGGCAGGTGCTTGGCTACGATTTTTGGAAGACGGCGCCGGAGCTGCTGATCGATATTTCCTTGGAATGCTACAAAAAACACCGGCACTGGCTGGATGTACTATCTAAGCACAAAAATCCTCAGATCAAAGCCATCACCGCTTGGTTTATAGACCTGGCCAAGCGCAGCCGGCTGGAGCCCATGGAATATATGCTCGACCGGCTGGTCGGCGGTACCATAAGCGGCGTGGACAATGAATTCGACCGGATAGAGCTGCCTGCGGAGAGTCCCGCTAAGTTTATCTCGCCGTTCAAGGAACATTATTTTGGCTCCCGACGCTACAGCTCCGCGACTGAAAGCTATCTGACTCTTTTAGGGCAATTGTCTACCTTGCGCCAGCGCCTTAGACAATGGCAGCCTAACCGCACGCTGCGTATTAAGGATCTAACCGAATTCGTACGGCTTAATCAGGCGGCCGGATTGAAAATCATCGACACTAACCCGCATACCCAGACCACCAACGCCGTGCAGGTGATGACGGCTTATAAGGCCAAGGGGTTGGAATTTGAGGCCGTGTTCGTCATTAACGCCCAGGACGAAGTATGGGGCCCTACTGCCAGAAGCCGGACCCCCCGCATAAGCCTGCCGCATAACCTGCCGATCGCGCCGGCCGGCGACAGCGATAACGATAAACTGCGACTGCTGTTCGTAGCTTTGACGAGGGCTAAGCACACCCTTCATATCTGCGGCTACAGCCATGATCTGGACAACAAATTGTCGCCGGCACTGAGTTTCATAGACAGTATCAGCGGACTTGAGCACCAACAGATCAGCAAACCAACCTCGGTCAAGGCCGTCGAAATCCTATCCACCGACTGGTCTTACCGGTTCCGCCAGATCATAGCTGATAAACCGGCGTTGATGGCGCCGATTCTTGAAGATTACAAGCTAAGCGTTACTCATCTGAATAACTTCTTGGATGTCGCCGAAGGTGGACCATATTTCTTTCTGATGCACAACCTGCTGCGGTTTCCTGAGGCTCTTAGCCCGTCAGCCGCCTACGGCGACAGCGTTCACCAGACTTTGAAGTGGCTCCACGGCGAGCTTCGCCAAAAAACCGTCCTGCCAAGCACGTCGGCCATCCAGAAATACTTCGGTGAAGTGCTCGATCGAAAACACCTTAAAAAATCCGACCACACGCGTTTGAGCGAACGCGGCCGGGAAGCTCTTAAGCGCTATACGAAAGAAAAGGGCAGTATCTTTGAACCGAAAGATTTAGCTGAGCGTGGCTTTAATAACGATGGCGTGGTTGTCGGCGATGCCCGGCTTAGCGGCAAGATAGACGTACTTCATTTTAAGGACGTCGGCAGAACAGAGGTCTTCGACTTCAAGACAGGCCGGCCGGCGCCAAGCTGGCAAGGCAAAGGTGAGTTCGAGCGAATCAAACTGCATAAATACCGTCAGCAGCTGCTTTTTTATAAGCTACTAGTGGAGGGTTCTGCAAGCTATCAGGGCAAGCTGGTGGTAGATAAGGGCAGGTTAGAGTTTATAGAGACGGACGCAAACGGCAGACTGCTTCCCGGCTTGGAACTAACCTATGAACCGAAGGAGATGACACGCTTCATCGCGCTTATTAACAGTGTATGGAAGCGCGTGATGAGCTTGGATTTCCCGGAAACTTCTAAGTACCCGCCGACCAGCAGGGGGATTTTAGCCTTCGAGGAAGATTTACTATCTAAATAAATACGGTCCGCGTGTAGCGGACCGTATTTATTTTGTTTTTGAATTATTTCTTTTTGCCGAACTTCTTCAGTGCGTCCGGACCGAATAGCCAAACGTAAAGGTTGACACCGATCAGGCCGCCGACCAGCGGGCCGAGTACGTAAACTGAGCTCCAGCTTCGCAGACCAAGTGCAACCGCCGGATTGATATATGCCGCTGACGCGATGGCCGCGACCAAAGTAGCGGAGAAGATCGCTAAGCCATACACAGCAGCTGCCTGACCAGCTTCAAGTTTGCGAGTCACGGCAGCGGCGAATCCCATCGCCAATACAGCTGTACCAATAATCTCAGCCACCAATACCGGTGTGCTGAAGGCAACTGTCTTGGCCGGCAATGTCTTATCCGTAAGGTACTCGTAGAGCTGCCAGGCACCGAGTGCCCCTAACAGCTGGGCCACAATGTAACTGGCGGCACGAAGGGTACCCATCTTGCGGGCTGTCCACATTCCAAAAGTGATGGCCGGGTTAACATGGGCTCCGGACACCTGCCAGAATAAGAGGGTAATCACTCCTAACGCCAGCGCCAAGCTGGTAGCGATAAAGTAAGACACCCCAGTAGTCTCACTCATCACTAGGGCTACTGTTACCAATAAAGCTGTGCCTAAGAACTCGGCGACCAGAGCAGCAACTTTAGGTACGCTAAAGTTAAACATTTTTTCTTTTAATCCTCCTCGATTAGTTAGTCCTAGTGCTTACTATATTACGGGTTCACAAAAATGCAAGTCTCATATCTGTGCAAATCACCCGGACTAGCCCACCCGGGTCTGCTTGCTATAATGGGTCAAGAAGCAGAAATGACCGACAGCACTCCTAATGTAATCGTTTACAGCGCGCCGTGGTGCGTTTTCTGCCATATGGTCAAGGAGTACCTTAAGGGAAAACGGATAGGCTTTAAAGAAATCGATGTCGGCTCTGATCCGCACGCCGCCAAAGAATTTGTCGCTAAGACCGGCCAGATGGGAGTGCCAGTTATCCAAATCGGCGAGGAGATGATACTGGGCTTCGACCGCCAGCGCATTGACTCGGCCCTACGAACCGCTAAACTGATTTAGATGACGTTTGAGGACTACAGAACTAAAGAGTCGGTGGTGGTAGTCTATACCGGTGAAGGCAAGGGTAAGACCAGCGCCAGCGTCGGATTGATGGCCCGAGCGTTAGGCAGCGGTTGGCGGGTAGCTTTTATCCAGTTCATTAAAACCTGGAATGTCGGTGAGCATGATTTTATCTATAAAATAAAGCCGCTTTTTGGTTCAAAACTGCTGTTCTATAAGGGCGGCAAGGGTTTTTACAATGCCGGGGATCTTAGCGATAAGAATATCAGCGAGGCAGAGCACAGGAAAGCCGCCCGCAAGACTTATGAAAAAGCCTACGCCGCCGCCACCAGCGGCAAGTTTGATCTGGTGATCTGTGATGAGATTAATAATGCCCTGCATCACAAACTGATCACCAAAGCCGATTTGAAAAAGCTTATCAAGCAAAAACACCCTAAAACCAGCTTGTGCCTGACTGGGCGAAACTTCCCCCAAGATCTTCTGTCTAGCGCAGATATAGCCACTAGTATGACGAAATTGCGCCATCACTTCGACGATAAATACCTGGCCAACAAAGGAATAGACTTTTAGATTACTCTTGGAGTGGACTGCGCTAGTACCTTCTGTTCTAGCCGATGCCAGACCCACAAACTCCATCTGCTTGTCCCGTTAAATCCCCAACAGGGTAGATTTATACGGGTTCTCGAGCCCGGATTAGCCATAGCTTTAATTACTAGTAGTTTTCTGTGGTACACTCATCTTAGCTCCTCAAAATATCAAAATAGTCCAAATAATCAGCCTCCATGCCTCAGACGCAGCAAACGCAACCGCCTGAACAACATCAAAAGCGAAACCGTTTTAGCAAAACAACAGTTGCGTTAGTTCTATTGACTGGCCTTTTGATAGCCTTTACCGTTTTCAGTAGTCTTGCTGGAAGCGGCTCGGAAATTATTTTTATCGTCATCACGCCGCTAATCCTAGTAGCTATCTTTATTGTAATTATTATTAAATTTGCTGTCCTAAGCCGAAGGTTAATAACAAATACTTCCCGATTAGATACCGCGACACCGTCCGCCAAACGTAAAGTCATCGCCGGCTGGATAGTGCTTGGTATCGGCGCATTTATTGGCCTACTATTTATTGGTGGCTACATTATAGCTAGCCGCTCTCGAACACCGCATGTCAGCGCTGAAAAGGCCATAAGCTATATAAACGAGTGTAAGGTTAGGGAAATAGATAAGGGCGGGCTGGGAACTGGCAAGGAAATCACTATAAACCTAAAGCCAGAGCTGCCTGAAGCAACAGACGCCTACGGAGGCATTAATTACTTCACCACAGATCCCAAGAATTGGGATTCCCTTGTGGCCGCGGCAGATGCGGCTGAACCTGCGTGCGGCCCCATAACTCAAGAGTTATATTACGGGAATCCCCCCAGATCTTGGATAACACTTGATGAGGCCGAGAAACTTCTTGATATTTGTTTTATTAGAGAAGCCAAGCACGTATTAACTCCAGATGAATTTTACAAACACAAACCAGATGAATTACCGTCCGATATCAAAGGAGATCGCACTGATATCGTGCTTATATCCCGAGGGTTTGATAAGGAGCTGCAGGTATATGGTGACAGCTGGAATATTTTAGAACAGTACGTAAAAGATAATGAGAAGAAGCTGCGGCTTTCGTGCCCTAACGAGAAGTTTGGTAGTTTCAATCCATTTAAAGAACCGGCCGAGCAATAATTCCCTTAAAAACAGTGTTGAGTTAAGGAGAGCATGGAAAAGAGGAAAAAGACTAAGCTAAAGTACGAGCTTGACCCCGAGGAACTTAGGATATGGAGAGCCGTCGTATTCATTCCCGCCGCTACTATTGTTTTTATCATAGTAGTTATCCTCTCAATGCTAGTAGGAATACTTAGCGCGCCGAACCTGATTCCTTTCGGAGGAGGCGGCTGGGAGGGCGGCATACTGCCCCAGCCAATTCAAGTGTTGATACTATTTGCACTCGCATTCTTTA
>MGCX01000043.1:0-44126 GCA_001788565.1 Candidatus Saccharibacteria bacterium RIFCSPHIGHO2_12_FULL_49_19 | reverse complement strand
CTAAAACCAGCTTGTGCCTGACTGGGCGAAACTTCCCCCAAGATCTTCTGTCTAGCGCAGATATAGCCACTAGTATGACGAAGCTGCGCCATCATTTCGATCAAAGATATCTAGCCAACAAAGGCATTGATTTCTAGCCTTTGGGGTTGATCGGGCTGAAAACCCAGAAGCGGTACCACACGTAGTTCCAAACCGTGAAGAAGCCGGCGGCTACAAACAAGCCAATGTATGGTGTGACACCAGCACTGTTTAGCCCCCAAACTATCAGGTAGTCGATTATGAAATTGGTGGCATTTACCAGGATGTATTTACCAGTGATTTTGACGGTTTTGCCGGCCAGTGACGGGTGGTGGAAAGCCCAATACCGCTGGACGAAGAAGCCCAGCGTCCAGCCCACCACGTCGGCAGCGACTTTAGCCGGGAACCAGTCCCACGATAGCCCACTGTAGCAAAGGGCAAAAACGGCGTAGCCGCTCCAAAAATAGACGCCGCCGCCAATCATATACTTGATGAATTGCTTGATGAGCTGGCGTCTGGTCATTTCTTTTTGCGAGGCTGGTGTTTACCGAACTCGTACTTAAACGGCTGACTCTCAAGACCCGACAGATGGGTTATCCGGTACATCTCGTGAAGTAAATTTTTAATTGAGAACCATATGGCTCCTTCCTGCTGGTTGCGCCGCGGGTCCACATAATAATAAGTTTGCTCGACAAAGCCAAAGCCGTGATTCCCGGTTCTTGATACATAGTCATTATCTTCACCGTAAAAGATCTTTTCGTTGAAACCGTTATTTGCCCTGAAGATATCTCTCCGAGTAAGTATGCAATACCCTTGGGCTACTGGATGCTTGGTGTGTGATAGAAGTTTTTGGTAGTTGTAAAACATGCTCAGACCCAGCCGGTTGTAGATAGGCGCTTTGTTCATTCTCATTTTCGCGGAAGCTGTTCCCCAGCCGCTGTTTTTCGCTCTCGCGAGCAGCGTTCCAATAAAGTTCGGGTCATCAATATCGACATCGGCATCTAGGAACAGCAGCCACCCTCCACGGGCTGATTTCGCCCCGAGATTGCGGCCAGCCCCCGGACCCTTGGGCGGCGAGACGACCATCTTGATATCCAGCTTGCCCTTAAAGCTTTTTACGACTTTATCGGTGCCATCCCTGGAATCAGCGTCAGAAACAATAACTTCAAAATTGGCAAAGCTCTGTTTGGTCAGATCCTCCAGCAGACGATCGATGTAGGTAGCCTCGTTGTAAGCCGGGATGACTACAGAAACGACCGGCAGGACCGATTTCATACTCCCTAGATTACCTCGACAACTCTTCTTTTGCTACAATGCCGACCATGAGACGTTTTTTGCGAAGAGGTGATGTACGTCTGGGCCTACTGATAATTTTGCTGGTGACTATTGCCGTGGTGATTTATGCGCGCAGTGATGGGTTAGAGTTCAGCCCCCAGCTGACAAACGGCATATCTCCGGGGTTTTATAAAGTTGAGGAGTTCATTGACGGCGACACCATATCGGTAAATATGGACGGACGTACGGAAATCATCCGCATGATAGGCGTTGATACGCCGGAAACCCATCGTCCTGACACGCCGGTTCAATGTTACGGCGTGGCCGCCGCTGACTACACTAAGCGGCTAATTGGCGATCATTCCGTACGCCTGGAAGCGGACCCGCTTAATACCAACCGCGACCGATATGAGCGCCTGCTGCGCTACATCTACCTCCCCGATGGCACCTTAGTCGAGTCAAAGCTGATAGCCGAAGGTTATGGTTTCGCATATACTTCTTTTCCAATGGTCAAAGCTATAGAGTTCAAGGCGCTGGAAGAGACCGCCAAGCAGGGCGGTAAAGGGTTATGGTCAGCCTGTCAGGTGACAACCTTGCCCAATGGTATCCGACAAACCAACTCTGCTAACTAACTCTTCATGGGATTTTTGCGGGCTTGCCGACTTAGCGGTTCAAGCGGCATAACTGCTCCCGCGGATCTTAACCATAAATATCTAATGGGGTGAACAACCAGATAGCCGGCCCAGTAAACAGTGACCGCGGCATAGCCGGCTAAGCTGTGAAGGTCGTGACTCAAGTAGGTACGTCGGTACATCGACATATAGCCGTAAAATTGAGCTAGACGATCGTTATAGCGTCGCCCGGATGCGCCAGCAAGCAGCGCCTTGTCATAGAGAATCTTTTGGCCAGCCTGATAGAGATGAACTGCTAAGTCCAGGTCCTCGTGAATATCTTGATGACGACATAACTCAGTCCGCAGGGCATTCCAGGACCTTTTCCTAATCGCCATATTAGAACCAAAAAGGAACGGACTCTTAGGCGACCAATTATAAATAGAGCTACGCATTAGATGATCCGGATAATGGTTGATTGCTGGCAGGGGCATATCGTAATAGCTGACCGGGCCGGTGGCCGCAGAAACCTGACAGTTAGCGAATAGTTGTTTAATGTGCTCGACCCACCGGGGCGGCAAGACGGTATCGGCGTCAATGCGCCCGATGATTTGCCCCTTGGCCACGTTAAATCCCCGGTTTCGAGCAAATATAACTCCTTGACGGTTCTCGCTAATGATTTTTACGAAGCGGTAGCGTTTGGCGACAGCAATAGTTTTATCTGTAGATCTGTTATCAACTACGATTACTTCATCCGGCTGAACCGTTTGACCGGCTATCGCCCCCAGACAAGCGTCAAGGTAGCCTTCTTCGTTAAATACTGGTATAACTAAACTAAGCGTTAGCTTTTTATTTTTCATAAATCAGTACGACAATTAGAATAGCAGGAAATGGCCGATAAGTATAAGCGCGGTGGGGTAAAAGAAAAATCAAAACCCAGTGACACCGGTTTCAAAAGGATGTTCGTAAAATCAAAGAATTTTCTTTGGTGCGGCTCCCGCCGCCGTAAGATATTAGTTGCTACGGCGGCGTTTGTGATTTTCTGGATTTGTGTACAGTACGGCGTGGCACAGTGGTACAAAGCCAAACACAGCGACGAGCCGTTAATTATTGGTACGACATTCATTTCTGATTACGCTGAAAGCTTCTCACTGTCGCCTGAAGAAACCCTGAACGCTATCTTCTCAGACCTGGGCATAAGAAAGATACGGCTGGTCAGCTATTGGAAAGATATCGAACCAACACCGGGAACATATGACTTTTCCAGTCTGGACTGGCAGTTCGCGATGGCTCAAAAATATGACGCGAGGGTATCGCTGGCTATCGGCCTGCGACAGCCCCGCTGGCCGGAATGCCATGAGCCTAAATGGGCCGATATAGCCGCACCCGAAAGTCAGTGGAAGCCTCAGCTTTATAAGTACCTCACGGCGGTGGTCGAGCGTTACAAAAATCACCCCTCGCTAGAGAGCTACCAGCTGGAAAATGAATTCTTTATGAAGGTTTTTGGGGAGTGTAAGAATTTTAATCGCCAGCGCCTTATAGAAGAGTTTGAGATGGTCGAGAAACTTGACCCCAGTCACAGTATAATCATCAGCCGGAGCAACAACTGGGTCGGCATACCTGTCCGCCAGCCTACTCCGGACCAGTTTGGAATCTCAATATATAAGAGGGTTTGGGATGCAACCTTTACCAAGCGCTACTTTGAATACCCACTACCGGCCTGGTTCTATGGGATGCTGGCCGGCTGGGGGGAGATTTTAACCGGAAAAACCATGTTTATCCACGAGCTTCAAGCCGAACCTTGGACACCTAACGGACTGCTGGTAACCGAGACTTCAGTTGAAGAGCAGTTCAAGTCGATGAATGCTAAAAGGATGGATGACCGGATAAGTTACGCGATCGACACCGGCATGCGTGAAATCAACCTGTGGGGGGCAGAGTGGTGGTACTGGCTGATGACTGAGAAAGGTGACGGTAGTGTTTGGGATGTGGTCAAAGCTACGGTTCAAGAAACTGAAGTAGAGAACTTAAGGGCTCAGGCTCAATAAAAAATAGCTTTTTGGGGTTACAATGGGGGTGTGATGTCGGCGAGAGGTGTTAAATCACAGACCAAACGTATCCTTAATCGGCGAGCCCGTTTCGACTATGAATTGGGGGAAGTTAAAGTGGTCGGCATTCAGCTTACCGGCGCGGAGACAAAATCTCTTAGACTGGGTCACGGCCAACTCCAGGGAGCTTACGTAACCGTCAAAGACAACGAGCTTTGGCTAGTCAATGCCACGATAAGCCCCAGCTCAGGAGTTCCCATTACCGAGTCTGGCCAGACCCGCAGTCGCAAACTGCTGGCCAAGAGGAATGAGATCAGTAGCTTAATAACTCAAAAGAAGGCCGGACTGACAATCGTGCCAATCGAGCTACTCACCACCGGTCGCTTTATCAAACTCAAGATCGCCATGGCTCGCGGTAAGAAAAGCTGGGATAAGCGTGAGGTCCTTAAAAAACGTCAGCAGCAGCGCGACATCGACAGAGAGGCAAGAAATTGACGAAAATTTATTCGTGGAATGTGAATGGCATTAGGGCGGTTATTAGAAAGGGCGCCTTGCAAGAGTTTATGGCCAAGCATAAGCCCGATATTCTGTGTCTTCAGGAGACAAAGGCCGCCCGTGAGCAGGCTGAAATTGATTTTGAGGGCTACGAAGAGTATTGGAATTCAGCGCACAAGCCGGGATACTCAGGCACAGCGGTCTTTACCAAAGTTAAACCAATAAAAGTTATTAACGGCTTTCCTGATGGATATGCCAAAAAGTTTAACCTGGTTGATGATAAGGACCGCGACTCGGGGACCGAGGGCAGGGTAATCACCGCCGAGTTTGATAAGTTCTGGCTAGTGACAGTTTATACAATCAACGCTAAAGATGACCTGACCCGTCTGGATTTGAAGCATAAACATTGGGACCCGGCGTTTTTGGCGTATGTTAGTGAGCTGGGAGAGAAAAAGCCGGTAATATTTTGCGGCGATTTGAATGTAGCCCACACCGAAGATGACCTAGCCAGACCCAAAGAAAACGAAGGTAAAAAAGGCTTCACTAAAGAGGAGCGTAAAGGTTTCCAAAAGTATATCGACGCGGGGTTTGTGGATACTTTTAGGATATTCACCAAAGGTAACGGTCATTACAGCTGGTGGACACACTGGGCTAATGCCCGGGCTCGAAACGTGGGCTGGCGGATAGATTATTTTTTGGTGTCAGAAAGCCTTAAGCCTAAGCTGAAATCGGCCAAAATCCATGCCGATGTCATGGGTTCCGACCACGCCCCGGTAAGTATTACCTTGGACGTATGAGAACCGTTTCCATCCTTCACGGTTGGTCGGAAGGGAGGTGGCATACTAGGCAGCTTGTCAAAGAGCTAGAAGGGCAAGGCCTGGAAGTCATAAAGCAGGTCGAGAAAGCAGATGTAATTATCGCCCACTCATTAGGCGCTCTAATGGTCCCTGAAAAGACAACGGCCGGATTGATCTTGTTAATAGGCGTGCCGTATTGGCCTGGTCGGTCAGTTCTCAAGAGTATGGAGATGAATCTAAGGCATGAGGCTTCAATGAAGCATAGCCTGATTTGGTGGCTACGTCGTTCAGCCTGGGCTACTTTTTACGTTTTAAAGAAAATGCGAACCAATTACAAAACTCTAAAGGGGCGAACCAAAGGTGACCCAAGACTACCTACTCTAACGAGCAACAGACAGGTTGTTATGGTGCGTAATCAGCTAGACCCCTTTACACACCCTAAAATCCAAAAATTGTTGCCAACCACCAAAAAATACAAGCTCGTTGAACTGCCCGGTGGACACGAAGATTGGTGGATTAACCCCCAGCCCTATATAGATTTACTCCTCAAACACATATAATTGGGGTATGGCAACAGGGAAAAAATTCGCCGTCTTCGACATTGATGGGACATTAATTAGGTGGCAGCTCTACCACGCTATCGCTGATAAGCTTGTAGGTCTTGGCTTTATCGCGCCCGTGAAATTCCAAGGTATCAGGGACGCGCGGATGGTCTGGAAACGCCGCGAGAGCAGTGAATCATTCAAGCAGTACGAACTGGAGCTGGTGAAGCTTTACACCAATATCCTGATGGAGATAACCGTCAAGCAATTTGAGCAGACCGCTCAAGCGGTCTTTGATGAATACAAAGACCAGGTTTATACCTATACCCGCGACCTATTAAAACAGCTTAAAAAAGATGGGATTATCCTTTTTGCCATATCCGGGTCGCAAGCAGGGATTGTCTCGAAAATGGCTGATTACTATGGCTTTGACGACTTCGTGGCTAGAGAAGATGAGTATATTGATAGCAGATTTACCGGCAAATCAACGACACCAATTTTCAAGAAAGATGCTGTTCTTCGAGATTTAGCTAAAAAGTACAAGGTCGGATTTAAAGAAAGTATCGGGGTGGGTGACAGCGCCAGCGATATTAAGATGCTCAATCTAGTAGAGAATCCGATCGCCTTTAATCCGGAGAAAGAACTCTTCGACTACGCCCAGAGTAAGGGCTGGAAGATTGCGCTTGAGCGCAAAAACGTAAGGTACGAACTCGAGCAGGTGAATGGAAAATACCAGTTGGTTAAAACAAACGGCCGATAAACCACTCTTCGAGGACTTGATTTGGAGCCAGCCGGAGAATAAAGCTCAAGCCGGAAAACTTCTGATAGTCGGTGGTAACCTGCACGGCTTTACGGCAGCTGCTAAGGCATTCTCGGCTGCTGAAAAAGCTGGATCCGGCTCAGTAAGAGTGGTTTTACCAGATAAGCTGCGAGCGACAGTCAGCAGGTTGTTTGCTGAGGCTGAATTTGCTTCAAGCACTTCGGTGGGCAGTTTTTCTAAAAGTGCATTAGCTCAGCTGATCGACCAAGCTAGCTGGGCAGACGGCGTGCTACTGGCTGGGGACTTTGGCAAAAACAGCGAAACCGCTATCCTCTTGGAAGCCTTTTTAGAGAAGTTCGACGGTCAAGTGACGATGTGTGGTGATAGCATTGATTACTTCTTACACGTATCCGATAAACCCCTTAACCGCAAAAAAACGGTGATTTTGGCCGATTTTGGGCGTTTGCAGGCCCTTGCTAAGTACAGCCGTAGAACTAGTCCATTAACACATGATATGAGCCTATACGAGCTTGTAAAAGCACTAGCGGCATGGTCAGGGGAGGTTGAAGCTTCCCTGATAACTTATCACCAGGGGAGCGTAGCAGTCGCGACAGATGGGAAAGTTAGTACCACCTCTGTTGAACCAATCAGATTTCCGGAGCTAGCAGCTTATACTGGAGTCTGGTGGCTCCAGAACCCCTCTAAGCCTTTCGAAGCTTTAACCTCCGCCGTCTATTTTGCTTCGAGAAACACAGCTTAGACCATTATCTTCTAGAATTGGCTGACTTCTTCTGCTCGATCCGGACAGGGGCGTAGCCGAACTCAAAGTCACGAAGTGGGCCAACAATTGCAGCGAAGGCAGCTCCCCACAGAAACTCAGTAATCGGTACAACGCCAAAAATGAGAGGGACCTCTCCATACAGCAAAAAGTACTGCCGCAAGTAATTCGGCGCCAGCAGCAGCAAGATCATCTCCATTAGTATCAGCAGTGAAGCTCCTAGGATTGCCGAGAAAACAGTTTCCACAATCAAATCCCGGCGGACAGCTATGACCGCCGCTGCAGGTAATACAAAGCCAATCGCGCTGGCATAAATGCTATTCATGTACTGGCTGAGTATTAGTATTGAAAGTACCTCTGATACAACAAGAAGAGGAATAATCCAGTAGTGGGGGTAGCCCTTTTTTTTGAGCCTTTTATGGAATACGACATCGTAGAGAGCTACGCATATACCCCCAAAGCTAAAACCAAAGAAGAAGTCTTCAATGCCGCCAAATCTACCAAATCTTATAACCAGCGGTGGGTGCCAATAATCCTGAAAGAATACAGCTTCAGATAAGACTCCAAGTATTCCAACCGCGATGCCCATTCGTATCATTCGACGGCGAAGATCGGGTCGGTAATAGAATATGGCTGCAAAGAGTCCCAGCAGTACAAGAGAACCCCAAAAATACATATGGGTGGTAATGGATTCTGGCAGCATTACTATTGCTCCGCGGTCCTGCTTCGGTCACGGATTACCTGCCAAGCCGCTTGAGGCATCTTTCTGACTACCGCCAATGCCCCCAAGGTGTCTACACTTCTTTTAACAGCTGGTAGGCACTCCCATAGCATAATCAATCTATTAGGAAGAGTCGGCTTAACGACTGATACACCCTCTGAATAGTCAGTCTTTAAGTCGGCAATACTGTCAACCACGTTAGCAGCCCTAGATGCTACTCTCAAAAAACGTATAAAGTCGTTACAGCCGGGCTGTTCTCTATCCTCTGGTTCAATGAGATGCACCAGCATCGTCGCGGTCATTTGGCCTTCAAGCATGGTCAGACGAGCTAATTCTCTCGGGGATCCTACCGATCTCATAGATTGGCTGACTGAAATTACCTGGAGACCCGTATTAACAAAATTTTGGGCTTGTTTATCCGATATCATTGCCCGAAGCTTCGTAGCTTCCTGGAGAGTTTCAGGAGTGAGGTCTCCTTCCTGAACAGAAGCACTATTGCCGCCAGAACCAAAAAAAGACCTCAGGGCAATTATGGCACGCGCCTTAGCCTCATCATCCCGACCATCAAAGATATTATCAACTTCAAATATTACCCTTAAAGCTTGCCCCCAGTTGGATATCGTTCTTTCACTAAACTGCGAGCCAAACTCTGAGTCAGCCAAACGGCCTAAAAAACCAGCGGCGGCTTCATGCTTCGCGTATTTGTCCTTTACCTCTGGGCTGGCTTCAAGAGTTGTACTCATTTTTGTGAACTGTTTTTGTTTTTGTCTATCTGTTTTAAGTAAACAGTCGTATCGGATAATTGTCAATAGTGGTGAGCAAGGTGGGACTTGAACCCACAATGCTCGCGGAAAGTTGTTTAGTTAAGACAAGGGTAGCCGCCAAAAAGGCCTAAGAGCTCGGAAAAATCCTTTTGTTACAGTCGGCGTGTAGCGCTCGTTCACACGTATCTTGTCATAAAATGACGGGAATGCTCTATCGGCGTGGTATTTCTTTCTTAATTTTTCGTAAGTCTCTTTTTTGAGGTTTTTCCAGAAAATATTCTTATCTCCATAGAAGTGCCCGTAAGGGGCTTTGCAGCCGCCTAGTTGAGCAACTACTTTTTCAAGTTCAATATTCTTTTCAACGAACTTTTCGTAAGGCAGGCCTAAAGGCCCCCAAATACCGACATTGATTACAAAACTTTTCGTCCGGATATTGGTATCTGAAAACGCCTCCGGAGCTATTGGCAGTACCCAAAGCGGGTAAATTTGAAAAGAAGAGTCTATATAGTCTAAAAATTCTGCCGCGCGCTCGCCTGGTACGCAACAATCCTGGATGATGTATTGTTGCGCAATGTTGGACTCCTGAAGTCCTCTATACAACATTCTTGTTTTCAATAATGGATTAAATAGAAACCTTGTAAATCTGTTGTTTGGAATATGATAAGGATAAGTTTGAAAGGCGTAATCTCCCATCCAAAAAGCGCCGCGATCGTACCGAAATAAATAAACCTGGAGTGGAACAACTTCGCTACCACCGCCGCTTTCAGCCATCTTTTTCGCGTGGAGGTAAAACCACTCACTCCACGGTCGTGAAAAACGGCGGACAGGGATACCATCACGGTTGTCAGTACGGAAACCCAGTACAACAACGCCGCCGTTTTCAAAAAGTATTGCATCTACAAAATCTGCTTTTGAACCGGAGTTAGCAGTTACTTTTTTTAATAGATCACCCCGGTCTTTGACAACGATATACTCAAGACGAACATACTTTGTGGCAGGAACAAGATTAAGCTCAATAGCGGTAATAATACCTAGAGTCCCGCAAGTGCCGCCCGTACCGTAAAAAAGATCAGGGTGCGTTTTTGATGATGCCTTAATAACCTCTCCGGTCCCAAGAACAATCTCATAAGAGAGTGCCAGGTTGTGAAAGAGACCGTATTGAATCGAAGCAGATTCTGCGGAGCCGCCGGCAACAGCACCACCTACAGTAATACCCGGAAATTCCGGGACAACAGGGGGCACCAGACCATATTTTATTGTCGTAGAAACGAGTTTATCCATTGGCACATTCGGTTCGATAATGACGCTTCGTTTTTTGGTGTTGACCTCAAGTACTCTATTTAGGTCAGAAACATCTACAATTTCATCTCTTCTGCGTCGGAGTGTGCGCGTAGTGTTGGTACTTCCGTGATAAACACGTATCTTTGTACCTGCAGAACTGAGGTAGAGAACTCGATCAGCCACACGATTGATTTTTTGTTGATGGCTTAACATAAACTACAAAGTACCTATTATTCCGATTGTAATAGCTTGGTGGGCGAGGTGGGAATCGAACCCACAATCCTTGCGGAACACGATTTTGAGTCGTGCGCGTATACCAATTCCGCCACTCGCCCATAAGCGGGATTACAGGAGTTATTGTACAATAAATCATGGCGTTGTATAAGATATGAAACAATATGAAACCAGACGAACCACCTGTTGACGATAACTTAAGTTTTATGCTGCCAATTCCGGACCGGGCTCAACCGAGCCAGCCCGATCCGGCGGCTGAGTTGGTACGCCAAAAGGTACGGCGAGCCTACGGCCAAGAGCCTGACGCGGCTACAGAAGCCTTGGATGTGGCCGAGCTAGGCACTCCCAAGTCACAGCATCAAGAATTTATTTATAATCTGACCACCTCAGGCAGATCCTTGGCTGATATCCAGACCGCCTGGCACGAGTATTATGCGGGGCTACCCGATAAAGAGAAGCATATGATCTGGGAAGAATTCTACGAAGCTCACGCCCGAACTTCTAAGTTCGCAGCAGCCGCTCCGTCGCTGGCCCCAAAAGCCGGGCCAATGACTCTGCCGGAGGAACCGCCGATACCCAGAAAAGAAGCTAAAAGACCAAGCGCTGTAGCCCACAGTATCGGCGATTTGAAAGATTCTCTGTTTGGTCGTTCAAGCGACAAGTCTAAAGTCAGAGTTAAGCCCGCTCAACACTTCCAGTCTTTATTATTCGGGTTAGCTGTTGGGTCGGTCGTGCTTTTGATCTTTCTGTTTGGATTTTTTAATGAGCGTTTTATTGCTCCCTTTATTCAGCCTAGTCGTAACGTTACCAGTACTCCGATCATCAGTAGCAGTGTGGCTAGTGGTTCTAACTCTCAGGTTATTATTCCCAAGATTAACGTTGAAATACCAGTGGTATACGGCGTCAAGACCGTGGATGAGGCCAGTGTTAATCAAGCTTTAGAAAATGGGGTGGTGCACTATGCTAATACACCGCTCCCGGGTGAAGTGGGTAACGGGGTAATTGTGGGGCATTCTTCTAATAATATTTTCAATAAAGGCAAGTATAAATTCGCGTTCGTTATGCTTAGACGCCTGGAAAACGGCGACATTTTTTACCTGGACAGGGACGGCAAACGCTATACCTATGAAGTCTACAAAAGAGAGGTAGTCAAACCAACAGATGTATCAGTTCTTAGCGCACGTGACGAGCCAGCTACGATCAGCCTGATAACCTGCGATCCGCCAGGCACAACTATCAACCGTCTGGTCGTAGTCGGAAGACAAATCAATCCTGATCCGAATACTAATATAGCTAAGGACACCAGCGAAGAATTGACCAGTAAAGTTACAACAATTCCCGGTAACGCTCCAAGTTTATGGTCTCGTTTGGTCAACCTCTTGTTTTAGCGGGGCAGGTCAGACCCGGCACGCAGATCGGTTACCTGCAGATTAACTGCTCCTGAGCTATCAGGCGGCGCAGTGCTGACAAAGATCTCGTAATCACGATCAAAGAAGGCTCCGCCTACTGAAGTACTTGGTACCAAGTTATGGCTGTTGATGCCGTCGTAATCGGAAATAGTTACGCTGCCTCCAGACAAGCCCACCCAGCGGTGACCGTCTATCCATCGCAAAGTACCAGTCGGTACTGGATCCAAGCTATAGCTAAAGCTGTTTTTAACTTCTAGATCATAGACAGCGAATTTTGAGCCCGCTTGCACGCCTATAAAACGGGTATTAGCTGAGAAAGTGACCTTTTCGCCGCCAGTGATACGAAGTGCAACAATCGGACTGGCTCTTTTGTTAGCCGGGTCTTTTAGGCTGCTGAGCGGGTCCTTATATACTCCGATGCGTTCAGTAGTATTGCTGGCCGCGACATAATACCAATGACCTTGAAACTGAGCAGCATCCAAGAGGTAGCTGGACCCAACTGGAAACTGATTTAATTGATAAGTCTGCCCATTATCCCAGATTCGGGCATCAACTTGGCCGGCTGGAGCAGTTTCGGCTGTCACATATGTCAACAAAGTGGTACCATGCGACTTAAAAGTGATGACATTGCGCAGAAAGGGCTGCGCTAGTTGGCCATCCCCTGTATTACCGACCTGCAGGGTACCGCCAGCCGATCCGTAAATGTATACCTGGTCAACGCGTTTATTGCGCAGTGCTACTTGAGATGGAGTGAGTTTAAACAAGCGGTTAATGTTCACTGACGAGGCCGGGTCCTGGCGGTCAAAAATAATAAACTCGAAGCCGCCTTTGTAGTCATGGCGCAGCAGTGCGTGACGGTTGTCGGTTGACCATTCTACTTCAGTCAGGCTGTCACCGCCTTGGCTGGCATTAGTTAACAAACCAGCCGAGAGAGTTCTGACGATTGGCTCTTTTTGAGGATCACCAAGATCGAACTCCTCAAAAACGAAGTCGCCGGGTTGAGGGCGGGGTGCTTGTACGAGTAGTAAACGCCGGTCCAGCGTTTGGGTCATCAATCCCGGTGACGTAGTGTACTTTTTTAGAAGCTGCGGCTTAGGCTCAGAGGGCAGCAGCAGGGGATAGACGTATCGGGATATAGAGTGTTCACTAAGGGTAAAATTACGAACCCAGTCATGATAGCCTTCTTTTTTCAGACTAAGCTGATAGGTCCTAGCCGGCAGAATTAGTCTGGAGGAGGTATCCGCATCCTGGTATTTACCATCCAGATAGATCCGGGCGCCCCCCGGCTTAGAGTCTACGAACAGTAGCCCGTTTTGGATGATATCGCCGGTTTTGGTATTCACTCCATAGCCATAAGCATCGTAAACCAAAATGATTGTGCCCAAGCCTACCGCTAATGCCACCAAGACATAGCCAATCATTAGTCTGTTGCGGTGGGCGCGTCGTTTACGCGGATCTAGAAAATCCATGTTGTAGATGTAATGGGGATCTTTATTTAAAGCTTAGTGCTTCCTGCCTGTGGTATTCTCGCACATATTAATAGGATTGCTCAAGTAGCTGAGACTAGGCTGACCCTCACCTCTGTGCAGCCGCTTATCCACACAGGGGTAGAAGAGCCCTTGCAAGCATAAGCTACAGGGTGTACTATGGTCAGCGTATATTAAATTTGGACTGGTATAAGTGGCAAAAAACGCCCAGGTCATAGAGATAAACGGTCATCAGTACGACGCAATAACCGGGCAGTTAATTGTATCAGTAAAAAAACTAGCCGAAAAAGCGGTAAAACCTTATCAAACTATCGACGGATTTGTCCGGGTACCAGCTTACCACTTTAGCGCTAGCAAGGATTCACCCGGCGATAACAGTTCTGCCAAGAAGGGAAGTCCTGCCCAGCACGTGCATCAAGGGGCGCAGCGCTCGCGAACACTGATGAGGAATCTAGTCAGACGGCCTCCAGGCCATAAAAATCCTCACCCTGAACCTCCAAAAGTGAATCGTAGCACCGCTGCTGTAAATACCTCACGCCTAACCCGTGCTAATTCAGTCGCTAAAGACGAGCGGGTTAGCCGTTTTGGGATTTTTAATACCACTAAGCCCGTTGAGAAAAAACCTGTGCCCAAGACACATAGTCTAAAACGCCAACCCGCCAAGGCTACCGTGGCATCGAGTGCGGTCCATACTATGCCGAGCATGGTTACCAGCGCTTCACATCACCAGCTGGAACGTCTTTTAGATCTAGCTCTGACAAATGCTAAAGCGCACAAATTGGCTCTGCAGAACCGCCAAGGCGCTTATAGCGGCTGGCGACGAGTCAAGAGAGTCCCGAGTTGGGCGGCCGTCTCGGCTGCCGTGCTGGTAGTTTTAGTCACAACCGGTCTGTTTGCCTGGCAGAGCATGCCCCAGCTGGCCGTTCGGGTTGCCTCTATAGGTTCTGATGTCAATGCCAGTGTGCCAAGTTATAGCCCATCGGGGTTTAGCTTTGAGGGACCACTGCAGTTTAACGACAATACTGTGACCATGAACTTTAGGTCCAATGCCGATCCAAGCCGTAGTTACGCCGTAGTTCAAAAAAGGACCGACTGGGACAGCGCGTCATTGGTCTCCAACTATCTTGAGCCAGCTAAACAGCCCTACCAAACTTCAGCAGTCAAGGGAAGCACGGTCTACTTTTACGGTGAAGGCAGCGATGCCACCTGGATAAACAATGGCACCTGGTACACCATTAAGGACCAAGCGAACCTCACATCTGATCAATTAATCAAAATAGCCGAAAGCCTCTAGGAAATCCAATAAATTGACAGCCGCCTCAAAGGTGGTTTTTTAGATTGCGTTTCAGAATATATACTTGTTACTAGTAATGCCCTACAAAGTTAGAACAAGGTTCGCTCCCAGTCCCACCGGCTACCTACACGTCGGCGGAATAAGAACAGCCCTATTTTGCTGGTTGTTATCCCGCCAGAACAAGGGTCAATTTATTCTCAGGCTGGAAGATACGGACAAAAAAAGAGAAGTACCCGGAGCTGATGAGCACTTAATGCAAAGCTTGAGAGCGCTTGGTTTGGATTTTGACGAAGGACCTGACGTCGGTGGTACATACGGCCCCTACAGACAGAGCGAGAGACTAGAAAGCTACAGAAAATGGGCTCAGAAACTAATTGAGAAGGGCCGAGCCTACGCTGACCCGACTTCCGAGGAAGATTTGGATCAGTTACGCGAAGTCGCTAAGGCAGCCAAAAAACCGTTTTTATATCGCGAGCATCGTCCAACCAGGCCGCCACAGTGGGACGGGTCACAACCCCTACGTCTTAAATCTGACCCCAAGCCCTACACTTGGCATGATGAGGTCATGGGTGATTTGTCAACTGGTCCAGAGGTAGTTGATGACTTTATTCTGATAAAGTCTGATGGTTTTCCTACGTATAACTTCTCTCACATAATTGACGATGCCGAGATGGAAATTTCACATATAGTTCGCGGGCAAGAATTTCTTGCCAGCGTGCCTAACTACCTTAATCTTTACGAAGCCCTGGAGTTGGACAGACCAAAAATGGCAACAGTGCCGCATATTTTAGGGCCGGGCGGTAACAAAAAACTATCGAAGCGTGATGGGGCTAAAGACGTTCTGGACTATGTCCGGGACGGTTTTTTGCCAGATGCATTAGTGAATTTTATTGCCTTACTCGGTTGGAATGATGGTACCGACCAGGAAATATACAGCCGTGATGAGCTGATACAAAAATTTCGGCTAAATCAGGTCCAGCGTAGCGGGGCACGCTTTGACGAACAGCGGCTGATTTGGATGAACGGTCATTACATCCGGCACAAGCCGATTGATACGCTCCATGAGCTATCGAAGGACTTCTGGCCGCCGCCAGCCAAAGACTCCCCTGATGAGTACAAAAAACGGATTTTAGCACTGGTGCAGGAGAGGTTAAAATACCTAGCTGAGATCCCCAAACTGACCAACTTTTTCTTTGAGGACTTACCCGCCGATATTGAGCTGATCAATAGTGATAAGGTTCTCGGAAAGCTTGAGAAACCGCTTCTAAGAGAGCTGCTGGTCAAAAGCCGCGGTGCTATAGAGTCCAGCGACTTTTCATTAGATCATCTGAATTCCACTCTGAACTCTTTGCTGGAGCAAACCAGCCAGAGGCCAGCTGTTCTGTTTAGTCTAATCCGAATCGCCACTACTTGGGCGCCAGCTAGCCCCGGACTAGCTGACACCGTGAACCTACTGGGGAAGGACAAGTGCCTGCAAAGGATTGATAAAGCAATAGTGTTACTAGAAAAATAAACACCACAACTGGTACAATAGTCGGCGATGCTAAGAGCTCAACCTATACCCTCACTCCAGCTTCAAACTATCCAGGCGGCACCCTGTCTATGTTTTGCTCGTCAATGTATCTTACAGATACACTTTCTCACAATAACAAACACAGGTTACTCGCCTGCATATCTTTCACTTAACAGACTGAGGATATAGTTTGAACTCAAGCGATTTCCGGTTTCCTAACCGGTTAAACAAAAAAACGACTAACCGCAAACCCCCAGCAACTGAACAGGAACTGGCGACAGCCTTTGGTGCGCCAATAATCAAGAAACTGAAGAAGCCCGGGATCCTGCAAAAATTCACTAACTGGTGGAATGGGCTAAACCGAAACCTGCGGTTTGGAATCATCGCTCTAGTCTTGTTGGTTTTTGGGGCTATTTCTATAGGCATTTTCTTCCTTAATCAGCCCCACTCCGACCCCTCTATAGAGTTCACCCGCTCGACACCACCCAAGCCAACTACCGTGGCGTCACCCTTAACCGGCATACAGGTTGACCCTGAACAGGCTAAAAGGCCAGTCACCGGGATAATGATTGAAAATAGTCAGGACGCCCGTCCACAATCAGCTCTACATGAGGCCGGCGTTGTCTTTGAAGCTATTGCCGAAGGGGGGATAACACGTTTCATAGCCTTATTCCAGGAAGCCAGACCGGCCTATGTCGGACCGGTCCGTTCTTTGAGACCTTATTATATTGACTTTGCCTCAGCTTTCGCGGCATCGGTTGCCCACATTGGCGGCAGTCCTGATGCTTTGAATCAAATCCGTAGCGGAGGCCGGGATCTTGATCAGTTCTTTAATTCCGGAAGCTACTGGCGGGTATCCAGCCGACGCTCTCCACATAACGTTTACACCAGCTTTGACAGGTTGGATGAACTCAACCAGAAGAAGGGTTACACAAACAGTCAGTTCACTCCGTGGCCGCGCAAGGATGAGGCTAAGCTGGCTACACCAACCGCCCGGGTAATTGACGTGAAGATATCCAGCGCACCCTATAACTCTCACTATGATTACGACCCGGCTACCAATAGCTACAGCCGCAGCCAAGGAGGCCAGCCCCATATCTCGACCGGCGCCGAGAATGGCAGCCCCAACCAACAGCTTACGCCCAAGGTAGTAATCGTACTTATCACGACCTACTCAATCAGCGGTAAGTACAGCGTCTATGGTGTCACTGGTGGGGGTTTGCTGGCATTCCAAGACGGCGGAGTAATCTCTGGCAGCTGGAGTAAGGCCGGGCGAGACAGTCAGTTTGTGTTTACAGATAGCGCTGGAGCCCCTCTAAAGCTGAACGCCGGCCAAGCCTGGGTTACTTTGGCACAAGATGCCGGCCGGGTTAGCTACGCCCCATAAAAAAACACCTGGTGATCCCAAGGGGAGTCGAACCCCTGTTGCCAGGATGAGAACCTGGTGTCCTAACCACTAGACGATGGGACCTTAGAGGTGTTTGATCTGCGGGAAAAGCATAGCATAACCAACTGCTGATTGAAAAAAAACAGTTTAGCTCAGATAATGATAAGCATTATCACATACAGATGACTGGATCCTGATGCAGAAAAGCTACGACCTGACGCTTGCGGAAATCTCGGTAGTCGCCGCTGTTTTACTGGCAGTGATAATTACTTTTTCGGCAGTGCTTTTTTGGCGCTACAGAAAGAGGAGGGGCCTTGGACGAATGGCCCAGTTTGCCGGGTTAGCAGTCAGCGACAATGTCATCCAAGATCAGAAGCTCAGCTCCAGTTTTGTGCTGGGTGCTATCCAGAACGGTGTGGTAATGGTCGGTAAGGATAACGTCCTGCACTTGTTTAATCCGGCCGCCAGCAAAATAACCGGCTGGCCAGCCGACGAAGCCATTGGGTTGAATGTCGCTAATGTCTTGCAACTGCTCAATGAGGGAGGTCAACAGCTGCCCACTGAGGCGAACCCCTTCACTAAAGCACTGCAGACTAAACAAAGTGTTAGGGACAGCAATCTCTGGCTGGCAACCCGCAGCGGTAAGCGCGTACCTATATCGCTTATAGTTTCACCGATACTCGATCCTTCCAGCCAAACAGTAAGTAGTGTGGTCGGTGTTTTTGCCGACACCATCAAAGAAAGGGAGGACGAAGCTAAAAGATCTGAATTCATTAGTACTGCCAGTCACGAGATGCGAACGCCAATTGCCGCAATCGAGGGCTATCTAGCTTTAGCGCTAAACGAAAAAGTCGCCAAGATTGACCCTAACGCCCGCAAATACCTACAGAAGGCAAGTGATGCCACTAAGCAATTGGGGATACTTTTTGCCGACTTGCTAACCAGCTCCAAGGCGGAGGATGGCCGGCTGGCTAACTACCCGGTAGTCGTGGAGGCTGGAGAAATCGTCGAGCAAGTAGCCGACGCTGGGCGCTTAAAAGCTAAAGAAAAAGAACTGGGTATGCGCTACATCGTCAGCCATGATCAGCAAAGGGCTAGCGGACAGGTTATGAGGCCACTCTACTACATCTATATTGACCCCAACCGCCTGCGCGAGGTACTACAAAATCTGATAGATAACGCCATTAAGTACACATCCGAGGGGACAATTACTGTGCGCCTAACCGGCGACAGCACAGTTGTCCAAATTCAGATACAAGATACCGGGGCTGGGATCTCATCAGAAGATATACCGCACCTGTTCCAGAAGTTTTACCGAGTTGACAGCTCGATGACCCGGACCGTCGGCGGCACTGGTCTGGGTCTATACATCTGTAAGCAGATTATCGAGATGAACAATGGCCGCATCTGGGTAGAAAGCCAACTGGGTAAGGGGAGTACCTTTTTTATTAACCTCCCGCGCTTAACTGCCGCCAAGGCGCTGGAAATCCAGAAGCGACAGGCCTCGCAAATAAGTCCTTTAGAGCCGACTCATCAACTTTAGATCGTGATAAATCATGTTACAATGTTGCCATAGCATAAGCATTAATAAATAGGCGGGAGCATAGACTCTGATGGCAAAGATTCTATTAGTTGAAGACGACAATAATCTTCGCGAGATTTTTGAGATGCGTCTGCAGGCTGAAGGCTATCAAACGGTCACGGCCAGCGATGGTGAAGATGCCTTAGCGACAGCCATGAAAGAGAAACCCGACTTGATAGTCGCCGACGTTATGATGCCAAAACTCTCCGGCTTTGAAATGCTTGAAACCCTTAGGGCGGCACCCGAGATGCGGGATATAAAGGTTATAATGATGACGGCGCTTGGCCAAGCTGAAGATCAGGCTCGCGGTGAGAAGCTAGGCGTGATAAAGTATTTAGTGAAGTCCCAAGTCACTTTGGAAGATTTTGCCAGGGTCGTCCGCGGGATTTTACCACCAGGTAAAGAAGAACGGTCTTCAACAACTAACAAGCAAGAAAGCGAGAAGTCCATGCCACCAGAAGATACATCAGCAACTAACCAACCAGCACCAGGTGCGCCAGCTGACGACACAGACGCGTCAGCTAATCCAGTTGTTGGCTCCGATAGCGGAGCGCCAGACAGCGGTCAGATGAGCACCGACGAAGAAAAAAAGAATGTTGATCAACAGATAGGTGATTTTGCTTCGAGTTCACCGGCTCCGGCACCTGATGCCGGCGATGCCGGCTCTGGCAGTGATGCCCCGGTTTCCGAACCCCCGGCCGAACCACCCGCGTCGCCAACAGACGCACCACCCTCTGGCGATCGGCCAGCTGCACCCACTGGTGCATAATGAACTTAACCTTCAGCTAACAACCCGCACCAAGAACGCCTTTGTGCGGGTTTTTAGTAGTTGACTGGCACGCTATAATACGGCAAGTTATGAATCAATCAGCTCCCATAGTTGCTATCGTCGGGAGGGCTAACGTTGGTAAATCCAGTCTATATAACGCCGTTCTGGGACGGCGTGAGGCTGTCGTGGCCAGAGAAGCCGGTACTACAAGAGATAGTGTCACGGCAAAAGTTTCCTATGGCGGTAAAGACTTCTGGCTGGTTGATACGGCGGGCGTCAAGCCGGCAGCCGATGAATTCGAAATGACTATCCAGGATCAGATCTCACAAGCCGCTGAAGCTGCGTCGCTGATCTGGGTAGTAGTCGAGGCTGGCGGAGGTACAAATCATGATGATCGATCGGTGGCTAGACTGGCCCTTAAAACCAAGAAGCCTGTCATATTGGTGGTCAACAAATCTGAGGCTAAGAAGCGCAAGGCGGCAAACGAGTGGTCCAAGCTAGGTCTAAGAATCATTTTCGCCACCAGCGCAACTCAAAAAAAAGGACTGGACGAACTAGTGGCTGAAACTGCCGCTCAGCTACCTAAAGCAATTATCAAAGACCCGACTGACGTTACTTCTGCGGCGATACTTGGTCGTCCAAACGTCGGTAAATCATTGCTTTTTAATGCTCTAGGCAAAAAGCAGCAGGCCATTGTGTCACCGCGAGCGGGAACCACCCGTGATATTAATCGCTTGAGTGTGAAGTATCATGACCGAACTCTTGAATTTCTTGATACAGCTGGGATCCGCCGCAGTGGCAGGGTGACCCAAGGGGCCGAACAATTCAGTGTGTTACGTTCTTTAGCCGCTATCGAACAGTCGCAGGTCTGCCTGCTGGTGATGGACGCTCAAGAGCCTAGTGTGCAGCTGGACCAGAAAATCGCCCAGATGATCAAGGATGCCGGAAAAGGGCTAATAATCGTCGTCAATAAATGGGACCTAAGCGAAAGTCACGACCTTGATAAAGTGAGCCTATCGGCCCAAGTCGTTGCTGATTTTGCCTTTGCACCTTGGGCGCCACTCGTATTTGTGAGCGCGCTAAACGGTCTAAATGTAACGAAACTGTTCGAATTAATCTTAGATATTAGCAAAACCCGGTCAGCTAAGATTTCAACCCCTGAACTTAATAAGTGGCTGTCAGATGCTGTAAATATCCACCCGCCGGCAGGATTGAGAAACCGCCAGCCGAAATTAAACTACATGACACAGGAAGATGACCAGACCATGCCCAGTTTCAAAATCTTTGGTAAAGATACGAAGCTGCTACACTTTAGCTACCGCAGATATTTGGAGCGTAGTTTCCGCCAGAAGTGGCCATTTGCCGGTACTCCGATCAAGTTCTGGTTTATTGATAACGAAACTAGAGGTTAGAATTAGACTGTGGCATTATTCGAGAAAAGACCAATACTTACTTCTGGCGCCCCAGCTTATACCATTGGTACGCGTAGAACCATTTTAGTGATCGCACTGGGAAACCCTGAGAGCAAATACCGTGACACCCGCCATAACGTCGGTTTTAAAGTGATTGATGAATTCGCTAAAATCAACGATTTCCCGAATTGGGTTAGTAAAAAAGATCTTATGGCCGACCTAAGTATGCAGGATCTGGGAGAGAGTAGGGTGATACTCGCAAAACCGGATACCTACATGAACAATAGTGGTGAGGCTGGCCGAGCAATCCAGCGATTCTATCGAATATATAATCCACAGACCCTAGCGGTTTATGACGAATTGGCGATACCGTTTGGCCAAATTAGAACCAGGGCGGGAGGTTCCGACGCCGGACATAACGGAGTGAAGTCGTTAATACAACATTTGGGTGACGACTTCGGACGGGTACGTATTGGGGTCGGTAATGCAGAATCCAGCTCCAGAGACAGCGCTGACTTTGTTTTAGCTAAGTTCACTAAAGAGGAGCAGGGCAGCTTACCAAAAATTTTACGTGAAGCAGCGGCTTTAATAACCGAGTATATTTTTGGCGGGCAGCTGCCACACGATACCCGAACAGTGGTATAGGTCCTGCATACAATCTCATTCTCGGCACTTGCGGGTCACCAAATATGTTCGACTTTAACACATTTGGCGCTTCCGAGGTGCCTTGAACAAGATCGTGCGCAGTGCTCCAGTAAATAATAGTTGCTAGCAGCCCACTTTTTAGAAACGGTGCTCGCGGCTCAGCCAAAACTTGATATTCTTGATACGAAAAGAGCTCCAGAGGGGGTGGGCACCTATGGAGCTCATTTCGAGGCTTGAGCCTTAATAGTCAAGCCCTGGAAACACCCTTCAACCCCACCAAAGCAAAACTTCGAAGACTGCTAAATAAGCTGAGTGCTCGAGTCGATCACCGAGGTGATCGTCCGCCGTGAGACGGACCTGCTCACCCACATTGAATGGGACTTGCCCGTATAAACTTTCTAGGAAAGTTTATACGGGTGTGGAAGTTAAAGGGGTTAGTTTGTTTAAGAGCACCCAGCCTCATTTCTACCTCTTTTAGCTTAACCAATTGCCAGTGGGCTAAAGTCGGCCTATACTGCAAAGAGGCAAGAATGAGGCTGGGGTCAGATAGTTAGTGGAGGGTACGACTAACCGATTGACCAAGTCTCTTAAACAATCTAACAAGATGTTAGAAATGGGGGGTATAAGGTGCGTAAGATCCATATATTGGACTTACGAATTGCAATTCTAGCAAAAAAATGTCTTAATGTCAATGCTGCTACATGTTTATAAATAATGTCAACACGCTTTCGCTTAACGACCCCTTATTTCCGGATAGTTTAAAGTACACCGACCCTCCAGTTAAGCAGTTCTTTTGGGCGGGAAAATCACCTGTCGATTGGCTCGCTTTGCCAAAGGTCGCAATTGTCGGCAGCCGAAAAAATAGCGCCTATGGCCGATTTGTAAGTCAGCGCTTGAGCTACGAGCTGGCTGCGCAGGGAGTTGTAATTATCAGCGGCTTGGCTTTAGGGGTTGACTCAATCGCCCATCAATCAGCCCTGGAAGCTGAAGGCTGTACAATCGCTGTCCTGCCAACAGCGCTCAGCAATATATACCCGGCCTCCCATTTCAACCTAGCCAATCAGATACTAAGCAAGGGTGGCACACTTATCAGCGAGTACTCCGCTAAAGACATGGTCTATAAAGAGAATTTTATTGCCCGCAATCGGATTGTTAGCGGACTAGCAGACGTACTGTTAATAACTGAAGCTGCTGCCAATAGCGGCACCATGCACACCGCCCGGTTCGCCCTAGAGCAGGGAAAGACTGTAATGAGCGTTCCCGGCAACATTAACCAGCCCGGATCGGAGGGCTGCAATAATCTTATAAAAAGCGGCGCTGTTCCGGTTACCGACACTAGCGATGTACTGTTGGCACTGGGTATTAAGCCAACTAAAAAAATATCGGTCGCCAAAAGTAAGAGCTTCAGCACTCTGCAGAGGTCTGTTTTGGAGCTGATACTATCGGGTGTGTCTGATCAGGATGAGATAGCTCGCACCGCGAAGCTTGATGCGGCCGAGTTGTATTCGACCTTGACCGACTTAGAGCTAGCTGGCGCTGTCCGGCCACAGGGAGCCGGCCGCTGGATAGCGATATAGAGTTTGCATTCCCAGCTTAAGCTAATTACACTGAACTCTTGAAACTAATTCATGCCTAAAAATCTCGTCATTGTGGAGAGTCCGGCTAAGGCGAAGACCATCGCCGGCTTCTTAGGAGCTGACTTTCGGGTAGAGAGCAGCTACGGACATGTCCGTGATCTACCTAAAAAAGACCTAGGCGTTGATATCAAAAACCACTTCAAACCGACCTACGAGATAACCGAAGATAAGCAAAAAATTATTAAAGCTCTCAAAACTGCCGCTAAAGGTGCTCAAGTCTGGCTGGCTAGCGACGGTGACCGAGAGGGCGAGGCGATAGCTTGGCACGTTTGTATCGCTATAGGAGTTAAGCCATCTAGCACCAAGCGGATTGTATTTCATGAAATTACCAAGCCGGCTATTAATGAAGCGGTTGCCCATCCCAGATCCATTGATATGAAGCTGGTTGAAGCCCAGCAGGCCCGCCGCGTTCTTGATAGATTGGTTGGCTACGAGCTTAGCCCCATCCTGTGGCGTAAAGTCCGCACCGGTTTGAGCGCTGGGAGGGTCCAAAGTGTAGCGGTTCGGCTAATTGTAGAGCGGGAGCGTGAGATCAAGTCCTTCAAGGCCGAGCGCGAGTTCAAAGTCTCCGCCATCTTTGACGCCAAGAAGGAATTCCCGGCGGAGCTATCCAAAAAGATCGCCAATGCAGATACAGCCAAAAAGTGGCTGAGTGATGTAAAGAACGCCCGCTTCACGGTCTCTGATATCCAGCAAAAACCGGGCAGCCGATCACCAGCACCACCATTTACTACCAGTACGCTCCAGCAGGAGGCCGGACGACGCTTGGGCTACTCGGTTCGCCAGACCATGATCTTAGCCCAAAGATTATACGAAGCCGGGCACATTACCTATATGCGTACCGACAGCACCAATCTGTCCCCACTGGCCATCGGAGCAGCCAAGGACTATATCATCAAGAATCTAGGCGAAAAGTATCTGAAGAGCCGTCAGTATCAAACAAAATCTAAAACGGCACAAGAAGCCCACGAAGCCATTCGTCCTACACATCTTAACAAGCTCGGAGCCGGAAGTGACCCGCGACAAGTAAAGTTATACGAGCTTATCTGGAGACGGGCAGTTGCCAGCCAGATGGCATCGGCCCAGATACAGCGGACAGAAGTCGCTATCGATATCAGTAGTAAGAAAGAGGAATTTATAGCCACTGGCGAAACCCTCGAATTCGATGGCTATTTAAAAATCTATGGTGGCGGCAAAGATGATCGCATACTGCCAGAGTTAAAAGAAGGCCAGTCCCTCAAACCGGTGCAAATAAGCGCCGCTGAAGGTTTTAGCCGACCGCCAGCTCGTTATAGCGAACCAAGCTTGGTTAAAAAGCTTGAGGAGTTAGGTATCGGCCGGCCCAGCACTTATGCGCCGACCATAGGTACTATCCAGGATCGTGAGTACGTCGAGAAGAAAGATATCGAAGGCGAAGTACGACAAGTTAGTGAACTTATTTTGCGGGCTGGTAAAATCACTGAAAATAAGAACGATGTGACTGTTGGCGCCGACAATAATAAGCTGATACCGACCACTCTGGCAGAGATCGTCACCGACTTTTTGGTAAAGTACTTCGCTGATATCGTAGACTATAACTTTACCGCCAAGGCCGAGGACGAACTGGATGATATTGCCTCCGGTAAACTTGCTTGGGTAGCGATGCTCAACAAATTCTATAGGCAATTCCATCCGTTAATGTCCAAGTCCGAGAAGGCTACCAGAGCTGAGGTTTCACAAGCCCGCACCCTTGGTAAAGATAATAAAACCGGCCTGCCCATCATCGCCCGCTTTGGTCGTTATGGACCGGTGCTTCAAATGGGGGAAAGCGCCAAGGACAAGGATGATAAGTCGGCCGCCCCCCGGTTCGCACCAATGCCAGAAGGAGTCTCACTGGAAGATGTTACTCTGGGGCAGGCGATGCCGATGTTTAGCCTACCCCGGCAGGTAGGCAAGGCAGCTGATGGCGAGCTGATAACCGCCAATATCGGACGCTTTGGGCCCTATGTACAGGTTGGAAAGCTGTTTGTCAGCATTAAAGATAATGACCCCTTCAAGATAACGGAAGCTCAAGCCCGTCAGTTAATCGCTCAGAAGAAAAAAGCCCAAAAGGAAAGGGTAATTGCTGACTTCGGCAAAATAAAGATTCTCAACGGCCCATACGGTCCGTATGTAAGCGATGGTAAGCACAATGTCCGTATACCCAAAGATGAGAACCCCAAGAAGATATCCCAAAAGGTCGCAACCAAGCTTCTAGAGAATCCTCCGACACAAAGGCGTTGGGCCAAGCCGAAAAAATAGAGGTCCGTCGTGTTTTTTGCTATGTTTTTCCACAATTTTTTCACCTTGGCAAAATATTATACTGCCAGATATACATAACCGGATTATAGCCGAGGCGTCTAACTTCTGATACAATATTAGCAGTTCCCTTGAAACTTGACTTTTAAAATAATAGGTTTTATAATTATATTAACCAATAGCTTTAAATTCAGGGCTAACAGGTATTTTTTATGGCAGAAATAACTACTTCGGAGCTTAATATCGATAATGTCGTCAACGACATATTGAGTACTATTGACCGGGAGCGGGAGCGGGAAATCGTAGCCCGGCGTTTTGGGCTATTCGACCGAAAAGAGACTCTGGAACAGATAGGCGAGCTTCTGGGCATCACCCGTGAACGAGTTCGTCAGCTGGAAAAAGCGGTAGTCAACCGCCTAAAAGAAAGTGCCAAAAAGGATCTGCCGCATATTGGACATGCCGAAGAAGTAATATCGACGCACTTAAAAGATATGGGCAATGTTGCCAGGGTTTCCGATCTAACCGCTAAACTGGCACCGGCCAATAACAAGACCGATCAGTCCAAGGTAGCGTTCTTAGCACACTTGGCGCCCAAGCTGGCAGTCATTGACGACAATGACCATTTCTTCCACGCTGTTGGTCTGGCTAGCCGCCATACTGAAAAAGCTATCCGCGAATCAGTCAATAAGATTATCGACGCTATCAAGGGAATTGGTGAACCTACGACCATTGAATCAATCGCTGGTAGCATTGGCAGCGGTGACATCAAGCACGTTGAAGCACTAGCTGGTATTTCCAAGCAGGTCGCGACACTAAGCGGTCGCTGGGGACTGGTTAAGTGGCCGATGGTTAACCCTAAGAATATCCGCGATAAGATTTACGTTATTTTACATGACAACAAAAAACCGATGCACTTTTCGGAAATTGCGGATAGCATCAAGCAGAGCAACTTCAAGCGCAAGGATGTCACTACCCAAGCGATCCATAACGAGCTTATAAAAGATGAGCGTTTCGTTTTAATCGGCAGAGGTATCTATGCTCTTAAAGAGTGGGGCTATAAAAAGGGAACCGTTGCTGACGTAATCGCTGAAATTCTTCGAAAAGAAGGTGGTCCGCTGCACCGCGACGAGATTGTCCGGCGCGTGCTCAAGACACGCCATGTTAAAGAAACCACGGTGCTATTAAACCTGCAGGGTAAACCGCAGTTCAAGCGAGTGGCTAAGGCCACCTACGGTTTGGCTGAATAAAAATAGAGGGTTATAGGGTCAAAGGGTTACAGTTTCGCTACAACCCTACATCCCTCCAGCCCTGTTTTTAAGGTGTATAATTATTAGGTGAAAGAAGCTAGAGGTTAAATGGGCTTACTGAATAGAGGTAAGGTTAGCGTACATCCGGGCCACGACTATACTTTGCTGCTGCTGGAGGTACCGCGCACCAATGATAAAAAAGAGTTGGCTGCCGAGCAGATGCTGGCCTCCCTGCATGGGATTTTGCGCTCCAAGAAGGAACTACGGCGGTCCAGTTCGCTGCAGGAGCATATCAGCCTGGAGGTAGCCGCTATTGGACAGCGTCTGCGCTTTTATATTTGGGCGCCCAAGCAATTACAGGCCTTCGTTGAAGGGCAGATCTATGCTCAATACCCCACGGTGCAGATTTACGAGCAGGAAGAGGATTACTCCGAGCGCCGCCTGCACCAGAGTGTCATCCACTCCAGTGAGCTGACGCTAACCGACAACGAGACTCTGCCGATTAAGACTTTCCCCAACTTCGAGGTAGACCCCTTGGCGGCTATCACGGCCACTCTAGCCAAACTCGATAAAGAGGATGAAGAGATGTGGATACAGATGATTACCCGGCCGATACCCGATGATTGGCATAGGCGCGGCCAAAAAATGGTAGATCGAATTAAAAGGGGCGGGGGAGTCTTGGGCGGAGGCAGCGGAGGCTCCGCAGTCAGCTACGCCGCCCAGATGCTCGGAGCGTTGTCCAAACCACCGGAAGCCGGCTTGGGGGTCCCCGGGACCCCGGCAGAACTCCCTGAGCGGGACAAAAGCCGCATAACCGCCATCCAGGAAAAGAGCACCAAGCTTGGTTACCAAGTCAAAATCAGAATAATGTACGCCGGTCATGATCAACACACCGCCCGATTGCGCATGCAGGCTCTGGTTGGCGCCTTCAAGCAGTTTAATACCACCAATCTAAACGGCTTTGAGGTTAAGCATCAGAGTTTTGACCGTGATAAGCAGCTGGAATATCAGGCCCGCTTCTTCATCGATCACGGCTTTATCTTAAATATTGAGGAGTTAGCCAGTCTTTTCCACCTGCCGCACACCACCGTGGAAACACCTAATATCGTCTGGGCTACTACCAAAACGGCTGAACCGCCGCCCAATATTCCAGTGCAAGTGGTCGGCAACGAACGCGACATTAGTCTGTTTGGAGTGACCAATTTCCGTGGTGATAACACCGTCTTTGGCCTTAACCGCGAAGACCGCGGCCGACATGTTTACCTCCTTGGTCAAACCGGAACTGGTAAATCCGGCGCTTTAGAGCTATTAACGCTGTCTGATATCTACTATGATCAGGGCTTCGCGGTCATTGACCCGCACGGCGATTACGCCCAGAACGTGCTAAGCTTCATTCCGCCGCGTAGAGTTGATGACGTGGTTTACTTCAACCCGGCGGACTCCGATTACCCAATCGGCTTTAATCCCCTGGAAGTTGGCGACCCATCGCTCAAAGGCCATGTCAGCTCAGAGTTAGTCGGGGTACTCAAACGCTTGTTTGCCGAAAGCTGGGGACCGCGTCTGGAATACATCCTGCGCTACACCTTACTAGCGCTTCTGGATTACCCCAACTCCACAATGCTGGATATCACCAGGATGCTGACTGACCGAAAGTTCCGCGACTTGGTCATCACTCATATCGATGACCCGGTAGTTAAGAACTTCTGGATAACCGAATTTGCTAGCTGGAATGAAAGGTTTGCTACCGAGGCAGTGGCTCCGGTGCTGAACAAAGTGGGTGCTTTCACGGCCAATCCGATGGTTAGAAACATTATCGGCCAGCCCAAAAGCACCTTCAATCTGCGCCAGATTATGGACCAGGGTAAGATTTTGATCGTCAATCTTTCCCGCGGACTAATGGGCGAGGACAACGCCGGTATTTTAGGCGCCATGATGGTCACTAAAATCCAGCTTTCCGCTATGGGTCGAGCCAACGTGCCTCAGGAGCAGCGTCGGCCGTTTTATCTTTATGTCGATGAGTTCCAGAACTTTGCCACTGACAGTTTCGCGGCTATCCTATCGGAGGCCCGAAAGTATAATCTCTTTCTTACAGTTGCTAATCAATACATCTCACAGATGAGTGAGCCGGTCCGCGATGCGGTGTTTGGCAACGTCGGCACCATTATAACTTTTAGGGTTAGTCCGGATGACGCGCCTTTTTTGAAAAAATACTTTGAACCACAATTCGAAGAGGCCGATTTGATAGCCCAGCACTCACGATATTTTGTGATCACCATGATGATCAATGGCGAAAAGGCTCCGCCTTTTTCGGCCAAGACCTTGAACTTGCCACTACCGGCACAAGATTCCTCAACCCAGATAATCGAATTATCCCGCCAGCGCTACGCCCAAGAGCGACCGGTGGTAGAAGATATTGTTCGCCGCGCCGCCGGTCTGGCAATGGACCGTCAGCAAAATCAGCCCAAAAAACCCCAACCCCCAGCTGCACCTGCCCCCAAAAGTGCTTCCCCTCCAGCGCATCCGGAAAGACCGTCCGATATCGGCAAACTGGCGGCTGGTAGTTTGAGCGCAGCTGAACAGCCGCAGTCAGCTACTAAGAGGCGTCGGCGTCGCAGCCGTAGGAAACCGCCGGCTCAAAGCTCTACCAGTCCTACAGGGCAGGCCAAGCCCCAAGCTCCCATTAGTGCCGATAGCCAAGAGATGGTCATCCGGTTACGCTAAATAACGAAAGAGCCTATATCTACTTTCATTTATGTTGATGATCGTTCATATTTACATACTGAACATTTTACGAACTAGGTATATAGGTAGTGTGATGGAGCGCACACTAATCCAGTAAGGGTACAAGGTATCGAGTCAATCGAGGGAAATAATAAAAAATAAAAAATCCGGGATTAGATACCGACAGCCGCGGGTTGGAGAATAGCAACCAGGCTCAACGCGTCATGTCGCACAATGTATATTTTACGACTGTATATATTAGCTTAAGGGTGATGTGTCACAATACCCCCCTAACAGGGGACGATTGCTCGTACATACCAAAAAGTGTGTGTGCTTGCCGGTTTCGCTCTGCTCAAGCCTGTGGCGCCTGCCTGCCGGTAGGCAGGCTAGCAACCCATTTATTGGTACGTACTCGTTCCTAGACGTGTCGTAAAATTTGTGAATATCCAAAGTTATCCACAACCATGTTTGCTTTTTGGGTATTCTATGTTTTGCCTAAGTTTCCCCTACTTTTTTCCTAGACAGGTTGATTTGACATTTAGCAATTCGGTAGTATCGTATAGTTTTTCCCTGCCCAGCAAGCTAAATCAAAAAGAAGAACAAAATACGAACTAGGAGGGGAGAGACCAGTCTTCCGGACCTTCAACTAAGCTCTTCGGGATAGCCGGAATTATTCCACCCTCTACCAGGCTAACGTAGTACTTCTCCATCCAGTTCCGCTGTTGCGATGTTATTATTCCCTGCTCAGCTAATACATAAGTGATTCCGCCGAGTCCGATAGCCGAGCTGAATCCATACCCCATTTCCTCCAAAGCCTCGCGTCCGCCTTCCTCACGATCCACTAATACGGCTACCTCCGGAATAACCAAACCGAGTTCTTCGGCTCTGGCTATGGTATCTAGTTTGGCGCCGCCGTCGGTAATGGCATCATCTAGAGCTATAACAACATCACCTTCCCGATAGTCACCTTCGATGGGTTTATGCACCCCATATTTTTTGTCAGCGCTAGATCGCATCGTTAATAGCGAATCGCCACGGGCCTGAGCCACTAACCCCGCTACAGCTGTCATTGCGTGCGGGACTCCTAAAATATGGTCGTAGTTATGAGGGCTGATATCCAGCAAGTCTGAAAAAGAACTAACTACCAAGTCCCTTACCTCTCTCTGCTCCTCCACGGGCATAGCGTGATTCTCGGAGAATGAGGCTATGGGACGAAGATTCACATAGGCCGGTGACATTCGTTCGGACCTTAGCCTAATGAATTCGCCAATAGAGCTGGCGTAGCCTACCGCACCTCTTTCATAGAGGCCAATTGACAGTTCTACCGGCGACCTAGAGCTCAAGGTGAGATGTCTCCTGCCCACCCACTAATTTGGCTTAAGTATAGCACCGAGGCTACTTATAAAAAACCTTACCCGCTACCCTTACATCTAGATACTCATGAGGTTGAATGCCTTCGCTAGTCAACTGTTGGCGGGCCGCTAGGAACTGGCCGATCTGGCTAGCGGCGTCACCGCCAAGATAAAATTTGACATAGTAAGGCTGATCGGCTGTTTTTAAGTTAAGCTCTTGAGCACGCGGCGGAAAGGTCAGTGACTCAATCGGTACTTTAGCTTTTTTGAGCTGGGCAGTTAGAGCTTCGATAAAGATAACAGCCTGTTTATCCAGTGCCGGACTACCGGCCTGTAAATCAAAACCGCTCTCATCTCTGACTAAAACAAGTGACGAGGCGGCGGCCAGTCCATCACTCTTGGCAGCTACCACGCCGGCTTTGTTTATTACGTACTCTCCACTGCCGCCAGCCAGTCGAAGGGCTGGTTCATCAATTTCAATGGTTACTTTGGGCCTTTGCCCAACAAGCGGTAAATCAACAATCACCTTAGAGATCTCCGGAAATTGCTTCCTAAGCTGGCTCTCCATCTCTTTTTCGTTAAATGTAATTTTGTTGGAATTTTTTATTTTATCAAATTGCTCGATCACGGCCTTTGAGTACACTTCCTTAGTGTTGTAAAAATTATTTACCACCCTAATGTCGGGTGGCGAGCTAACCATCAAACTATAAACGGCTACCGCTAGCACAGCTATCACTATAGTAATGTCGGTGAGTCTGGCCAGCCAACGGCGCGATCTGCTTTGGGCCGCTTGTTTGTTACCGAATGGACTTACGCGAGAAGAATTGCTATTTCCGGCACGATAAAACCGACCAGCTGCCGAGGTGCCCTGTCGGCCGGCGCTACTCTTTGAATTTTTTCGCCGATTTAATAGCATTAATTCTTTTTATAGCGGTAGGCGACATCAAGAATTATCTTTGCCAGATCAGCAGCTGCGCTTGGATTAGCTAGCTTACCCAAGTTTGTGCCCAGATCACGTAAGGCTGTTTTATTATTAAGCAAATCATCAACTGTATTAAACAGTTTTTGAGTTGGTACCTCATTATCTAAAACTTTAACTGCCCGGCGTTTTTGCAGATCTCTGGCGTTTTCCAGCTGATGTCCACTCGCTAAATGCGTTGCCGGAATCAACAGAACTGCTTTATGCTGAGCGGCGAATTCCGCCAGCGCTGTAGCCCCAGCCCGACTAACGATTAGATCGGCGGCGGCGCTATACTTATCAAACTCGTTAGAGAAACCGATAACTGTCAGGCGATGGGCGTCCTCGGCTGATATCTGGTAAGCATCGCGTACCTCCTTTTCATTTTGACTGCCTGTTATATGTACCACGTAAAGATTGGGGTTATTCATCAGCAATCTTGGCATGATAGAGACCATCCGCTCGTTAATATCCCTTGCCCCCAAGCCGCCGCCAGCGATTAGCAGGAGTTCGGCTCTAGATGGAATACCAATTAGACGTTTGAAGCCTCTCTGGGAACTATCAGTAACAGGTTTTAAGCGTTCACCCACCGGTATGCCAACAAAACGGGAATCTCCGGCAGCTGATTGCTGCCCGCTAGTCCTCACCACCGCCCAGCGCGCCAGTATTCGATTGGCTAAGCCAGCCGTGACATCTGAGTCGTGGGTGATTATCGGAACCTTACGCCATCGAGCAGCAATACCTACAGGTACTACTACAAAACCACCCTTGCTAAATACAACATCCGGCTTAATACGCCCTAGCAATCGGCGAGCCGAGAATACTCCGGCGCTAACTTTAAAGAAATCACGAATATTGAGTAGCAGTGTTCGGATATCAAGCAGTTGCCTTAAAAAACTCTCACCGTGGTAGCGGCGGAATTTGCCGGCGGCTATGGTGTATGCTTCATCGAAAACTTCGTAACGCGAAGATAGTTCTTCTACCTTCTCGCCACGAAGGCCTATATATACTACGCGACAGGCTTTGTTGGCTTTTTTAAGCTCGCGGGCGAGCGACAAAAGCGGGGTTATGTGGCCGCCTGATCCCCCGCCCGTCAGAACGATAGTAACTGTTTGTTGCTTCACTAAGGTTTAATTTCGGTTCAGTTTTACTGTAATTAGTATATCGTGAAATCTGAAAAACCAGCCCCAAAGCGGCAGTCATGAAGATCAAACTAGTGCCACCCTGACTAATATACGGCAGCGTTATCCCCTTTAGGGGCAACAGCCCCAGCATGGCGCCGGTGTTAATAATAATTTGAGTGCTGAGCCATGCTAATACTCCAACCACTAGTAATCTGTTGAATTGGTTTGAAGTGTGGGTGATTAGCAGTTTGAGCCTAAAGATAAGCCCCCCATAAAGAACTAGTACTAAGATAGTGCCTATAAAGCCGAACTTCTCGGCAATAATAGCAAAGATTGAGTCATTACCGGCTTCCGGTAGATAGCCGTAGGCTTGAACGCTGTGGCCCAAACCTAGTCCAAACACCCCGCCCGACCCTACTGATATCAGGGCCTGGCAGGCTTGGTAGCCGGTTGTTTCGCACGATGCTCCGGGATTCAAAAAATTAGCCAGTCTGTCGCGGCGGTAGGGTGTGCTGGCGATAGCCAGCACTAAAAGTATGCTAATAATGCCGGCGATGAGACCAATCTTACGAAGCGGGATGCCGGCAACGTAGGCCATCAAACCTACCATGGACACCACCACAACCGCAGATCCAAAATCACTTTGCAGCATAGCCACTACCATTCCGGCGATAATCGTTACTATCAGGAGCGGCCGCAAGGTGGCTTTATTATCGGCAATCCTGCCGGATCGCCAGGCTAAGGTCAGAAAACGAGCTGTCCAAACCAGTAGAGCTAGCTTTATTAACTCCACTACTTGGAATGAGAAGTTACCGACCCTAATCCAACGGTGGGCTGGATGCAGAGCATCGGTAGGCATAATCATAACTAACAGTGAAGCCAGGACCGCCAGAATTGCCAACAGTGTAGCCACCCTCCACCACCAGCCAGCGGGTAAATAGGCGGCTACTAGAAAAGCCGTTAAACCTAAGCCGACATCAATAAGCTGTTTGGTTATGAAATAACCCTGACTGATGCCCTGCGAAGCCGCTAAACCGGGACTGATCGAATAAACTACCACCAGACCGAGGACTAAAAGTGCCGAGCCCAAGATGAGAATCCAATAATCAGGTTTGTGCCGGCGACCGACCGACTCAGAGGCGGCGTTTGAGCCGACGGTTAACAGTTTAGACCGCAGCGTCCGGCGGGGTCGGTCGTTCACAGCGGCCCACCTAAAATGAACAGGATTATTCCAATAAAGGCTGCTACCTGACCGATTACCCAAAAACGCATAGTTACTTTAGTCTCCGGCCAACCGACGGCCTCAAAATGGTGGTGAATCGGAGCAATCTCGAAAATTTTCTTGCCGCCTCGTAAGCGCTTGGAAAGCACCTGCAGTAGAGATGAACCGGCTTCCATCACAAAAACAAAACCGATCACCGGCAGTAGTAAAACCGTATCAGTAAGCAATGCCACCACGCCAAGCGCCGTCCCCAGCGCGAACGACCCGACATCACCCATGAAAAAACGGGCCGGGTGAATATTAAACCAAGTGTAACTAAGTAACGCACCGGTAACCGTCATGCAAAAGCCGGCAATACCGTACTTCTCCTCTATAAAGGCGATTACGGCATACGCTCCGAAGGCCGAGGCGGCCAGCCCGCCGGCTAAGCCGTCCAGCCCATCAGTAATGTTAACAGCGTTAGCCGTCGCATAAACCACCAGTATAAAAAGTGGGATTATCAGCCAACCGATATCAAGACTGCCGTAAAACGGAATGTTAATAGCCTCAACCTCCAGCTTGGCAAAGAACCACCAGCCGCCAATAGAGGCGACCCCGATCAAAAGCGCTGATTTAACTTTGGCCCGCATGCCGGCAATGCCATTACCAAAGCCTCTGATATTTAAAATGTCATCAAAAAGACCGATAGTCCCCGCTCCGGCCATGGCCACCAGTGGCAGCCAGGTTTCTGAGCGGCTTAAGTTTCCAGCGATGGTTACTAATACTGTCGCCAGAATAAAGATAATGCCGGCCATGGTCGGGATATTGCGGATGTGCTTGGCAGCGTGTAATTTCTGATAAACTTTCGCCGCCTCACCTGTTATGGTCTTAGTTCTGGGTTTCTTCCACCAGCCGCCGGCATAGGCCGCAGTAGTATATAGCGGTGTCAGAGCCATAGCGGTCAAAAAGCCCAAAAAACCAAAGGTCAGGATCTGCTCTACGGTGCTGGTTTCAATGACAATTTGTAAATTATGCATGTCTGTTTTAGGTGGCTAGGGGCTTATTATACCATCTTTAGTGGCTTCTTGGCTGGACATTAAAGTTATTGATCAGCATATGCGCCAGCTGCCAAAAAATCGGCTGGGCCGCCGCTGAACCGGCGTAGCCGCCGATCTTAGGTTCATTGACGCGTACGACGACTACGTACTGTGGTCTATCGCCACCTACAAAGCCGATATACATCCCATTATATTTATCTTTGTAATAGCCGCCGCTGGGGTTTGCTATCTGAGCCGTTCCGGTCTTACCGCCTACACTGTATTGGCTGGCGAATGGCGGCTGAGGACGGTGATTGGCTACTACGAATTCCATCATTTGTCGGACTTCATCACTGACATGGCCGGCCACTACCCCCTTTTTGACAACCTTGGGAGTAATCTTCTTAGTCTGCCCGTCTGCTTTGGCCACCGCATCAACCAGTCGAGGCTGATAGTAAGTACCGCCATTGACGACACTAGCCAAAGCAGCGGCCATTTGCAAGGGCGTGGCGGTCATAGCTTGCCCGAATGATGTATTGGCATAGGCTAGCTCCAGGGCGAAGCCCTCATTGGGATCAGGAACAGTTCCCCCCGATTCATAGCCCTGCTCAATCCCCGTCGGCTTACTCAGCTGGTAGCGGTTAACCATGTAGTCATACCAGCGCTCCCGGGCCTGTTTATTTACAGAGCCGGTTTTACCGCCCATTTGCATTAACATCCAAGCGGCCCCGGTATTTATTGATCTATCAAGCACTTGAGGGATAGTTCGGGTACCGGGCCCTCCGACTTCTTCAATGTTGGTAATTTCGTGGTCATTCAATTTCCAATGCCCCGGATCATAGAAAGCAGTGTCCGGCTTTATAACAGCTAAATCCAGCGCCGCCGCGGCGGTCATTACTTTCATGACCGAACCAACCTCCAGAGGCGAGCTAACACAGGCATTATTAAATACGCCTTGGTCAGTAACATTGAAAAAATCAGCCGGGTTATATGTTGGCAAGTTAGCCATTGCTTTGACCGCCCCGGTATTGGCATCCATAATCAGCGCGCTACCCGAGCCGCTCTTGGCTTTATCCAGACCAGCTTTCATAATTGACTCCAGCTGCCTCTGCATAGCCAGCTCAATTGTCAAAATTACATTATCACCATTCTGGGGACTTATCTCGACATTATCTTCGCTGGCCGCCAGAGGAACACCTTGGACGTCAGTTATGGCTTTTAATCTCCCGGCTCGTCCGGCAAGGTCATTATTCAGGGCTTGTTCAACCCCGTAACTCCCCTTCCCCTCGTCATTCACAAATCCTAGAACCTGTGAAGCTAATGAGCCTTGTGGATAGGTCCGGTAATTAATCGCTTGAGCTCCAACTCCCGGTAACTTAAGAGCTAGAACTTGCCCTTGCTGTTCTTCGCTTAATCGCTTAGCTAAGACCACGTAGCGGCTGCTGTTCGACTTTATGCTGCTGGCGTACTGCTTGGCATCACCCTTGGTAATAGTTGCCAGTTTATCAGCAGTGTCACCGACATCTTTTACATAGACCGGGTCGGCGTATAGAGTATAAAGCTTCTCGTTTAGAACTATCGGCGTCTGGCGACCGCCATCTTGAACTTTGATAATCCCGCGCTCTGCGGCAATGGCGTACTCTTTCTGCTGATCAGCCAGGGCGGCTATACGGTAGTGCTCATGTCTGATAACTTGCAGATAGAATAGCCGTCCAACCATTACCGCCAGGATAATAATCAGGACAGCATACCAAAATTGGACTCGACGATTTGACGAGCCGCTGGAGCTGGAATTTGTCAATTTACGGGGTGCCACTACTCACCCTTCATAGCTATTGAACTGTTCCGGTCGGTGTTGTTGGAACCAGTGACTTGGCGACCTCGCTCTGGGCAACACGATCAAGTGATCGTAAGCGAGCAGAGGCTATCTCTAAGTCGGCTTTTTCGTCCTGCAGTTGAGACCGCTGCTGACGAAGTTCATTTATGCTATAGCCGAAGCTATTGGTCTTAGTAACTTGCGTAAGATAGAGCAAACCAATAAGCGCGAATAGAAAAAGTAGGATGATGGTGTTACTTACCGGACCCAAACTTTTTGCAGCAGCTCCAAAAGCTACGGAATTTTGATTACGTCGAACTTGTGGACGGGATTGGGTGGCAACTGAGCTTGAGTATGTCATATTTTTGTTTTCTTGGTGGTGTATCAGCCTGCATACCGGCTGATACACCGTTCTTCCCTTCAAATCACTCGTTACAATACTCTAACGTGTACTTTGTATGCGCGGGATGTACTCTGTACCTTAATTGGCATCAGATTTTTGTTTTTCCTCTCTTTTTGTTTTTATTTTCGCTGGCAAGCTCGAAGTTTTGCGCTGCGAGCTCGCGGATTATGCACTATTTCGTCTGGTTTAGCGGTGACTGGCTTGGGTGTTAGGACGGTCAGCTCGGCATCGTAGGTATTGCCGCCGAATTGAGCAAAAAAATGCTTTACGATACGGTCCTCCAGGCTATGGAAGCTGATCACGGCCATACGGCCGCCGGGGGTCAAGAGTCCCAGCCAGATAGGCAGAGATTCCTCCAGCTGGACCAGCTCGGCGTTAACGGCAATTCTCAAGCCCTGGAAGGTTTTGGTGGCCGGATGAAGCTTTTGGCGCCTTGGCATGACCGCGGCAACGATTCGGGCCAGCTGTCTGGTATCGCCTACCGGTCGAGAAGCGATAATGGCTTCGGCTATGTGAGCCGCTCTGGGTTCCTCGCCATAGCGGGCAATAACTGCTGACAGCTCGGGCCCGTCCCACTCATTTACTATCTGAGCTGCGGTCAGGACCTGGTTTTGGTCCATTCGCATATCCAGGGGCCCCGGTTTTTCGAACGAAAAGCCTCGTCGGGCGTCGTCAAGGTGCGGTGAACTAACACCCAAATCGGCCAAAATTAAATTGAAGGTCTTTCCCTGCCTCGCCAACTGCCGGCTGGCAGATAAAAAGTCGCTCTTGATGACTTTCGCCCCGGAACCGGCAAACTTCTGCTTGAGATAGTCTGCGGCTCGACGGTCACGATCAATCAAAACGGCTTTTAGCGGCGCTTTGGTACTTTGCAGGACTGCCTGGGCGTGTCCGCCGTAACCGGCAGTCACATCCAGATAACTGTCTCCGGCATTCGGAGACAGCAGACGCAATACTTCGTGTGTGAGCACCGCCACGTGAGGTGACGATTTTGGCATTTTTGTTTTTGTGTTTGTTTTGGTGTCAAGGTCACCTAATCAGCAGCCAGCTTTTTGTTTTTGGGGGTTTTTTGTTTTTGTTTGCTCCGAGAGCAGTACTCGGAGTAAAAGGAAGCGAAGAAGCGCGAGTTTTTGTCTCACCGAGGTGAGAGATTCTTGCTTTTTCGTTCCTTAAAAGTTCTTGTGAGAGACTTTTTAGTGAGGTGGAGTTTTGGGAGGTGTTACAAAAGAAAAGGTGCTAAGGTTTTTTAACGGTGGTTACCCTTATGAGTCCACCGGCTGACTGCCAATTAGCTGATCTTGAGCTAACCGTTCCTTCTAGATTTCTCGGGAAACGCAGCCCTAGCGTCGGATTTATTCCGCGCCCGCGCGATGAGAAACCTCAGGTGAGGTGTCTAATGGCTTGCTAAACCAGATTGTTAAGGTTTCGACTGTTCTATACCCTTGGCTTGGCTGACAGACGCCAGTACCGTCCCGCCCGCACCGCTACGACTTCGCGGCTAATGCCGGCGTAGTCTAAGAGATGCTGTTCCAGCGTGACTCGGCCCTGTTTGCCGTCTATCACGCTCTCTACCTTGCCCATCCGGAAACGCACGTTGAGGTCGGCGGTTAGCTCATCAAGGATGTTTCCTTGAAGCCCCGGCTCAACCTGTTCGTCCCAGACAGACTTTGGGTATAGGTGCAGATATTTCCCAAATCCCTGAGTCACCACTACCCCGCTGGTAAATTCCATGCGAAGCTCGGCTGGAACTGTCAGCCTCCGCTTGTCATCTAGTTTACGTTCGAAGTAGTCTCCCATAGTTGTGGATCTGCTAGTGGTTTTTATTTTGTGCGGATAGACTATTTTGCTCTACCCACTGTTACCCACTAACATGCATAGTACTACCCACAATGACCCACGACAAGAGGTTTTATAAAGAAAAGCCTCCGTTGGCGCGGAGACTTTTCCACAATTTGTTACTTCTTAGAGATTATCCACAATATATGGTGTTTGGCTGTTGACGCAGACCACTATAGTTACTAAGGGTTTTTAGCTGGAGTGTTGCCCTGTTCAGAAGTGTAGACGCCACCCTGGATACCATTAGCATTTCCTCGTTTGACTGGGTGCATGGGTATTGCCCGCCCGTTCGGCGAATTAGCATTTCTAAATACGTCCGTCTGGGAGATTCCCAAGCCTATGGCGGCTAAGACTGCAGCGCCTAAGATTTTGCCCTTAGTGAAAAAGCCCTTTCCTTGTTCTTGAGAGTCGTCTTCCAGGCTAAACAGTCGGGGGGTTACTCTGCCTGGACCCTCGACAGCTAAGTCGCTCTTCATGCGAGTGTCCACAGACGCTCTGTCGAGAGGTCGATCAAGGGGTGATAAAAGTTGAGGTGGTGTGTCCGTTGTTTGTCTTTGCATAACCTGTATATACTAACACAGATTGTTAAAATGGTCAAGCTTATATGAGAACAGGGTTTTAGGGTTAGAGGGTAATAGATAATAAGTCAGCCATACCGGAACTGCAACCCTACACCCCTACAACCCTAGCTAGGAAAGGCTTTTTATTTTGGCGGCGAACCACTTGGCGCTGGGGCGCACAGTCCGTCTCATACCATGCTCCCTGTCCACGGCCACCAGACCGAACTTGGGCCACCAGCCGTCGGCCCACTCAAAGTTATCCAGTAAACTCCAGTGGAAGTAGCCTTTGATCTCAACGCCCTCGCTGATAGTCCTTTCCATGGCGATGATTGACTCCTCCAGCCACCAGCGCCGATGTTCGTCTTTAGCGTCGGCCACTCCGTTCTCGGTCACGATAATCGGCTTTTTATAGTGTGCCCAAGCTCGTAGAAGTATCGGATATAACCCTTCCGGCTCCATATACCAGCCCAAATCTGATAGTGGCGTTTTGGGATTAATCCGCTTCATTAATCCGGTGTAGTGGTCGGTAAAGTAGTAGTTACAGCCCACAAAATCCTGATAGCGGCGGATGCGGGTCAAAAACCACCAGTTCCAGCCGTAGCGCATGATCTTGGTGGACAGCTCGTCAAAGAGGTTATGGGGCCGTTTAGCCTGAATGTTGGCCAGCTGGGTGGCGATACCTATCTGCAGATGGGGATGAGCTTTTTTAAGTATCTTGTATGCCCGTCGGTGGGCTTGTACCAAATTCCAGTAAACTTGCAGGCCGTTGAACCAGCTTTTCTCCTGTGGGGGCCATAATCCAATCAAATAGCTAAAGCTAGTATAGACATTGGGCTCATTTAGGGTGATGACGTATTTGAGCTGGTGACCATACTCATCAGCGATTTTTTGCACCAATCGGTCAAAATATTTGATGTTAGAGTACTTGGCGAAGGCGCCTTTGTTGGTGAACCAAACCGGCATGGTCCAGTGCCAGATATTAAGAACCGGTTCGATATCCATCTCTATCAGTTTCTCGATATATTCCCGGTAGTGGTCTATGGCCGATTGATTCCACTTGCCTTCTTCGGGTTCCAGCCGGGACCACTCAATACAGAAGCGGTACGAGTTAAGGTTAAGCTGTTTGAGCACCTTAAAGTCATCCTCATAACGTTTATAGTGGTCGACGCCGCGGCCCGAAATATAGTTGGAGGGATTTGTTACCTTAGTTTTGATTTCCTCCCAATCTATCAAATGCCCATATCGTTTCTGGGCGGTTTTGGCTAGCTCGGCGGCGTGTGCCAGCTCCCATACCGTCCAGTGGTTGTGGTTGCCCCCTTCTACCTGATGAGCGGAAGTTGAGGCTCCCCACATAAATCCCTTAGGAAAGCCAACTTTTGCGCCAATGGCGTCTTCTTGCATTGCCCCTATTCTAACAGCCGCACATAAAAAGGTAATGTACTTTTGCCGTCATGACCGCTTAGAGCGTCGAGGGCATGCATCTGCTTACTGGTGAGCTCAAAATCAAACACCCCTAAATTTTCCCTGATACGCTCTGCGTGAGCCGACTTGGGTATCGGAACTGTGCTGTGCTGAATTGCCCACCTAAGCATTACCTGGGCATTGGTTCTTTTTACCTGCTCAGCGACTGTTGAGATGGTGGAGTTATTAATATGCTTGCCCATTGACAGCGGGCTGTAGGCTTCTACAGCGATACTACGGGATTTGCAGTACTGCAGTGTCGGAATCTGCCGGTCATAGATAAAAGGATGAAATTCAATCTGGTTAACCGCCGGTGTTATCTTACTATGTTTGGCCAGCTCCCTAAGATGCTCAGGCGTAAAGTTGGAGACCCCTATGGATTTGGCTCTTCCAGAGCCGTGAATCTCTTCCAGAGCGTGCCAGGAGTCCAGTCTCCTTTGCGTGTCATGCCCCGGCCAGTGAATTAGGTATAAATCGATGTAATCCAGCTCCAGCCGTTCAAGACTTTCATCAAAAGCTGATAAGGCGTTCTTATGGCCCTGGTCACTGGTCCAAAGTTTGGTAGTCACGAAAATGTCACCGCGCGGTACTTTGCTTTGCCCAACAGCTTGCCCTACTTCCCGCTCGTTACCGTAAATCCGGGCAGTATCAACCAAACGGTACCCTGCATCCAGAGCTGTTCCGACTGAGCTTACGGCTTCGCGGCCATGAATATTCCACGTCCCGAACCCAATCGCCGGTATCTCCAGACCCGAATTAAGCTCAACTGTATCTGACCCCTTCATACTATCCATTATATAGCGCTCTTTTCTGACCTCTTTTTGCCTTTTTAGCTACATGATGTTTCTAGTATACTTTTTATAGAGATGAGTTCAGTTGAAAAAGAGTCATCTGCTGACTCCCGTGATAACAGGCATTGGGTGGATATCACTAGTGGAGATACTCTCGTTGGTAGAGCGGCTATAGATCTTCATATAGAGAGCGGAGGCCACCCGCTGGATATTATGCCCTTAGCGGAGGTCCTCGACGATAAGTCTATTGATTTGCCTAAAGCCAGGCATTATAGAGAAGAGTCTAGGGAGGAAGTACTCGCCGAGGCTCAATTTATCAGTAGCCTTATGAAAAAGGGAAACTCAGCCAAATCACTACGGCTGCATATCGCCAGAAGGGCGATTGCTCTAGACCTTCTTGCAAGCGAACATCATATAAGGAAACTTGGTATGTTCGGCTCGCTGAGAGAGTTACAGCGAGCTGTGGGTTTATACGGTGTGGACGTAAGAAATAGATTTTCTCACTATTCAATTGAGGACATTATCGATCACCTGCAAAAGGTAACGGAGGAAGAGGGCCAGAAACCAACGAATAATATATTACTACGCCGTATTCAGGTTGAGAAAAAGGATGAAATCCCGCGCCGAACAATAAACCGGAAGATTAGAGTCAATAAGGCACTTGAGCATTTAGGGTTTCTTGATGTCGCGTTCTGGGAAGACCACCAATATCTGAACTGGGGTGCTGACTATGCAATGGTAAACGGGATGCGCCTACCCGACCGACCCAGAATGGACATCTTGTCTGCACGACATCACGGCCCATCGGCCAAGGCAGTGCGAGATAAATTTGGCGGTATGAGTTCATACAAAGAAGCGGTGCGGGATACTTTGGTGTTTAGGCTAACTGAACTAGAAAGTGCCATAGATGAAGACACGGTACATCCCGGACTTTTCATAAGTGCCAGTTCAGTCGCCGATGTGCTCGTGCGCTATGAGACATATAATTTATTGGAATCCTTGCTACCCCATATAAAAAGAGGCCTAAAAGTGGAGCTAGTCAGGACCGGTCAAAGAGCTTCGGATTTAGTAAGAGCAATCCAGACATTTGATCCACAATTATCTTGGGAGAGCATCGAGGCTAAGGCACGCGAGTTGGAGTGCTTCTACTATGTTTTTCCTAGAGTGGACTACTTAAGAAACTTGAAGTCTGATAGTCCACGACGGCCTGACAAGGTCCTAGTCAAAATGGGTAATACGCTTATGAAAAAAGTAGTTTACCTCGATTACGAAGAGGAGTACGCACAACATGCTTTTCCTCCTGGTTTCTTAGGGGAGATTCAGGAACTAGAAAAACGACTCAGCAACCCGCCTCCATTAGCTGAAATGCTTAGGCAGCTTGGTTACAATGGCTGGCTTAAGCTAGGAGACGAAAACGGTGACCTGAGCCTAGAGGCCGATCCAGCCGATAGCGAGACCCATGGCTAGTAGAGTCACCAGTTCGTTGCCGATGTTCAGATAAGTAAGCTTGGGCGGTCTCATTTCAAAAGCATCATGGACAATAAAGCGGGTGGCTACCAGCCCCAGCCACAGCCAGAAAGCTGTTGTCAGGGCGGCGTTAAGGTATGAAACATCAAAAAAGATAAAGGACAGGTAGGTAACATGTGCTAAGACGTAGGCCGTGACCGCACTCATCAAAAGAGCGGCAATTAGAGCCTTAGGGGCGGCCTCTCGGCTCTTTTTGTCGTCCAGCTTAACGATCTTCGTCCATATGTCGCCAAAGACCGGCTTGGAATACCAAGCCCAGCCCACTAACATACTGGTCAGCGTGGCGGAGCCGACGCCCAGCCAATTAACCTCAACTTCCATTTTCGAACCCTCCGCTTATGCTATAAATATCCACT
>MGCX01000042.1 GCA_001788565.1 Candidatus Saccharibacteria bacterium RIFCSPHIGHO2_12_FULL_49_19 | reverse complement strand
TCAAGTTGTGGAAAACAGTAGTCAACCTCTATTGACAAAGTCTACAGGGGTGCGTAATCTGTAAGTAGGCTACAAAAACAAAAACAGCCTCAAAAAACACCCCATTACATTTACAGGCGTTTTCGCAATCTGATTACAGACTGCTTTCACCCTGAAAAGTAACGGGGCAAGAAAACAAAAACAAAAAATGTTCGGTTTATATAGACCGCGTGCGCGCGTGAAAGCTCCGCTATTGCTGTTGGGGCTGTTTGTCGTTTCGGCGATAGGTCTTAGTGCTTGGTCGGCTATCAAAGCTCCGCGGGCGGAGGCGGCAACTAGCAGCTATCTCAATTTTCAAGCCCGCCTGTTAACCAGCACTGGAACAGTGGTTCCTGATGGTAACTACCATATCGAGTTCAAGATTTATGATACGGCTGGCTCGGGGGCTTCAGCCCAAGGGGTCTGTTCGCTGAATAGCTCTACCGATGACTGCTGGTGGATAGAAACCCGCTCCCCCGGTAATCTGGTACGGGTAGTTAATGGCTACTTCAGTGTTCAGCTGGGGTCGGTTACCGCTTTTGGTGCCTCTATCCCCTGGGATCAGCAGTTATGGCTAACCATGAACATCGGCGGTACCAGCGGCCCCACTTGGGACGGAGAAATGCTGTCATCGGGCAACCGTGTTCAATTGACAGGTGTACCATACGCATTCACGGCCGGCAAACTGCAAGCTGCCGACAGCGGAGTAACAAATGTACTCACTTTTGCTACGCCATCCGGCGGTAACAAGACATTGACTCTTCCTAACGAAACCGGCACAGTCTGTCTGCAATCATCTGCCAACTGCGGATTTCTGATTGGTAGCGGTACAGCCTTCCTGCAGGGGGGGAATAGCTTTGCCGCGACCGGTGTGCTGGGAACCAACGACTCCAACTCGTTAACCTTTGAGACTAATAATGCCACCCAGGTAACCATCGCAGTCGGCGGGGCCACGACATTCAAAAACTCTGCCGATTCTTCCGCGGCTTTTGCGATTCAGAATGTTGCTGGTAATAATTACTTTTTGGTGGACACCAGCGGAGCTTCGGTCTCCGTCGGCAACACTGGCATAGCTTCCACCGTGCAAATCGGTAATACTACCGGAGCAGTCAGCCAAACTATCAACGTTGGTAACAACGCTACCGGCTCATCCACCAGTAATGTAAACATCGGCTCATCGGTAGCCGGTACAACTGCCATCACCGGACCAACTACTGTCACTAACCGAACTACTGGTGCCGCTGACACCTTCAATGTTTCTAACTCTACTTCTACAGGAACAATTGCTAAATTCAACGATAATGCCACCACCGTCTTCTCTCTAGCCGACGGTGGAGCCGCCCTCTTCCAAAACCAAACAGACTCTACCACCGCTTTCCGGATCCAGAACGCGGCTGGCACGACCGTGCTTTTCAGGGCCGATTCTCAAAACGCGAATTTGACACTAGGCGTTAATACTGTGGCATCAACCTCCGCCACTGTTCAAACCACCAGTGTCTCAAATGTCGCGGTTGATGTGTCCGCATCGGATATTGGCCAGAACAACTCAATTGCAATCGGGGTAGATGGACTGCCGATTATCTTTACCTATGACGCTACCAATAACAGTGGGGACCCCAGGATAATAAAATGCGGTAATGAGACCTGTTCTTCGGGTAATATAATTACGTCAATAGATATAACCTCTAATAGTTATGGTGACAGTTTAGCTATCGCCGTAGGAGCCGACGGCTTGCCCTGGCTGGCTTATTACGCTTCAACGGGCGGCAATATCCGAGTCTCTAAATGCGCTGATATAGCTTGTGTCTCACTTAGTTCAACCACTGATGTGGAAACCGCTAACAATATCGGCCGTAATCCAGCTATCGCGATTGGTACCGACGGTAATCCCTGGATGTCTTATTGGGACATTACCAACTCTGGACTACGAGCTGCTAAATATGTTGTTTCTGGTGGCAGTGGCTGTGCGTCATCGGCTTGGACCTGCTACAGCGTTGACACAGCACCAGACACGACAGGTGCTGATAACAGTATTGCTATCGGGACTGATGGTAACCCGATTATATCTTATGAATATGGTACCGCAGCCTCTTGTGATGATAGCCCAACCACCGAGTGCAGTTTGGCGGTAGCCAAATTTGTGAGTTCTGGCGGTACCGGTTGTGCAGTAGCCTCCTGGACCTGCACCATTTTAGAGAATCCCACCGGCTCGGGACAACTGGCTAATTACAACGACATTGCCATTGGTAGCGATGGCATGCCAGTCATAGCCTTTAATGACCAAGGCGGTGCATCGGCTAAGCTGATTCGCTGTGCAAACATCAGCTGTACAGCTGTCGCCTCATCAACTGCGGCCGATACCACCAACACCGGAACACACATCTCACTTGCCATCGGCGTAGACGGGTTGCCAGTTATGGCTTATCGGCAAACTAGTGCTAGTGATTTAAGGGTAACCAAGTGTGGTAACTTAACCTGTAGTTCTGGTAACACTACCACTGACGCGGATAACTCGGCCAATAGTGTCGGCCAACAGACCGACATAACTATCTTACCCAATGGACTACCGGTCATCGTCCATAGGGATGTTACCGACACCAATCCTAGGGTTACTCGTTGTGGCAATTCCTCATGCTCTGCTTCCGGCTCTACCTACACTGGCGGCATCAGTCTGGGCGCTCCGGCCGTCTCCTTCCAGAACGCCTTTATTCAGAATATAAAAGTTCAAGATCCCTATAATCCGTTTACCATATCGACCGGCGGAGCAGAGCACTTCAGGCTTTCAGGTGACGGTAGCGCGCTATTTAAGAGCCAGACGGCTAATGGTTTCCGTGTTCAAAATACAACCGGCATCACCAATTACCTTAGTGTTAATACTTCGAGTGGGCAGGTGGTACTGTCTGATAATTTGCTGACAGTAAACAACAGTGCTACCCAATATGCCAACAATGGGGGCGCTGAAGATCCTACCTTCACGATGTGGACGAGCGCTCCGGCTGGCGGAACGATAAGTCGCTACACTACTGCCGGCGACAATATTGCTAACGGCTCGGCCTCAGTCTTTGTGGACACCACGTTAACCGCTGATACTGGTGTTCGCAATATCCTGACAACAACTCTGACTGCTAACTTAAAGTACGCCGTGTCGTTTGGAGTGCGACATACCTCCAGTACCACTGGCTTCACCACGCTAACCACCTACTACTCTCGTGACGGCACCAACACCTCAACCACATCTTGCGTTACGGGGAGTACCACAACTTATGGTATTTGGACCAGAATAACCTGTACATTTACCGCACCGTCGTCAGGCATAACTAGCTCTAACGCTATCTTTATCCGCCATAGCGACGGGGTGGAGCACGATTTTTATGTCGACAATCTTAGCGTAACGATCAGTGCCGACGTTAATCATGCCGCCGACGGTAGCGTTGACCAGGCCCTGGGGACTAACTGGACAGCCTTTGACGCCGACGGCGGGGCAGGCACCACTACCCTGGCCCGAGAGACCACCATAATATACGACACCAGCGGTTCGGTGTCGGATGTGACAACCGCCAACGCCAACCTGGGTATGCGTAACAATATGACCATTACACCTAGCGTTAGCACCCAGTACCTAGTGACCTTCTATGCCCGCAGTTCCAACACCTTCAACGACATCACGGTTGGCTTCCTGCCGGCGGGTGGCAACAGTGTGCCGGCCTCGGCTCAGCTCTGTACGGACTATAACACCCAATCCGTTTCTACTACAGGCTGGACCAAGATCACGTGTATTGTTTCTACACCATCGTCCGGTATTACTGACCCAGACTTGGTTATTTACCAGCCGTCGGCTACGGCCAGAACTTTCTATGTTGATGCACTGACGATTGCCCTAAACGGTAGTACTGCATCCAACGTCCAAATAGGAGGTGCCAATAAAGGCGGACCGATCACCTTGCTAACTCTGGATCGGGCTTCTTCGGCACCGATTGCTGCTAACAATGACGCATACTTGGGTTCGATGTATTACGATACCACCACTGGCCGCATTCAATGTTATGAGGCTGATGGTTGGGGAGCTTGCGGTGCGCCGCCGGATAACATCGTTAACTTAAACCCCGAATACCCGGGCGCGGTTTTGAATGGTTCTCTAACTTCGCCCAACAATGTGGGAACTATGACCGCCGACTTTTGCTCTAACGACACCGCGCTAACTATCAACTCGTCGCTGTGCTCAACCGGACAAGCCAAGAACTATTACCGCTGGACTAGCCCGCAGGCCAGCCAGCAAACCTATAGCGTTATTGTTACTTATCAGTTGCCTTCCACTTTCAATGGTTTTGCCAGCGACGACACCGTCCAGCTCACGGCGCGGGCTGATAGCACCTCTAATGCCGCGGTGACTTACGAGATGTTCAAGAGCGATGGCTCCACCGTGACTAAATGCGGTACCAGCGAGACCACGGTGGTGACTAGCGCTAACACTTGGCAGACAGTCGGTATCAATGGTAACGAGGCTACCGGCTGCAGCTTCAGTGCTAGTTCGGCTGGCAACTTCATCATCTTCAAGATCAACCTAAAAGCTCAAAGCAATGCCAATGCTTATGTGAGCACGCTAGCCTTCACCACCACCGGTAGATAAGATGAAAAATGTCTTAAGAATAACTGGAGACAAGCTGAGAAGGGTGATGTTAATTGCCGGTGTCCTCTTACTGCTGGTTGAGTTTATGCCGGGGCTTTATCAAGTCTGGCAGGATCGCCCGGCCAATTACCGCTTGAACTCCACGGCTCAGTCGATTGTCGGCGATCCGGTTAAAGTTTTTGCCGACAAACTGGAATACAACGGGCAGACTCATGCTTATGAATATAATCGGGATTATAAACCTAATCCGGGGACCGAAAGCACCGGTATGATTGCCGGTCCGCGCTTTGGCGCCAAGTTTGAAGCCGAAGGCCAGCAGCCTTATACGATTACTGACATAATCAACAATGTTGGTATTACTTTTACACCTCAGTTTGATTTGGCTCGGCCGGAGCAGGACGGCAACCGCTTGGTTTACCCAGTCCGCGGGCTGGATGCTCAGAAAGTTATTTCACTCAAGGCGGCCATTGTTAAAGAAGATATGATAATTAATAGCTACCAGAAGGACGAGCTGGAGTTCAAATATAAACTGGATCTACCTGATGGTCTGGAAGCCCGGACTCAAAATGACGGCTCCATCGGTATCTATGGCGTGGATAGCAGTCTGCTGGGCAATGTCTCTACCGGCGGCGAAGCCGACGCTAAGCTTTTGGAAAAAGCCCGCCAAAACGGTGAAAAGAACCAGCTGCTGTTTACTATCCCAACGCCGTTTGTAGTTGATGCCGGCAAGAAACTGTCAGATGCTAAAGCCGAGTTTGAGCTTGATGACGACCAACTGACTCTTAAAGCCAGTCAGCTTAGCAAAGCCAAGTATCCGATAAGTATTGACCCCAGCGTTTACATTGAAACTGCCGCTAAGCTTATGAAGGGCAACAACGAAACCAACATCGACTTTGACATCACTAATGAGCTGATTCAAAAAAGCCAGACCACCGGCGCCCGTATTGATGAGTGGACAGCTACCACCGACCTTAACACGGCTATCTGGGATAACTCGGTAGCTGCGGCCGGTGGGCATCTATACAGTGTTGGAGGCTGGGAACACAGTACTGTCGCTGACACACCTACCTATGTTCGGGCTAACAGCACGGCCGGATCATTATCAACCACATTGGATATTGGCAGCGCTGACACCAATAGACTGGTGGCGGTGTTCGCCAGTTCTGAGGTCGATAGCGCTACCGCTCTTTCAGGCGTCACGGTCGACAGCAAAACCTGCACCATTGTGCAGGCGGCTTACAATACCAACGGCCTTGGTAACCGCACGGAACTCTGGTACTGTGACGAGGATAATCTGGGATCGTCAAATGGTACAGTCACTGTGGCGATTTCGGGTTCCGGGATAACGGCTGCTAACTGGGCGGTCCATGCCCAGCTCTTTACGGGTGCCAGTCAGACCGGACCGAATGACTCCGGTATTGACAATACTTCTGTTAACACAACCACAGCCACGGTGACCGGGATCGACACGCCCGCCGGCGGCGCTGTTGTAATGGGGGCATCAAACGGTACCCAGGCTCTGACTGCTACATACACATCCCCCCTGACTCAAAGAACCACTTCCGATCCGGCTTCAGCCGATCAGGTCTCGGCCTCGGGAATTGAATCTTCAGCTCAAACCGATAAAACCTACACTGTGACATGGAGCGGTACGGCAAACCGCTCTTCTGCCGTCACAGCCTCTTGGGGCGCGGGGACAACTTACGGATCGTCAGCAACATTAGGTGCTAAAGTTTATTGGGCAAAGTTTAATACCTCAACGCAAGCCGTACAGAGTCCAACTACTGGCGATGGAGTGTGTACCAATTGGTGTACCAAATCTGCCTATGATTTACCCGAAGCCCGCCGCGGTATGAGTCTGGTTGCTTATAATGGTTTCTTGTACGCCATGGGTGGGGTGGACGGCAGTGGCAACCGTGAATCAACAGTCTTCATCGCTAAAATTGGGGCTAACGGCGAACCTCAACTTTGGCACCCTTCCGGTGGCTCAGCCGGATATTGGTATACCGATTCTGGCTTGAATGGTGGTACGGCTCGCTCTTATTTGGCGGCGGTAGCCTATAACAACCGAATGTATGTGCTAGGCGGGCAGACCAATGCCAGCACCGGCGGTGTTACAACCGTCGAAAAAGCCGATATTAACCCGACGGGTACTTTGAGTAGCTGGACGACCACCGGCATGCAGGCTTTGCCGGCCGCCCGGCATAACTTCACAGTCCATGTCTATAACGATGTGCTGTACGCTATCGGTGGTTTTGAGGGTGCCATGACCTCCTCGGCTAATCTACGGGCTACCACCTATTATTCCCGTCTTAACAGTGACGGTACCATGAACAGCTGGATTGCTGCCGCCAGCTTCACTACCGCGCGGGCATCCTTTGGCGGTAGTTACACCGCTATTTGGGGCGCTTATCTATACCTGAGTGGCGGCTGTACAGCGGTCAACGCCAGTGGTTACTGTACTACCATCGCCAGTGACACCCAGTTAGCTAGTCTAAACGCCGATGGCTCAATCTCGGAGTGGGGGACGATCAGCGGCATCTCTAACCAGCGCATGGCCTACAGTATCCTGGGTTGGCAGAATGGACTATACCGTATAGGTGGCTGCACTGCCCAAAATACCTCTGATGGCACCTGTACGACGCCAACCGACGATGTTGACTACGGGATCATAAACCCAGCCGGCGAGGTTTCCACGGTCAATATCTCGGTACCTTCGGGAACCAGCCCCTGCAGTGGCGGCTCTCCGTATAACTGCGACCTGCCACCGCCGGGCGACGGAGCTGGACTGGGCGGTCAGATGCTATCCATGTCGGTAATTTTGAATGGCTATTTGTATGTCATTGGAGGTTGCGTCGACTATACTTGCAGTGGTACCACCCCGGGCTCCACTGATGTTACTGGCAACGTATCTTACGTTTCTATAAATTCCAGCGGCCAGCTAACCGCGCCAGGCAGCTGCGGCGGTACCAGTTATGGAGCCTGGTGTGTTGATTCTACCAACCAGGTCAATGGCACTACTGGGGTAGCCGCCTCCGGCTATGCCGTATTTAATAACCGAATATATATCGTTGGCGGACTGACCGGTGCTGCTATTACTACCAATATCTATTACAATTCCACTAATACCGACGGCAGCTTGGCGGGGGCCTGGTCTACTGTCGATATGACCACAGCCGGCATTACCGAAGATATCTTCTATACCTATGCTTATGCCAGAGCTAACCCATCGTCGGCCGGTACTAACCCCGGTAATCTGTATGTATTTGGAGGCTGCGGCAACAATACTGGCGGGGCCGGCTGCGGTGGCGGTGACTATGAAACAGAAGTTTATAAGTGCAATATTACGACCACTGGCAGTGTTTCTGGCTGTACCATAAGCGGGCAAACCCAAATAGACTCTGACCCAGACACCGGTGGATCACAGGGTCTGGGCATTCACTCCGGTACCGTATACGCTAACTATATATACCTGATTGGTGGATTTAGCAGTACTGAGTCTGATAAGGATGAAGTTATGTACGCCAAATTTGATAACAGCAACAATGTTGTTGAGTCTGATGGTGCTGGCACTGCCGCTTGGTCCGAATCACCCAATACGCTGTCCATTGGCCGCCGACGAGGTTTCGCCTTTGGTTACAATGGTCACATCTATGCTGTTGGGGGTTACGATGCCGGCGGGGGAGGAGTTATTCCATTCATTGAATGGTCTAAAATTAATGTCAGTGATGGAAGCATTGGTGCTTTCACTACTTCTTCGGTGACTATCAACCAGCGTTGGGGGCTATCTATGGCGGTGTCTAACTCCTATGCTTACGTTATTGGTGGTTGCGACGTTGGTTCTAGCCCTAGTGGATGTTCCAGTTTCGAGGCATCGATTCAAACTTTCCAGCTGTATAACAACGACAGCGGCGCTGTCCAGGCTATGACCGCC
>MGCX01000041.1 GCA_001788565.1 Candidatus Saccharibacteria bacterium RIFCSPHIGHO2_12_FULL_49_19 | reverse complement strand
CCGGCAGTTCAACCGTATCCAAATCTAGCCGACAAGAGTCTATAATTAGCAATGAAATGGCTACACCGGCTATATCAACAGTTGGTCTCGGTAAACAATACTCCGGCAGCAAGGTCTTTGCTCTTAATGATTTAAACCTTGATATCGCGGCTGGCGAAGTTTATGGCTTTTTAGGTCCTAACGGCGCCGGGAAAACTACTACTATCCGCTTGCTGATGAATTTCATCCAGCCCAGCAAGGGCGGGGCGAATATTCTTGGCGGTGACGTCGTCAAAGATTCGGTAGCCATCCATAAAGAAGTTGGCTACATCTCGGGTGACGGCGGCTTATATCCCAAAATGACCACCACCCAGTTGCTGAAATATATGACTGAGCTTCGCCCCTTAAAACGGCGCAAGGCTCTAGCTGAACTGATCAAGGGCTTTGATGTTTCGATGAACATCAAGATTCGCGAGCTGTCGCGCGGCAATCGTCAAAAGGTAGCTATCGCCCAAGCTTTTATGCATGAGCCCAAAGTACTTATTCTAGACGAACCCACCTCTGGGCTAGACCCGCTGATGCAGGAACAGTTTTATCAATTGGTCAAAGAACGCAAACAGCAGGGAGCGGTGGTCTTTTTCTCCAGCCACAATCTAGCCGAAGTTCAGAAAGTTTGTGACAGGATTGGTTTTATCAGAGAAGGTAAGTTAATATCCGAACAAAGCATAAGTGAAGTTGCTGCAACTGCGGCTAGCACCTTCGATTTGACTTTCGTAGGCAAGGCGCCGGCTGGCGAGCTCAAACGCATCCGCCACGCCAAAGTCACCCAGCATACCCAGTCGCATGTGACGGTTTATTTGCGCGGCGACCTAAGCCCACTGTTTAGAATACTAGCCCACTATCAAGTAGCGTCAATAAATCAACGCGAGATAAATCTGGAGGAAGAGTTCTTAAGTTTTTACAGAGGTGACAGATGATTCCGATTATCAAATGGACACTATGGCAAAGACGCTGGTCAACTATCTGGTGGTGTATTGGCATTACGGCCTTCATAACTTTAGAGCTAAGCGTTTACTCATCGATCCGGGGTCAAGCCGATCAATTAAATGAGGCCCTAAAAAGTTTGCCCGATACCGTGCGCTCACTCTTTGGCAGTCAGGACCTCTTCTCACCGGTTGGCTACCTGAACTCCCGAGTTTTTTATTTGCTTTTACCATTAATGCTAAGCGTTCTGACCATTGGCTTAGGGTCTTCACTAATAGCTCGCGAAGAGTCCGACGGTACCTTGGAGCTGCTGCTTGGACGCCCGATTTCAAGGGGTAAATTGGTACTTTCTAAGCTAATCAGCGGACTGATTATTGTGATAGCTGTCGCGCTTGTCGCCTTGGTAGTCATGCTTATTCTAGTCAAAATTGTGGATCTTGACGTTCCATTGTCTAATGTCGCTGTTGCGGCACTATTAGCTAGTCTGCTCTCTCTGCTTTTTGGTACTCTGGCTTTCGCTATCGCTTCACTGGGGAGGTTCGGCCGAGGGGCCAGTATTGGTCTGGCCTCATTGATTGGACTGGGCGGTTACATAATTAGCTCACTGGAGTCCAGTGTCAATTGGCTGGGCTACCCGGCCAAGGCTCTGCCTTATCACTACTACAACCCCACAGCAGTGTTAAATGGTGATCGTCCATGGATGGTCACCGGTGTCTATAGCTTGATAATTCTGGTTTTATGTCTTATTGCCTGGCTGGCTTTTCGCCGCCGTGACATTAGCGCCTGAATCTATAGACTACTGCGCGCTGAAAAGACCCGTTAAAGTAACTTTGGCTAGCACATGATCTTCCATGGCAGCTTCCAGCTCTTCGCGATCAGTGCCGTCATCTAGATCTAAAATCTCATCCAGAGCATAGAGCTCAAACATATAGTGGTGGGTGCCGGTACCGACCGGCGGGCAGGGACCCATATAGCCGTTCCTGCCGGCGCTGTTTTTGCCTTGCGTCGCGCCGCTGGGGGCATTTCCCTCAGGAAAGTCGCTTGTCGAAGGTGGCAAATTCCAGGTTACCCAGTGTACGAAATCCCCACTTACGGCGTCAGGATCGTGCATAATAAGCGCCAGACTCTTGCTTCCAGACGGCACGTCCGAGATAGCTAGCGGCGGGCTGATATTTTCACCCCGGCAGGTATATTTAGCCGGAATAGTGTCATTTTCCTTAAATACGCTGCTGGTTAAGTTTAGACTGCTCTCCTGAGCTGAAGGTTCACTCATAGTACCGCTCTCCTTGTCTCTAATTAATGCAAATCCGCCGATTGCTAAAACAATTGCGATTAGTCCGGCGGCTAACCAAAACTTAGCTTAAGCTCACGCTACTTCCTATTATAGTACGCCGAGGGTAATCACCTCTTGCCTAACGAGGCGGTAGAGTTTATAGTAACTAACGTTATGAGTCCAGGGGCTCACATTTTACTGGTTGGTGCGTTTGCCGCAGTACTTACTGGGGTCGCCTTAGCTAGCTCTACTAATGATATCAGGGCGTATTTTAGTGGAACTGACACGTCCGCCGCCGCAAGTAGCATACTAGAGCAAACTTATAATCAGAGGTCGTCAGCTGTACCGACGACTGCTAAACCATCTCCCGAACTGGGAACAATCTCAACCGAACCGCCGGATGCCGAGCCGCCGGCACCGCCTGAACCGGTCATCCCGCCTTCAATGCCTAATCGCTGTGTTTATGCCGATGGTGCCCAGACCAACTGTTTTAGAGATTGTGATGATAGCCGCTTTTGGCCGGATAGCATCTGTAACCCGTGTCTTGATCGTGGCAATTTAAGAGAAGTAGTCTGCTACGTCCCCTATTAGTAAAAAGTAAGTAGGGAAAAGAGTAGCGAGCTTGGTCGCCAAAGGCGACTCGGCTTTGCCGGCAGGTCAATGAGAAAAACCGTAGGTTTGTCTCATTATTAACAAAACAGTCCATCGTTGCCTAGACAATGGACTGATCGGGCTGGTTGCAAATGCGGCCATACGCCGTAGATATCCTTTGGTTTTTAGCGTCAGGCCGACGCTTGTAGGACCACTCTCTCCCTTGCCTCAGCCGAGGCACACTAGGTTTGCGGCCCAGTGCTCGATATCGTCGGAGAGACTTCCGCAAGCCTAGTTTGGCGAGCATTCCGAAACTGCCAACCACCTATAACAATGCAGATTCTTTGCGACTTAACTGGTATGTGCGCAACCTTGCGGAGCTAACATACCGGGCACCTCCTGGTGTCAAAGTTCAGAATAGACAACCTAAGCATTTTGGGTCAAGAGAAAAAGTATGATTTTACAACATAACTTAAACATTAGCGCGACTCCGCTACCCTATTTCTCAAAACGGGTCTATAATCAGGGTGTAAAGCGGAGGTATAAGATGGCGGATTCACCAATTGGCACTATTACTCACTATTATGGCAAACCCAGTGTGGCAGTAGTGAAATTAAGCTCCGGCGCCAGCTTAAAAATGGGCGATCAAATACAAATCAAAGGACATAGCGTGGATTTTACGCAAACCGTTGGCTCTCTTCAGGTAGAGCATCAAGAAGTTGAGTCAGTGAAAGCCGGTGATGACTTCGGACTCAAGGTTGATCAAAAAGTCCACGAGGGTGATCAAATCTTTAGCTCCTAAATTATGATTAAGCTCATCATCGCCGGTTTGATAGCTGCTCTAGTCGCCAGCGGCTTATACGCCTACATCCAGTTTGGTTCTGATACCAAGTCTTCCGAAGAAGGTGGTTCCCAGGTTGAGAACCCTATCGATGCCTTGCAGGGAGCTAACGAAGCCATTCAGCAGCAAACCGATCGAGCTAATGATATCCAGCAAAAAGCCCAACAACAGGAAAACCCCTATAACTACTAGACAAACGGCGTATAATAGTCTCTGAAAAGGAGACAAACATGACAAACAATCAAATGGACCCTGCAGGTTTTCAATACGGTGGAGTCGCTTTTGTTGGCTGTGCCGCTGTTGGAGCAGGGATTGGCTTGCTCAATAACGAGCTGCTCGCTGGTCTGTTGATCGGCGGGGGACTCGGCTTTGTACTAATGGCGTTAATTGCTGCCGCCCACCAAAAATAGAGACCTTTCTTAAATATTTCTCATGAAGCGACTTGAAGCCCCCCCACCTTTGGGCGGAAATGGCTCCGCACCACCCAGGTACTCTTATGAGCAGCTTCTGGCACATAATGCCCAGGTTGGTGAGTTCTTGCAAGCTTGGTGGACTCTACGACCAGAGGTTAATGACCTTGGCAGGCATGTAGGGATAGTCGATACCTTGGGTGAGATTGACGGCAAACACCCCATTAGCTTAGAAGCTCGAAGAGCCCACGAGCTTGATTCAATAGGCCGTTATCTAGAAAAGGTGATACACGCTGCTTCCGATTATGACAGTTCAGTAATGTTCACAGCTGGTACTGAAGAGGTGCCAGCCTCACGGTTTGTCGATATGTCAGGTTGTGTTGACGTTGTGCCAACCTGGGACCTTAGCACTAGCGATAGCTTAGAGCTTTCAATTACCGCTAAGTTGGGATACCGCGATGACCTGCACGGCAGACATATGCTTTCCAGCCACTATGGTTATGGTATGGAAATGATGTACTTCGGTGACGGCGATCGAATGGTCTGGATCACTGATCTAGCCCAATCTCTAGCCGACAGTGGTCAGCTCTCCATCGGGCCTACCAACGGCTATTTACCACCGACGGCTTAGTTAATCGCGGATTGGACCAGGTCCAAGCCGGTTTCTTCGTCAAGCTCACGGGTCAGCTTCTGGTCTAATTTCTGTACGAATATTTCACAAGTTCCGGCCACAACCAGTTTCCTTAGATGGCCGCCGACTGCGTTATAAGATGTGTCGGTTAAAGTACTATGAATATGCAAAAAGGACTCGCCGTTTTTTTGAACGACATTACCGGTTAGGCTGGTGATTTCCAATGGCCCGCTAAGCTTCTTCCAGGTATATCTTTTGATATCCAGATCAAAAAATGCCATTTCTGCTTCCAATGCTCCACCCAATCCTGTTATCCAAGCACTATGCATACCGCTCTCTTTAACGAATTGGCTTAGTGACTCGAAGAGCTCATCGCCTTTGGCCAGAATGACGATGTAGTTTTGGTCACTGGTGTAGTATCTCATCTTGAAAATAATACTAAAATGCTAGCCTATTTAAGCGTTAAGAAACCGTAGAAGTTCCCAGACTAGATAGGCCGGCCAAACGATGGCTTTGAGTAGAGCAACTAATACTTCACCAAAGCCATCAGCAATCTGGACATAGTAAACCGCGGCGCCTATAAAGCCCAAAAAATATACCGGTCCAGCGGCATCGCCGCCTTTTTTCTTAACTACGGTTTTGTATTTCACGTTTTTCTTATTCTCTGCCATTGCGTCCCCCATGCCCGCCAAAGTTTTATTTATAAAATTTCGGTGAGTTTGCTCTAATTATCCCACCGATTCCTAATGTGCGCTATAATTTGCTCAAGAAAGAATATTATGTCGAAGCCTGGTGAGCGAATATGGCCGGAAGAAGGTAAACAACCCACTTGGGATCTGGTAATTGAGGATGAAACCTTTACGCTTACTTGGGCCAATACTTGGATGCGCTTTCATCGGACTGGAGACCCGGAATTTGATGAAGGGCTTGAGACCTTTGATCATGTTCTTCACAACTGCGGTGTGGACGAAAAGGGTTACGCGACATTTAGAGTCTGGCCCTTTGAGCAACTCGACCCCGAGTGTAGGAGTTTTTTGTTGCAAAATGGGTTTTCCTACAGCGAAAACCCAATCCCCGAGGACTATATACTTGATCTCGTCGCTGCACAGGAGGCTGGGCGGATTCCAGACGCTATCGGTCCCGACTTTGGCCGACCTTCCCCGACCATCCCCCAAAGCCAAGAAACCCCCTGACGGGCCTTGCCCCTTACCTTTTCAGGGTGAAAGTAGTCTGCAGTCAGATTACGAAAACACCTGCAAAAGGTGTGTGGGTTAAGAATTTCGATGAAGTACAATGGCTGTATGGTAGTCGCGGTTTTGGGTACCGGGATGGTCGGGCAGGCTCATGCTGAGCGAATGGCCGAGTTGGGGCACGAGGTGACTATCGGAACCCGTAGTGTGAAAAAGGCGCTGGCCCGTATGGAGCCGGGCAGGATGACCGAGCCTTTCGGGGTTTGGGCTAAAAAACACAAAACAGTGAAAGTAGCTGCTTTCTCAGATGCCGCCAGACACAGCGAGCATATTATCAATGCCTTAAGCGGCCAAGCCGCTTTAAAAGTTCTGAAGTCTTTACGCTCCGAGCTGGCTGGTAAAGTGCTGGTTGATATATCCAATCCCTTGGATTTTTCGTCCGGCGAGCTTAAACTCTTTTTCGTTAATGACGATTCACTAGGCGAACAGATTCAAAAAGCCTTGCCCGCTACTTATGTCGTCAAGGCCTTCAATACCATGAACGCTACTGTCCAGGTAAATCCCAAAAGCGTAGCCAGCGGCGATCATCATCTGTTCGTTGCTGGAAACGACAAGAAAGCCAAAGCTGAGGTAGCCAAACTGGCTAAAAGCTACGGCTGGAAGAACATCGTAGATCTTGGCGATATCAAATCGGCCCGTGGTATGGAAATGATCTTGCCTATCTGGGTTAATCTGTTCGGTATCATGGGAACCGCCCAGTTCAATTTCAAAATCGTTGAATAAATAGAAAACCGACAAGCACGTAGTAGGGGGAGGGCAGCGGCGGGGGCACCGCTGCCCTCAGGGGTAGAACTCGCTAGAAGCTGACCTCGATCTTTGCCTTCCGGCGGTTGCTCTTCTTGCCGGAGCGGTGGGCGATCATGTGCACGATCACAAGGATCACGCTGACCAGCAGACTGCAGACGGCTCCAATGCCGGCGAGCGTGGATCCGATCTTCACACGCTCCATGTCGAGATCTGTCGACCTTCTGCCTTCGTTCACTTCTTTGTTCACCTCCTCCGGTGAACTCGCGGGTAAACTCGTGCTTGTCGGCGGCTAGGTTCGCGCTTAGCGCAAACTCACAGCTTATCCATATTATAACATAAGAGGTTTACTTTGTCGATAGTTTTGGTCTATGACTCCAAAAGCCACAATTGTTTATGGATTTTGGAGTCAGCCTCGTCCTCCGCAGATGCGGAAGACGAGGCAGCCCCTTGTGTCATGGTTTTGCGACTAGGTCACTGGGTCAGTTCCCAGTGATCCACGGCCTTCTCGCCGAGCTCGTGGTCGTCCAGCTCGTCGAGTCCGGAGATCCCGATCCCGCCGACGACACCGTGGCCGTCGGAGAAAACAGCGACACCCCCGGCCCACGAGCAGAAGAACGGCGAGACCAGCCGGCGGTTGTCGTCGGCGCGGTGGTCGTGCGCCTCTCCGCGCACCCACTCGCCGCCCTTCTCGACGTGCGAGAAGAGCACAGTGTCCCGCTCGTAGAGAGCGGCGGTCTTGCCCTTGCAGATGGCCACGTCGAAGGTGTGCGGCAGTGCGCCGTCCATGCGGATGGCCGACAGTACATTGCCGCGGACGTCGACGACTGCGACCGAGACCGACTTGACCTCGAGCCTTCTCACCGTGTCCTTGACGTAGTCCACGATGACAACCGCGTCCTCCTCGGTGAGGGACTTCAGGTCGCGCATGACGGTTCTCCTTTCTGTCGATGATGACCGTCGAACTAATGGTTAACTTAAAACCAGCAGTTCGGCGGTCATCAAAAAAAGGAGTAAATTAAGGGGCAATCCACCTCGGTGAATCGATCATACAATACCATAAAATCTATAATATATCAATATCGCACTCTGTACGGGTAAACGCTATTGCTTAATTATAGTAAAAGTGGTATAATTAGCGTTACCATCAGCTGAGAAGTTCTCTAGCGGGTGGAGTACACCGTCATCGAACAAGGAGGATGGAGTGAGCCTCAAGATGCTCACCATCGTCGTGCTGGCTGTCGGCGCGCTCATGGAGGCTGCGCTTTTGGCGAACAACCTCGCCAAAGTCGAGGGCGCCACCCTCAGCGACTTCAACATCTACCTGAGCCCTGAGACCTACGACTGGTTCACGTGGATCGCCAGCGGCCTGATCATTGCTGGCGTCGTGATCGCGATGATCTCCGGGAATTACTACACGTCGATCGCCGCCGGCTCCGTCGGCTTGGTGATCGGAGGGCTCTTCACGGGCCTCCTTCCGGGGTACCAGGCTCAGTGGTACGGCGTCTTCGCCCTCTGGGCAATCGTCGCTCCGCTGGTCGTCAGAGCAGTGCGAACGCGGGATAGCCGGCTGAGTCCAAGTAGACCCGACCCACATCTCGGCGAGCCGTAGCGGACGGGAGTACGGGTGCCGGGGGTTCGTCCCCCGGCACCCAGTCGTCACACTGACCCTTTAAGGGGTCTTTTTTTAGCTTGAGCCTAGCCCACAAGCCCAAGGTAGAGTATAATCAAACAAGATATTTAAGGATTGTCAAATGCCTATCGAAATTGGCTTGCGAGCCGAAGGAGAACCTGGAATAGGTGCTATCTGGTTGGTATCTCCGGGATCGCCAAGGTACTTTACCAATGAATGTAATTACAGAAAACTTTATAGAGTTGCCTGTGTTACCGGTACTAATATCGGTATGTTTTTATTCCTGGATGAACTTAAAGTACCTTTTATGGGTGATCCTACGGAGTTTCTAAGGTCTAACATGTTAGATTCCATAGACAAGGCAGTAACAACGGTTATCAAACCTGGTGGGACTCATGAGCATGAGGGGGTTTTCGGGGCTGAAGGTAAAGTTGGTGAACCAGTTCTTCGACACATACAGCCGGAGCTAAATTAAGATGCCATCAAGGCCCGAAGACAAGATTTTAGCCGACTTGGGCAAAGACCTCGAAGTTACCTATGAGCCGGTACCAGTTGGGGCCGACGGGGAGTGGTGTGCGGATTTTAATACCCAGCACGGCGAAGGGCAGATGCTTACTACCGTCTGGGCCGCCACATGTCATTACGAGATGCTGGATGTTCATATGCTCCCAATTACCTGCCATAAGACTTACGCCAAAAGATTCATAGATCGCAAGACTCGCGAGCCAGTAGCTGTAAGAGGTCTAGTTACCCGGGTTCTGATACGTCAGGATGTTGATGACCCAAGCAGTTCTAGCCCTTATATCGGACTACTGAGGCCAGAAAACGCTATAACTAAGGAGCCGATCTATTATCATCCTGATCAGGAATACATACTGTCAATTGAAAATTGCGCCGAGTTAGTTCTTACCCGCTACAACCCACCCCCAAATCCTACTGGCTAGGCTAGACCTATTTAAGTCTGGAAGTTGGGAGCCGGGCGATGCAGACTTAATTTGCCCAAGCCGGCAAAAAGTCGGCGCTTTTTCTTGGGTTGTTTGCTGCCAAAGGCCGGATAAACTACATCCACACCAAGAACCCTGGACACACCAACCGCTGTGGGATTACTCTCATTGTCATCCAAGGTATACGCCTCACCAATTTCCAGTGGTAGTCTTAACCCTCGGTGCGCATAGGTGTTATTGGTAACAAGAAAGTCTTCTCCATAACGCTTTAGGCTATTAAAAATAAATTGCTGGATGTAACGTTCTCCATCGCCGTCGCCGCTTAACACACCCCAGCGCAGCTCCCTGGCATACAGAACTCTATTGAATGGGAATTCATCCCCAAAAGACTGCATCTCCCAACCGATATCCGGATTGCCAAGGTTTTGCCTCCAGTACTCGACAAAGGGAGCAGTGATAGGTGAGAAGATAGGCTGTCCAGGTAGAACTTCTTCAAGAAATTTTACAATTGTCTCGTTATCGGTAATTACGACTGAACCGTCACCCATCTGTTCCTCTGGCGGTCCGAATGGCACCCCACGCGGATATTTTACCTCTGTGTAACTGCCGGCGTATATGTCTTTAGCGGCATCTTCGAGGGCTTGGACTGATTTTAAGTATTTTTTATCATCGGAACGTATCTCCGGCATATAGTCCGTACTTCCTAAGGGTATGTCGAAAATATCTACCCCGTCCCAGTAAGCAGGAGATAGTACAGCTGGTCGGACACGCGATTCACCACTCATAACCATATTTTAAAACAAATCAACTCCTCTGTCAAAAACTCAAACCTAGCCCCAACTAAGTTATAATTCTAAGCAGTGAATAGGGTGGTGAAAACAAAACAAGAAGGGTTTCATCATATCGGGCTACTACTGGTAGTAGCGGTACTAGTGATTATTGGCTTGGTAGGCTGGCGGGTCTTTTCGCATCAAAAATCGGGTAGTGGGGCGCCTTCAGAGATCTTAAATAGCGCCGACTCGGCCGAGGAAAAAGCCGTAGCGGCCGGTAAATATCTTAGTCGCAACAAGTGTGAGGGTACCAAGAAGCTGACGTTGACCCATCTGCCAATGAAAGAAGAAGACTTTACCATCTTGATACCTTACGGCTTGACGGTCGGCGGGCACGTTACCCCAATTGACCACCAATACTTCTCCCCGGCTGACTACAAATCTCCCCGCGACGCCTACCCAGTCTATGCCATGGCAGACGCTGTCGTTACTGAAATCCAACCGCGGACCACTGGGCGGGGCACCGAATACCGGATGGTTTTCACGCATTCCTGCACCTCGCTTTATTACTACGACTTGGTGACTTCTCTGACCGGTAAAGTAAAAGAGGCTTATGATAAAAACCCCAATGACATAAACTTGCCGATTAAAGCCGGTGAACAAATTGGCAAAATCGGCGGGCAGACGCTAGATTTCGCGGTCTGGGACACTAGCAAAGCTTTGACCGGTTTTGTGAACCCGGCTAGCTACGACGGTGAAGCCTGGAAGATTTACACCGCTGATCCTTATCCGTTCTACACTCCAGCGCTACGCCAACTTTTGATAGAGCGGAATCCGCGGACAGCCGAGCCGATAGCCGGCAAGATTGACTACGACGTCGATGGCAAACTAATCGGCAATTGGTTTGAAAAAGGCACAGGCGGCTACCGTGATTTTAAGAACGCGGCTATGGAATATTGGGGTGGGCATTTATCAATCGCGCCCGATATGTATGATCCATCGGTCATTGTGATATCCATCGGTAACTACGACAGCTATCCTAAATATGGGCCGAATCTGGATACCACTACTACTGACGGCAGCGATGCCCGCCAATATTACGCTAGAGCCGGTGGTCCGGACCCGGCCACCATTGACCAGACCAGTGGCTTAGTTAGATATGAGCTGGTTCAGAGGAAGTACATCACTCCGATTGGTGAGACCTGGAACAATATGAGCCTGATTAAAGGGCCAAAAGCAGTCAACACTAGCAGTGCAGTTATCGGCACCGTCTTGCTGCAGATGACTGGGCCGCGGACCCTAAAGGTCGAGGTCTTTCCCGGCAAAACCGCTGGGCTGGTCGATGCTTTCGGTGCCCAAGCCAAAACCTACGAACGCTAGTTGTATTTTAGGATACCGATGACGATCACCGTCTCGATTATCAAATATAGGAAGTAAGCCAAAATCACCGGCTTGAGCTTCTTGCGTAGCCCATAAATCAGCCACACCACGCTGGAGGCGGCAAAATAGGCCCAGGTCAGGACCGAAACACCGTCGGCGTCCTTTTTGCTGTAGATCAGATAGGCTTGGGGGATTTCGAACAGCGGAGTGGTAAAGACAAAGAAATAAAGTAGAACATCCCAAGCGTCGTTGCTTAGATTATTTTTTTTCTTGTGTTTGTGTACGTGATGAAGCACTAGCCTTATTGTAGCAGTGATCGAATTCCAAACCATACAATATAATTGACAAAAGCTATAATTTAGAGTATATTCATCCTAAAGGGTAAGGCACATTATCGTGTCTTTCAGAGTGAAATAGCATTAACCAAGCCAGCATCTGGCTGCAAATTGACTATGGAGTTAGCGAAACAATGAGTAAACTTATCAACAAATTTACCGTCGGTGGAGTATTAATCGTTGCCATTCTCTTGAGTTTGGCAATTCCTAAACTAACCGCCCAAGAC
>MGCX01000040.1 GCA_001788565.1 Candidatus Saccharibacteria bacterium RIFCSPHIGHO2_12_FULL_49_19 | reverse complement strand
TAATTAATAGCCGCGCTTTCACCGTCTGATTTACCCTTGGCACCTTTAAGGCAATCAAAGATGCCATAAAATTCCTTCGTAGTAGGTTCGGTATAATCGGCTATCTCGTAATCAAACCGCTTGATTACGTAGCCATCAATTGCTTCGCGGACCTGCTTCTTCTTATCCGGCAAGGATAGTTGCACTATGTGATAAATTGCAATCAGCGCGCCGGTTTCAGTAGCTACTAGTGTTTTTAGCCTGGAAAGATTGGTCATGGCACTGGCGATATAAAAGCCGATTAAGATTGAATAGAATATCGCGGTAGCAGCCAAGACATTAGGGACTTCCGGTGAAGCCTGACGGATAGGAACCAGAAAGGCGGCTACCCCGAACAGTACAAAAACAATTAGTGCCTTCCAGCCTGGATGAAGGTGCTTCAACCAGTAGTCCATGCGCCGTATTATAGCACTAGCGTTTTAGTCGCCGCTCCCTATTTAGACCGTCTTAATAAATAAGTGATTGGGCGAGGCCAAAATCTGTAAAGATATCTTACCGGATCGTTGCCTTTGACATCGACAGTTATCCGTCTTTTGGTTAGGTTAACGATAGTATGCGCTTCTGAGGCGACCCCATCGTTATTAAAATTCTCCACTAAAGATGTGACGGTAAAATATGGAATGCCGTTGTGAACAAACATCCTATTCCAGTGCTGATGCGCTGTAAAAACGGCTTTTACTTTTTCGGAGTCTTCAAGGACTTTTCGGACATCTAATTTGTTCGATAGGTGCGCTTTGTCCGGTTGTTTTGAAAACCAGAAGTTCCCCACCATATCATCATCCGCTAAGCCATAATGCTCAAAGACAACTGTTGGCTTTTTAGTACTTTTCAAATCCTGCTTTAGCCACTGCACCTGCTCTTTGGGCAAGACAGCGGCAATGTCACCGGGATCTTTTTGGTGGTTACCGGTTATCTCAAAACTTAGGATAACGAAATGAAACTTTCCATAGTCAAAAGAATAATACAGCTGTTCATAGCCAAAGATTTTGGCTACCTCTTTATGACTTAATGTCTTAACATCGTGGTTGCCGATGAGGTGATAAACCGGCATCTCGAGCGGCGAGAGAAGTTTAATGGCTTTCTTGAACTCTTTAATGTCGTCAGCTCGGTTATTAACATCTTCAATCGAATCACCCAAATTAACCACGAACTTTGGGCGTTCGCTATCGTTCATCTTTCCGACAAACTGCTTAACAAGCCTCTCGGATTCGGAAACCAACTTTCTCTGAACACCTTCGTAGTAGCCAGCACCGGGCGGGCCGATGTGCATGTCATTGATAATCGCAAACCGCATATCAGCGCCAGTATAACACCTTACTCTACTCTGCCGCCGTTTACTTTAGGCTCAGAAAGATTGCTGAAGCGACCATGACCCCGGCTGCCGAGAACCGTACTGCGTAAACCTTTACAGAGTTCCGCTCTAACAGATCTTTGTACTTTATTGACAGCAAAACAGCGAAAATCATAGACAGCGGCAGGGAGATAATAACCGCGCTGAGCGCCAGATTTTGAGCGTACGCGGCAATTGATGTGGCGGTGTAGATAAAGCCCGAAACCCCGAGGAGCACAAAGGGTAAAAGCTTCTTCTTGGTGAAGTATCCACGGCTCATGCCGGCATACTTCAATGTCGGTAAAAGAAAAGTAAGCACCAAAATATCCTGCCATAGCAGAGTTGTGGAGTAGCCGTTAACTTCAGCTGAGCGATTGGCGAAGTAGCCCTCAAAGGCCAGGAAGAACATGGCCAGCACCGCCAAAAAGATAGACTTTTGGAAAAAGGCCCTGTAGCGCATTTTGTCGTCGTAGGCTGCTAATGGACTTAGCAGAATTATGATGGATATTAAAACTATGTCACCCGGAGAGAGATACTCGTTAAGCAGCCACACCCCTAAAATGACTGAAAACACGGTCCGCAGGCTAAATAATGGCGACATTGTAGATACATCAATCCTGTATAGGGAAACGGTATAAAAAATGTAAAAGCCGGTTAACGACAGCGCCAGAAGAAATATTGGCAGCCAATCAGCCGGCATACCAGCTCCCCGAAGCAAAGCAAAAACTGCTATGAAAGGGATCCCAATCAATACCCACAAAATATTAAACGCCCAGGGGTTCTTAACTAAGTCTTTACTGGATGCTTTAATTATTATTGGTGATAAACCTGACGAGATTGAAGCCAGCCAGGCGTAAAGTAAAGCCATGGCTCAATTAAAGCACAGCTGTTATCTTTTCATTTCCAGCGTGGGTATAATTTAATTCTATATATGGAAAAAGAGCCAGAGAGGATTTCTGAGTCACAGCGTCCGACTTCAGGTGAGGATTTAAGTCCGGATAGCCTTGGAGTAACAGAGTATCTTTTTTCGAGAGCTAATCATTTGCGCCAAAGACATTTCACCAGACCCGTGACAGTATTCAAGTCCAAAGACGGTGAAGAATATCGAGCTTCTGCCGATCAGGTGGATATAGACGCAGAGGATCCTTCAAATGTAAGAGTACGGCTTAAAACTCACGATGTAGTAATCGCCATGACTATTGCCGGGCTACTAACCGCCTCAGGATTAATTTATCTGCAGAGAAACCGTTCCCAACGCAAGAAAATGAGCAAACGGGACAGCAGTTTTCTTAGAAAACCTCGAAAATAGCCGCCTAATGGCTGACTTTGCCGCCGATTAGATCGCGCAGTTTTTCTTTTCGCGGTCGCCAGACTTCCTGATAGTGACGATAACGATCTTTGGAGCGTCTGAGCTGTCTGCTTCCGGGTTTATAAAAACGATGCGCCCAAATAGACTCCGGCTCGGCCAGACGGATGGTGCCTGTCATCGCCAGGAGGGGTATAAATAAGCCAAAGCTCGACATATAGATCTTGCCTTTTAAGGCGGCCAGCACCACAAAGACCAGATTAACGGCAATTACCCCAACTAGTGTCCAGCTGGCGAGGTCTTCGGTGGTGCCTAAAGGTGTTATGCCCAGTAGAAAAATGACGCCGAAAATTGTTCCGACTATCACAGCGTCTATGGATTTACGACCCTCCTCTTCCCAGTAAACATTTCTGAGATGAAGGATTAAGGCAAATTCATCCAGCACAAAAGCCGTGCCGACGCCAAAAAGGGCTGCCAGTAGTAACTGAGTGGCTCCACTTTCGTGCGTCAGCGAGAATTCCAATGCCCCGGCTACCAGAATAAAAACCAGGCCAAAAACCAAGTGGTGTACGTGCGTATGGCCGATAAAAGTGCTTCCCCAGCCGGTCTTGCGAGCCATTCTGGTATAAAACCGGGTTAGTAAGAAGGTAGCCACGAAAGCCAGCAGCATAATAAAGGCCGGCTCACGGCCGGTCTCATAGATCTTCTCGGTATAGTCGGGTACAAAGTCAAACAGGTTCATCCAAGGCAAATTATAACCTTTAATCAGACTTGGCCCTACTCGCTCTTAGCCCTTGTGCTTGCATTTTTTCTAACAGAGGCGGAAAATCTAAGTCAAAGGAGAACTTTATGTCGAGCCACGAAACAGAACACGCAGTTGAGCCGAGTGGTGACGTAGACCCTGTTCGCCAAGCCGAAGATTTGTGCTTCAGGCTAAAGGCCGCAGCCGAGCGTATCCGCTGGGCCGAAACGCAGCTAGGAAATGCCTATGCTGAGGCTGAGCGAGTCAGGGATGAAATTGCCTCTTTGGATCAGCCATTTAGACTCCTAGTTACAATTCCGGAGGGAGTCAAGAGCCGTATTCGCAAACGCAGTGATGTTATAGAGGATAACCCGAGGATTTTCGAAGCTGACCAGGTCTGGAACATCGATGAGGCTGGTGTTGAATTCCGTGACTGGGGGACAGATAGAGTGCTGGCAATTAATGGACACCAGTTTGACCTTACCCCAATCTTCGACGAAACGGCACCATCCGACGGACCAACACCTAGCGTCGACTGAGCTGGATTGTCACACCGCCCCTCACCCACTTTCCGCTTGTGCTTGCAAATTAACTCGCCTGCAATAAGATTAGGTTTATGCGATTTGGTGAGATGCATAATGCCTATAACGAAGCAGTTTATACTGCGACCTACTGTTTGTATAAACCCTTAGCTCGAGTAGCCTTCGGACTGCAGGTTTTTGGCCGCGAAAACATACCTCAAGAAGGAGCTGCTCTCGTTGCCTCCAATCATCGAACGTTTTTGGACACCCTCGCGCTGCCCTACGCCGTACGGGACAGACATTTATCAATGATCGCTAGGGATGATTTTTCTTCAGGTCGTTTTATGCAATGGTTTTTTGACCACGGAGAGGTGATACAGATCAAGAGGGGAAATTTCAGTAGAGATAATCTCCGGGCAATTGATGAGAGGATAGATGAAGAACGATTAGTCGGCATCTATCCTGAGGAAACTCGTGGCGATAGAGAACTGCGCAAAACTGATCCTCGGGCGAACTTAGGTCCGTTCAAGCCTGGGACAGCTTTTTTTGCCAAGCGGCACAACATTCCAACTGTACCAGCCGCTGTTTCAGGTTTAGACAACCCCACTAAGAAGGGCCAGCGCCGAATCGCAAGAGCGGTATTCGGCGAGCCCATAGAGCCGCCAAAAGGCGGCAGTACATCCAAGGAAGCATTCTTAACAGAGTTGCGCCTGCGGATCGAAGATCTCTACGAAGCTCATCCAGCAATCCACCCAGAGGAATAGCCGCGGGCTCTATTCTCCCTACCATGAAAAACCCGCGCCCACCAGCGCGGGTCAGACCCGGAAGAAGATTCAAGATCTTCTTCCGGGCGGAGCCAATGCTCCTCTTCTCTTCCCCTCATAATCGCTGACGGAGGCGCGGTATCAGATACCCCGTCCGGCTGCGATACTCGAGGTACTCCTTCTTGAAGCGCCGCTTGAGCAACTCTTCTTCGCCCCAGATCCGCACCAGCAGGGAGAGCGCCACCAAGAGGGCGCCCGATGCCGCCAGCGGGTTAGCGCTAGCTAGGGCTATCCCGACCGCCGCGAGACAGAACCCGCTGTAAAGCGGGTGCCTCACCCAGGCGTAGGGCCCGCTGGTGATCAGAGTGTGGGAATCATGCAGACCCACGCCTCCGACCCAGTTCCGGCCCAGACTCAACTGGGCCCAGAAGATGAGCGTCAGACCCATGGCGATGAAGATGAAGCCCTCGACTCTGACCTCGTCCGGAACCCAGTCAAAGCTCCAGCCACCGCCAATCAGGTAGATGGAGAGCGGGATCGCCCCGAGGACACGGTAGAGTTTGCTTGCTCCGGGATCTTTCGCCACCGTATCGGTCGGAACCTTCGCCAGCCGGGCCATGACATTCTGGCCAATAACCAGGACCACCACGAATATAGCGGCCGCGACGTGTGCTGCCAAGTCCATCCTTGGGCTCCAATCGGTAGATGATGGGAAGGTACTGGCCATATTAGAGCATTATTTAACTACTTTTACAAGCTTATCCTTCCGCATGGCTGCCTGTTGCCCGCCGGACGGCAGGTTGGACAGACAGGCGTATA
>MGCX01000039.1 GCA_001788565.1 Candidatus Saccharibacteria bacterium RIFCSPHIGHO2_12_FULL_49_19 | reverse complement strand
GGGTCTAGCCCAGAGGTGGGTTCGTCTAGAATAAGTACTTTGGGCTCATGCATAAAAGCCTGCAGTATGGCTACCTTTTGACGATTGCCGCGCGACAGCTCGCGAATCTTGATGTTCATCGAAACATCAAAGCGTTTAATTAACTCGGCTAAGCTCTTGCGCCTTTTAAGGGGGCGCAGCTCGGTCATATATTTCAGTAGCTGGGTGGTGGTCATTTTGGGATATAAGCCGCCATCACCCGAGATGTAGCCAACTTCTTTATGGATGGCTACCGAATCTTTGACGACGTCACCGCCAAGAATGGTCGCCCCACCCTTGCTGGGCTGGATGAAATTCATCAGCAGTCGGATGGTTGTAGTTTTTCCAGCGCCGTTAGGGCCCAAAAAGCCATAAACTTCGCCAGCCGCGATATCAAGATTCAAATCATTAAGAGCAAAGACCTTGCTGCCGGAGTATTGTTTACCGAGACCAACCGTTGATATAGCCGGTGTAGCCATTTCACTGCCAATTATAGACTCTTGTCGGCTAGATTTGGATACGGTTGAACTGCCGGACGGCGAACATGGTAGCGACCACCAAGGTTGCTAACAGCACAGCCACGTCCAAGGCAATCGAGAAGTGGCTGGCGCCGAGCAATACATAACGTAGGCCGTCCACGGCATAAGTTAGCGGATTAAGTGATGCTAGGATACGCAGGATATCCGGAGCACTGTCCAGCGGGTATAGAGCATTAGACAAAAAGAACAGCGGGAACATCACGAAGCTATTGATAGCTTGGAATCCCTGGAAATCCTCGACCGACGAAGCTAAGGCGGCGCCAAAACTGGTTAGGGCAAGCGATAAGATAGCCATGATGACCAGCGCCGGTATATAGACCCAAATACTCTGAGCCCGGAAGCCCAAAATAACCGAGATAGCCAACACCGTAGTAGCCTGGATAAGTGAGATGGTGGCCCCGCCACTACAGCTCCCAGACAAAATTTTTAGTCTGGAGACCGGTGCCACCAGAAGCTCCGACAAAAACCCAAAACGACGGTCAAAGATGATGATGGCTCCCCAGAAGATAGAAGAAAAAAGAATGGTCTGCATGATAATACCCGGTACTAAAAACTCCAAGTAATCTATCTCTCCGGCCCGCTCAAAGACCGCCCCTAAGCCGTAACCCAAGGCCAGTAAAAAAAGCAACGGTTGACCGATAGAGCCGATTATCCGAGAGCGGGAACGTAAATACCGCCGCATCTGACGAAGCCATAAAACAGATAGTACTTGCATCCTTACCCCCTAAGACTCCTGATCCGCATGGCGCTGCGCATATTCAGCCCGTCATTGGCATCGGAAGTTTCATCACGGATTGATTCACCGGTCAGCTTTAAATAGGCCTGCTCCAAGGTTTTAGTTTTGGTCTTCTTGGTCAGCTCTTTGACAGTACCAACGGCCACAATCTTGCCGTGATCAATGATAGCGATCCGCTCGGCAATCTCTTCGGCCTCATCCAGATAGTGGGTAGTGAAGAAAATAGTCATGCCCTCACTCTTGGACAATTTACGCACGTAATCCCAGAGCACATTTCTGGTCTGGGTATCCAGTCCGAGAGTCGGCTCGTCTAAGAACAATACCTTGGGGTGATGCAATAGACCCCGGGCGATTTCCAGGCGGCGGCGCATCCCACCGGAAAAAGTCTTAATGAAACTGTCCTTTCTCTCAGACAGACCAACTAATTTAAGAAGGTCGATTATTCGCTCAGGCTGCTCAATCTTGGGAACGTGATAAAGCGCGGCGTGCAGCTCCATATTCTCGTAGGCTGTTAGCTCTTCGTCGAGACTGGGGTCCTGAAAAACAATTCCAAATGATTTGCGGGCCCAGGCCTGTTCGCGGGTCACATCATGGCCTGCTAAATACAGCTTGCCAGAGCTGGGACGCAGCATAGTGGTTAGCATTTTGATGGTTGTGCTCTTGCCGGCTCCGTTAGGTCCCAGAAAAGCAAATATCTCACCGCCATCAACCTTGAAGCTGATGTCATCGACGGCAACTAGCTTACCGAAGCGTTTGGTAACGCCTTCGGCCTCTATCGCGGACCTCTGCATTACTTACTATTATACCTTACTGATTAGGGGCCAGGTCATCAGCGTCCAGTGTGATAACCGTTCCCGGCTGAGCGTGTCCGCCCAAGATTTTGGAAGCCACGGCGTCTTCTACCATATTTTGGATTACCCGGCGCATTGGCCGAGCGCCGAACTGCGGATCATAGCCGGCCTCGACAATCACCGCTAGCGCCTCATTAGTAAGCTTAACCTCGACATTCTGATTGGCCAGTGTTCTGTTGACACTAGCCAGCATCAGCTGGGCCACTTGTGTGAGTTCTTGGGCTCTGAGCGGACGGAACAGCACAATCTCATCGAAACGATTGACCAGCTCAGCTCTATATACACCCTCGGCTATCAATTTATTAATCAAGGGACGTTCAAAATTCTGCAGACTGTCGCCAGCCCCTACTCGTTGGGTTATCTCGGCTGAGCCGGCGTTAGAAGTAGCGATGATAATAGTGCTCTTAAAGGAGGCCGGCTTTCCGCTTTGGTCAGTCAGCTGCCCCTCATCTAGTAACTGAAGTAGTAGGTTAAGTACGTTGGGATGAGCCTTCTCAACCTCATCAAGCAACACCACCGAGAACGGCTGCTGGCGGATAGACATTATCAAACTCATGTGAAGATCCCCGCCAGTCGCTAGCAATCTGGAAACATCACTCTCCTGCTGGTACTCAGTCATATCCAGGCGTATCATTTGCCGCTCGTCGCCAAAGTATGTGGCAGCTAGCGAGCGAGCCAGTTCGGTCTTTCCGACTCCGGTGGGTCCTAAGAATAGAAAGCTGCCGGTTGGCCGGTTGGGATTGGCTACCCCCGCTCTGCCTCGGCGCAGTGCAGCCGCCACCACATTGACTGCCGGTTCCTGGTTTATCATCCGCTGGTGAATCCTATCTTCCAAATTGAGTAGAACATCAACCTCCGGCGCGTCAGCTTTGCTAACCTTAACACCCTTGGTCCTCTCTACCGCAGTCTGGACTGAGGCGGCCGTCACAACCTTACCGTTGGCGTATGGTATAGCTTGCTCCAGCATAGTAATCGCCTTACCCGGATAGGCCAGTTCCTGTGAGTACTGGCCACTGAGCCGGTAAGCCTCGCGGACCGCCTGAAAGCTAACTAACAGACCATTCTTAGCTTCCAGAGTCAGAGCGGTGTCTTCCAAAATTTTCATGGTAATTTCCGGCTCTGGTTCAGTGATATTAACGGTCACCAGCTGAGCCGCCAAGGATTCCTGAGTAGCCCGAAGCTGCTGCCAGTCGTTAGGCTTAAAAGCTCCCACGATCCGGACCGAACGGTTTTGTATTAAGGGCAAGAGAATCTGGCTCATATCAAAGGCTCCAGCGCCTCTACCGAAGAACAGGCTGGCTTCATCCAAGAAAATGATGATATTGCCGGCATGTGATGCTTCAGTAAACAGGGTCAGGATAATTTTCTCCAGCTCCCGTCCGGAAGCTGAAACGATGGCCGAGGCATTCAGACTAATAAGCTGGTGATAGCGAAGACTGTTGTCACGACCTTCCAGTAGCCGCTGAGCCAGCGCAAAAGCTACCCCAGTTTTGCCCACGCCGCTGGGACCCACCAAAGCAACCCCGCCAGAGCCTTGGCTCAAATTATGGATGACGCTATCTAGGATATCGACATGGGCTAGGGTGTGGAAGTGTCCTCCGCCGGCTTCGATGACCCGGCTGATGTTCTCCCCAAATCTATCCAGCATTGGCGTAAAACCGACAGCCCAGTCCCGTCCAATACCACCAAAGTTTGGCTTAGGCTGATTTATAAAAGAGATCAACCGCTGCGCCCAGCTACAAGTTTCGGCTATCTCATCTTCCTTAAGATTAATTGTGGCCAAATACTGTTTAACTGCAGGAGAGCTGGTTATCAGCCCAGCTGTTAGCGCAGCGCCGTTCAGCTCAACTGAATTATCTTTGAAGGCAAAAGCCGCGGAAGCCTGCCACACGGCGGGAATATCCGATGCTTGAGCGCTTAACCTCTGCTTAATTTGGCTACTATCAAGCAGGAGGTGGTTTATCATGAAGCGGCCTTCCCAGACCTTAGCGGCAGATTCCCAGGCAGTCTGCGGATTTAGTTCGTGGTGCTTAGTAACCTCGGCTAAAAGAGCTGGTTCGAGCATATCGTCTAACGACCGGGCCGGAGTCCGTGGCGGCAGATTCTTTAAGTCCTGCTTGTACCAAAGTGCCCCCATCAGAGCAAAAAGAGCTAACCCCAACCAGATATACCCAAAGCGACGGGTGCTTTCTGAAAAAAGCATAGCAACCCCACCAAGACCAAGCATGATTAGCACCATGATCCAGACACGCCATAAACTGTCGCTTATTCGGGCCGCGGTCCGGGCTTTACGAGCTCGCCAACTGCCGGCATTCAGATTCATGGCAGGATACCCCAGACTATCAGGCCTACAGCTAGAAATGGAATTAGCGGCCAAAGTATTGCCAAAGCGACGCCTACGGCGAGCGTAACTATCATAATTATCACGGCCGCGATTAGAACCAAAATACGCACCATGAAACCAATAACTCTGGAGACTAAATTATCTATAGCGGCTCGAAATTTTTCGTCCAGGGAGCGGCCCGGGAGGCTAATAATTCGCTTCCATGGTGAAAATAGCGTTTTAATCAGCACATCAACTGAGAACATAGCCTGCACGCTCAACAACCATTCCAAGGAGTTTTTCCAGGCTTGAAGCCAGCCGGGTCCATACCACCAGGCAAAGAACTCAAAAAGCATAACCTAATTGTACCCTAAAAACTAAGGGCCAATCTTGCTGGGACGAACAACTACCAGCAGCAATCCGACCAAGATAAAGAAGACCGCGCTATAGAGGCCGATCTCACCATAAAGCTCAACCCGGAAACTTTCTCCGTAATGCTGGTAAAAGTATTTGACAGCGGCCGCTGAATAGCCCGCCGCGCACAGCGTTGCCGTTGCTATTAGAGTGCTTCGACTGCGCAAGGCCGCCGCCGTGATGATCGGCACAGTATATAAAATGACCGAACTACTGGCCAAGCCTCTTTCCCAGTAGATAGTTAGGCTGGCAAAGATAATATCAGCTACCACCAGCAAGAGTATCAATAGTTGATAAACCATGGGATTAGCAAATGTCATCCGAGCTAAGTACCAGAAAACAGTATTTAGAACTAGCAGACTAATGGCAATTGTCCAAAAATCGCTGACTGCCTCATGGGTCAGTAGATTCCACGAGTCAAAGACAATGATAGAAGCCATGTAGGCACCAACATACAAAAAGTGAAGGCGGGTGGTTCGAAGCGCGGCTGACTGCAGCCAATCAGTAGTTTTTTTTGTTTTTTTTGCCATAAGTTCATTGGCAATTCAAACACACTCCTCGAACCCAAGTCAACCTAGTCGGTATCACCCTTGCCGAGGTCATTTAGCATAGCTACCAGTTTGTCGGTTTCGATACTGTCGCAATCAATGCCCTGCTCATGAGCAATGATGTAGCCCTGCAGCATTCTTTGCAGACGAACAGCATCACGGCGCCACAGGAAATTTATGGCATAGGGATTAGTTATGAAATACCGAGAAGCGGTGTGCACCGAGCCAAAAAAGGGTCCGATATCAGCCTCGACGCTCAAGATATCTCGCACTGGAACACTAGTTAATTTAGCTACCCGAAAGAAAATCCGGGTAGCGAACGTTAGCTTTTCCCTGTCCAGAGTCACGGTGTCCGGAAAAAGGGTAAATGGAAAGACGGTGGTGGCTTTGAATAATATGTCGTGCGATTTTAGGGCAACATCGACTAACTTAGGTGGGGTTTTCGAGGGCGGTGTTTTTTTGGAGACCTGCCGTTGACGAATAAAGCCGCGGCGGATTAGAGCACGTTTAATAGCCTCAAAAACATCAACTACCGAATCGGCTGTCTCCTCGGAGAAGTTCTTTCTTTTAATTGTAACCTCCCCTTGAACTATTATAACTTTAAGTAAGACTTACGTGTTATCTAAAGAGCGGTAAAAAAGATTGCTCAACCTGTTCAATCCAGGTTATTGCTCTGGGTAGGTTAGCGTGAAAACCTCTAATAACGTCGTGGTAAGTTTCCTCATCGACGCCCCCCTTTATGGTCTCTTCAAGAAGCACATCATACTCGTCATTGGCGACCACCAAACCCTCAAAACCTTCGCCAATTCCATTATCACGAAGGAGTTTGCGGGTCTCGCCAAGAACCATCGACTTTTCGGCAGTCCGTTGTAGCGTTTCCGGAACTTCCAGGACATGATCGGCCTCTATCACAGCTTGCAACAACTTGCGCCCCACCGCTTGGGGAAGCTCCAGCATTCTCTGAATACCACCTTCGTTTACATCCAGCGGATCGGCTATTGCGTAAGAGTTGGCCAATCTTCTCTTTTTCTGAAATAAGTAGCTACTCAATATTTCACCAGCGGGATGATTCGCAAATTCCATGTATCCCGCAGGGTCATTCCCTTGGACTATTCGGTAATCACCCATTAAGTGCTGGCCGAAAAACCTGTCCATTTCATGATTGCCGTCTTTAAGGGCATTCTTAGTTTGAACTATAGGTAAAACAGGTATGGTATGTTCGGTTTCAAGCAGTAACTGCTGAGTAATTACCCTAGCTGCCGAATATGAGCTTGGTCTTTGGCTATTTAAGGACAGCAGTGCGTCAAAATCGCTACGGTAGTTCGCTACACCAAGTGCCACTGAGCCATAAATAAAGCTACCATCTATAGCGCCGCTTCGGATACCACCTTCTGCCAGCTCGGCGAACAGTACCGCGGCTTGTTTAAAGTCATGAGGCTGCGGCACTTTTCCAGCCTCAATGGCACTATACGAAAAAACTCTTCCCATATAATGGAGTTAGAATCATACGATACCATAAAAATAAAATTCTAACAAATTTTGGCTCCGCTTGTCGGTCAAGAACCCAGCGAAGTTAGAGCTAATTTACTCTTAATCCAGATACGGTCCACTGTAATCGGGATGGGTCAATAGGTCCTCTGACCAAAACTTCTGGATATATCATTACCCATGGATAATATAAAATTTCGTTATCTGTACGCTCATAGCTGGCACCGTTTTCATTAAACTGAGCTTTGTATAAACGCCTGAATTCATCCAGTCGGACACCGCTTGCCCAATACTGTTGTGCTTGTTCAATAACGGATTCAACATCAGATGGGTTCTCGCCACGCCGTAATGCTTCGCCCATTGAATGTGTCAGAAATCCTAGATTGAATGCGTCAAAAACATATGTTTCTTGTGGATTTACAGCAACTCCGATACCTACTCGGAAATTAGAATCTCTCCCCTTTCTTGGTTTTTTCCTTTTTTTGTTGAGCCAATCAATTACATCAATGTATGGATGGGCATACAAAGCATCCCCTCGTGAGATTCCTAAACCCTTTATAAGTTCTGGTCTGACTCCGTCAAGTAAATTATCGACACCCATCGGGTCATCGATTTCGTGAAAGGGCTGAAGACCGTTTTCTATACCTCTTAATCTATCGTTAGTTGTCGCGTGATAAACAATATCAATGTTGGGATTTTCGCCGTATTCTTCAAAAGGGGGCTTGTAATCAGACAGGGGGTTTGATTCATATGATACAGCCGCCATAATTATATAGTAACATAATATGACATCTTTGTAAATATATGACTCCGGGACTTGGACAGCGCACATCCGCAACCGTGCTCGAAGCAAGCTCCTGCGCGCGGTTTTGATGACCGAACCAATCCCGCACCTAGAATTTGGCTGGCGAGGTAGGATTCGAACCTACGATCTCCTGATCCAGAGTCAGGCGCCTTACCGCTTGGCCACTCGCCACTATCAAAATTCTAGGTACGGTACAGAGTCTAGCGTCCTACCATTAGACGATCCCGGATTGAACAGCACAATTATAGCTTAACTACCCCTGTTATGCTAGCCTGAGATAATTACTTGACTAGTCAAGTAATTCCGTTAACCGTTGTCCGCTTGCCGTTTGCCGGGCCTTTACCGGTAACAGGATACCGCTCGGACGTCGGGTAATGGATACCGGCTAACGGCCGGCTTTAGCCGGCGGTTAGCATTCCGAAGTATTTTTCTACTTGCTTCCAGTTGACTACATTCCACCAAGCGTCAACGTAGTCTGCCCGACGGTTTTGGTACTTCAAATAATAGGCGTGCTCCCAGACATCTAGGCCAAGCAACGGTGCATGGCTTTTGTCTTCCATAACTGCACTGTCTTGGTTGGGGGTACTACAAAGATGTAGTTTCCCATGGTGATAACACAACCACGCCCAGCCGGAGCCGAACCGGCTGAGGGCTATTTCCTTAAACTTACCTTTGAAATCCCCTAAACTCCCAAATGCCTTATTTAGACTTACCGCAAATTCACCACTCGGTTCACCGCCGCCATCTGGTGACATAATCGTCCAGAAAAAACTATGGTTAGCGTGTCCTCCACCGTTATTACGAACGGTTGTCCTTATATTTTCCGGGACTTTGCTCAGATTTGTTATTAGTTCCACAATATCCATTTTAAGCAGGTCATCGTGCCCCTTAAGGGCATCATTCAGTTTCTCGACGTATGCTCCATGATGCTTGTCATGATGGATTTCCATGGTTAAGCCGTCGATATGAGGCTCTAGGGCATCAAAACTGTATCCAAGTTCGGGCAATTTGAACATTTAGGCCTCTTCAAGAGATAGACTAGAACGCATTAGATTGAGCGAATATATCACCCAAAAAACGAGAGCTGCAGTCTGAAGCGTAGTCCACCAGCCCGGGCTTTGAACTAAATAGTCTCCAAAGAAACCGACATTAGGTATCAAACCAGCCATACCATCAGAGATAAGCCTAATGTTTTGAACAAACCAAAAACCACTAACTGCTACCGCCGAGATGGCACTTAGCACTCTTAGCAAGTGACTAATGCGCAGTCTGAGGAATCCCACAGCCGCCAAAAGCTCAGCCAAGATCAAAATAGTAGCGACAACGGATGTATTACCGAAACCGCCAACCGCTAGGACGACCTCAAACTCATTGAAGCTGATTAGTTGAGTGACCGCCATGGCCAAGAAAACCAGCCCCAGTAAAGTAACCGACCCGGAATGACTTTTAGGCAAGTTTGGCGGCGCCGTTACTGTCGTCGCAGATTTTTTTAGTCTAGTTGCTGTTCTCATATGACCCCCCAATTTTTAGCTCTTAAGCACATTATAGCTTAAACGCTATGTTTTTTGCGCCAGTCGGCAATAGCCTCGTGATTCCCCGATATTAATACCTCAGGGACCTTCAAGTCCCGGAACTGTTCGGGTCTGGTATAGTGCGGGTGCTCCTTAGCAACCCCATCACTGAAGCTCTCCAGTTCAGCACTAGTCTCGCCACCCAAAACTCCGGGGATCAAACGGGTAACGGCATCGGCTACTACCATAGCCGGCAGCTCGCCGCCGGTAAGGACATAGTCACCAATCGAAACCTGCCTATTTACAAACTTCGCAACCCGTTCATCGTATCCCTCATACCGTCCACATACCAGGATAAGGCTGCTACATTTAGCGAGTTCTCGGGCATCGGCCTGGGTAAATACTGCTCCTCGCGGAGTGAGCAAAATAACTTCTGATTCTTGATTACTAACCTTTGATCTGGCATCTTCTATAGCTACTACTAGTGGCTCGGGCCTAAGTACCATACCATCACCACCGCCATATGGTGTGTCGTCCACCTGTTTTCGTGGTCCGATACCATAGTCACGCAGGTTAATAAGTCCGTAATCGACTAGCTTTTTCTCCTGGGCCTTGCGGAGCATGCTGGTGTTGAGCACACCTTCAAACATCTCCGGAAACAGAGTAATAATCTGAATGGTCATTTACGGGTAGATTAAACGTCTAGGTCGTCGAGGTCGGCTAATTCTTTGCGGGTTCGGCTAATGACATCAGAGGTGTCTTTAGTCTTAGCCTCAACCTTATCCAAATCTTCATCTTCAGCTTCATCCACATCGTCAGGTGCGACTGATGGCTGATCAGCGGGTTCATCGGCCGTTTTATCATTCACAGGGGTATCATCCCTGGTGGGCCTATCGTCGTCTCTGGTTGTTGAGGTTCGGGGCGGCGGGGAGCCGGTGTCGATGATTTTCAGATTGTAGCGGGCATCATTTTTGGTTCCCAAAGCCCGAAGTAGAGTCCGCAGCGACTGAGCGGTAGCGCCCCTTTTCCCGATTACTCGGCCCAAGTCTTCGGGGTCCACAGTCAGTTCTAACAGAACGCCCTTCTCATCAATTCGGCGCTCAATTTTTACAGCTTCTGGTTTACCTACTACCGATTTTACGATGTATTCAACAAATTGCTGGTCGATACTGCTCATCCGGAATCCTCCCTAATTGTAGTCGTGCTTTTCCGTAATTATTATAGCAAGTTTTAGGCGTCCTCTGAACGCTACGGTTTAAGCGGACTTGGGTGTTGAAGGCGGGCTGGTCCCTTCGGTTGGCTGCTCAGCGGGAATCTCCTCTTCAGCGGAAGACTGGTCTTCCTCGAGTTGAGGCTCTGGCGCACTAGTTGGCTCATCAGTTGTAGGCGGGGACTCTTCAGCGGTTGGCTGCTCCTCACCAACGGGTTCGGCTGATTGCTGCTTATCTACCGGGGGTGCGTTACGGCGCATTTTTTCGACATTTTTAACCGGGCGTTTCTTGTCAGCCGCCACTTTAACCCACGAGGGTAATTTAACCCCTTCTTTCTTGAGAAGTTTAGCTACGCGGTCTGATGGCTGGGCGCCATTACCTAAATATTCAGAGATTTCCTCATGTTCCAAAGCCGCGGTTTTAGTATGCGGATCGTAACTGCCTACATAGGCAACCACCTTGCCGCGCTTAGGGTGAGCCCGGCTGTCTTGAATAATCACCCTGAACTGGGCATGCCCGGAACGGCCGGTCCTTTTTAACCTGATAGCTAACATGTCTTGGCCATTTTACAGATATTCACCCCTGTGGTCAAATCAACTCGCCTTCTGATACAGTTTTAGGGCAGCCGCGGCGGCGGCTACTTGGGCCGCTTGCTTGCTAGGACCAGTACCTTCGCCTCTAAGCTTGTTATCGATAAAGACTCCGACTACAAAGGTCTTATCATGATCCGGGCCTTCCTCACTTATCACTTTGTAGGCAGGAGTAAAGCCTTCTTTGCTTTGTACAGCTTCCTGCAAGCGGGATTTAGGATCGACCCAAGAGCCACTGTAGAGTATCTCATCGAATGTTGGCAGGAGTGTTTCACTGATGAATTTCTTAGTAGCTGGGTAGCCTCTCTCCAGGTAGATAGCTCCAATAACTGCCTCGTAGCAGTTGGCTAGTATTTGTTCCCGGGCCCGTTGACTGCCGCGTTTCTCTCCGCGGCTCAGCCGAAGTAATGGCTCAACGCCTAACCTTTTAGCCGCAGCACACAGGCTTTCGGTGCGTACCAAAGCACTGCGCCAGTTGGTCAGAACTCCTTCGGGCTCATCAAACTTGCTGTATAGATGCTCCGTGACTACCAGCTCCAATACGGCGTCTCCCAAAAACTCCAGTCGCTCATTATGCCCGCCAGCCGTTTTTTTATGCTCATTAAGGTAGGAACGATGAGTAAAGGCGGTAACTAGCAGGTTGATATTCTTAAACCCGCCCAGATGTTCACTGGCGAATGCTTGATATTTAGACACGTCCATATGCAGTTCCTTACCTCTATCCGCGACTCTGCCGGGCGTGTGGCGGACCCAGCTTTTTAATCTTCTTTAGACTCAGCAGAATAAGTTTGCCGATGTCATCGTACTCTATTTTCTCCAGGGCGTCATTAGCTTCCAGCCACGCCAAGCTAGTCATCCATTTTTCGGGCTTCAGCCCATCAGTTTCACCTAACGCTTCAATTAGAAAAATCTCCGTAGTCATTAGCACTAAGCTGTCATTACGGCGATAGCGGAAATTAATCTTGCCTAGCCAGTCCATGACTTTCATCTCGGCCAATCCAGTCTCTTCCCGGATTTCGCGCTCGGCAGCTCTTCGGGGAGTCTCGCCCTCTTCGATATGACCCTTTGGAATAGTCCAGCGGCCTTTAGAATCACCGATTAACAGCATCTCTATAGTTTTGTTGTCGGCGGCGTAACGAAAGACAATACCGCCAGCGGTTGGCTCGCGGACTACTTGCCGGATGACCGGCCGATGCCGTTTGACAAATCGGCGTATTCTCACGCCCGGGCGAGGTCGTTTCATCTTCATACGTAAACTTAAGGCTATTCCTTAGATTTTGACTTGGACTTGCTTGTTTTAGTCTTTCTTGATGCCTTCGGCTTGGCCTTTGACTCCTTATTTCTAAGTACAGTACCAAGGACACCATTAACGAATTTGGAAGAATTGTCGCCACCAAAAGCTTTAGCCAGCTCGACCGCCTCATTAATGGCCACCTTGGGTGGAACCTTTTGGTCGAACAACAGCTCAAAAACCCCCATCCTAAGGATTGATCGGTCGATGCGGGCGATTTGCTCAATCGGCCACTCCGGCGCTACGGGACGGATGATTTCATCGATGGCCTCGGCGTTCTTATCAACACCCTGTACCAGATCCTCGACAAACCTTTTATCCTCAATGGTGTCACTGTAGCGTTCGAAGTTACGGTTCAACACCTGGTCGAGCACCAGAGTCTTATCCCCTGACTCTTTACGAAAGTCCTGTTCGTATAAAGTCTGAAGAGCGACTATCCGGCCGAGATGACGGTTGGCACTCATATAGCGCTATGTTTTTAATCTTCCTAACTAACTTTTAAGTATAGCCTACGCCTTATCGGATGGGCTGGCTGACTTGCCGGCAGCGGTTTTTTTGGCCCCTGATTCGCGGCGGGTCGTATAGACCTTGACCGGGCTGGTAGCATTTACCCGACGGGCCAATTTAAGCAAATGATGAGAACGCCGCGACCTGGTACGGCGGGGGGTGGTCCGTTTCTTGGGTTTACCCACGCGAAATACACTCCTGACTCATTTTGCTTGAATTGATACGACTTAGGCGTAAGTATAGCTAACTTCGGTAGAAATCTCAAGCGACCACTAAACTGACTAAACGGCCGGGCACATATATAGCCTTTTTTATCTCTTTGCCCTCCAGGTAGCTGACCACCTTATCAGCCGATTTTGCCTTTTCTATAGCCTCAGCTTCAGAAATGTCAACTGACACCTCAATCTCGGCCCGCACCTTGCCATTGATTTGGACCGCCAATTTCACAGTTTCCTGCTTGATCAACAGCTCGTCCCACATCGGCCATTTAGTACTATGTACCGAAGTCTTATGCCCCAAGTCCTGCCACAGCTCTTCGCCAATGTGTGGCGCAAAGGGAGCTAACAGCAACACTAGGCTGTCTAGAGCGTTTTGCCAAGCCGGAGTTCTGGCTATACCCGTAGATTCTCTGCGGGCATGCAGCTCGTTGACCAAGCTCATCATCGAGGCAATTGCTGTATTAAAGGCTAGTTGCTCTAGGTCTTGTGAAACACTTTTAATTGTACGGTGGACGGCTGAAGTTAGCTCGACTTCTTCCTTGGCCCCCGGTGAACCGGGCTGGGCCTCGGTAAATTCTCCTGCCAAACTCCAGACCCGCTCTAAAAATCTTCGGGTGCCGGTGATTCCGCCCAAGTTATAGGGTCCGCCTTGATCGTAGGGACCCATGAACATCATATACAGTCGCAGACTGTCAGCACCGTAACTGGTTACCTGTTCATCGGGGCTGACGACATTGCCGCGGGATTTGCTCATCTTGTGGCCATCCGGCCCCAAAATTATGCCCTGGTTAGACAACTTCTTGAACGGCTCCTCAAATGGCAGACCATGATAATCACGCAAAAACATGGTGATGAAGCGGGCGTACATCAGATGCAGAATGGCATGCTCAATACCACCGATGTAGTGATCCACCGGCCCCCAATCTTTGACAATTTGCGGGTCATAAGGACCCTGCTCAAAATCCGGACTAGGATAGCGCAAGAAATACCAGCTGGAATCAACAAAGGTGTCCATGGTGTCGGTTTCGCGTTTGGCCGGACCATCGCAAGACGGACACTTGGTGTTTACGAAGTTTTCATCTTGCAACAGAGGTGATTGGCCGGTCGGCCGAAAATGGACATTTTCTGGTAGTTGTACGGGTAGGTCTTTCTCTGATACAGCTTGGATACCGCACTTGTCGCAGTAAATTACCGGTATTGGTGGGCCCCAGTAGCGCTGGCGGCTGATCAGCCAATCACGTAGTCGATAGTTGGTCTCTTCTTTAGCGATACCCTGTTTCGCCAAATCAGCCACGATTTTCTCCCGCGCCTCGGCCGACGGCAGACCGTCATAGCCGCCAGAGTTAATCAAAAGACCCTCACCACTGTAGGGGTCTTGTTCATACGGCTGCTGGTTCATATAAGCTTCCACTGCTTTCTCCGCCCGGTCGCACATTTCCAGCCAATGATCCACACCACCGGTGCCTTTAGAGGGACGGAGCTTGTTGATACCCACTCTGATGCTATCCATATCTATCCAAGCTGGTTGAAAGTTCTCGTGAGCTTCCAGCCCTGACTCTTTCAGCTTCTGGCTGCTATCTACGATTGCGAGGTATCCCTGCCCTAAAGACCGTTTATTGGTGTCTTTAAGGTTGTTGTAGTAGTGCGAATAGACTGGTTCGCCTAACCTAATCCAAGACTCGACATCTGAGATACCGGTCTCCTCAAGCAGTTCACGCCTGGCACATTCCTCATAAGACTCGCCCTCGTTTATTCCGCCTCCAGCTAGTCCCACTCCATTGGCCCATTTATCCAGAGCCAGATATTTCTTCGTTTTAGGATCATAGGCAATTACTACCACACCCTCGACATACTCTTCGTCGGCTAGCGGCTCACCGAAGTCATGAATAACAACGCCTTTGATTGGCAAATCGTATTTCTTCGCAAACTGCCAATCTCGTTCATCGTGGGCGGGGACGGCCATGATGGCGCCGGTGCCGTAACCCATCAACACGTAATCGGCTACCCAGATGGGGATTTTTTCGCTCGTTACCGGGTTAATAGCATAGGAGCCGGTAAAAACCCCGGTTTTTTCCTTTTCAGCTTCCTTGCGTTCCAGCTCGGTCTTGCGAGTGGTTTGCTCTATATACTTTTTGACCTCATCAGAAATACTTAATTGCCTGAGTATTTCATGCTCCGGCGCTAAGACCATGTAGGTAGCACCAAAAATAGTGTCCGGCCGGGTGGTGAATACCGAAATCTTATCTTCTGAGCCGTCCAGCTTGAAATCGATCAAAGCACCTTGGCTTTTACCAATCCAGTTGGTCTGCATCAGTTTGACCCGCCCCGGCCAATCCATCTCATCTAAATCTTTTAGTAGTCGCTCAGCGTAGTCGGTAATCTTGAAGTACCACTGTTCCATTTCTTTTCGCACAACTGGGGTGCCGCAACGATCACAAACATTATCTTCACCGACTACTTGCTCATTGGCCAGCACAGTTTGATCTTTAGGGCACCAGTTCACTACCCCCTTGGCCCGGTAAGCCAGCTTTTTTTCAAACAGCTTCAAGAACAACCACTGGGTCCAGCGGTAATAGGCTGGATCACTGGTGGTTACTACCTTTGACCAGTCGTAGCTTGGACCGATGGTTTTAAGCTGCTTGGTCATGGCCGCGATGTTGTCTTTAGTCCACTGTGCCGGCGGGATATTACGTTTTATGGCGGCGTTCTCTGCCGGCAGTCCAAAGGCGTCAAAGCCGATAGAGTGCAAGACCCGGCGGCCCTGCATCCGGTGCCAGCGAGCTACCGTATCAGTCGGGGCGAAGTTGTACCAGTGGCCAATGTGCAAATCCCCCGAGGGATAGGGAAACATCGGGATGATATAAAACTTTCTAGAGCCGTCACTGGTGTCAACTTCGTAAAGCTTGGTATCTTCCCAAACTTTTTGCCACTTGGGCTCAATCTCCTGCGGATTATAACGCCTCATAGGCCTCCTCCGTAGGCAATTTTCAATTCACAATTTTCAATTTTCAATAAATTATCAATTAGCAATTTACAATGATTCAACGAATTCGCTCCAGCCCAACTCATGAGCTCTATTTTAACAGAGATAATAGGTAGTTATAGACGTCGGAGTTTGCGGCGTCCGGTTTCAAACAGGTAAGTCGGCGCGTAGCGAGCTTTGTTTATCACCAAATCGTGCGCTGGCAAGTAAGCCACGTCAACTCCACCAAAGCCTCTTTTAAAAACTGAGACGCCATAAAAACGATGTTTGGTTTGACCGTGCTCCGTGACTCCCCAGAAGTTATAACGCGAACAACCGCGTCTTTTCGCCTCGGCGATTGCCTCCCATTGTATTAAATAGGCACCGGGTATTTGCCGAGCCAGATCGGTGCTAGCGCCATAATGATAGTCTGCTTCGGTGCCGTAAAAAATAATGAAAGCCATAGCCAACAGCTGGCCTTGATGCGTGCTTCTATACATCAGCACTTTGTTATCCGCTGCAAAAGCTGCAAATTGCTCGCTCAAGTATCTCTTGGAGAAAGGGACAAATTTTTGCCGCTTGGCAGTTCGTAGTTGGAGCTCATAAAACTCGTCGATGTAGCGCGCGTCGCCTACAGCTTCAACTTGCACGCCCAACTTTTGGGAGCGGTTCAGCTCATATCGCGCACCCTTGCGCATCCCCTTTTTTAATTCATCATCGGTTCTTGTCAGATCCAACTGGCTGGTCAGCTCAGCATGCAAATGCATAGGCGCTTTTACAAAACCTAGAGACCTAAAAAAATCTCTATTTTCTGGGGTGTCCGATAGCTGCGGGCGGACCCTTACAAACACGCATTTTTCTGAGTGGGCTATAGCTTTTATTTCATCAACCCAAGCCTTAACTATTGGTGCATTGCTCCAGTTGATAATCGGCCCTCCAGGAACTATCAAATGTCGCCCCCTTTTGGCGGGTTCGACCACAGCTAACAAAACACCTTCTAGATTTAGGCCGTCGTTAAAACCTCTCCTAAAAACCAGGCGATTTAATCTTTTATAAAACTCGCCCCAATACCACGAGTGTAAAAAATTTGCCTCGCCACGGGTGGCTAAAAAAGTTTCCCAAGTATTTTTATCTTCGATGGAATGCGTCTTTATTTCAGCCATTGTGTCACCTTCTCGGTAAGGATTCTGGCTTGTTCCTCGTTAATATTTACATGAGTTGGTAGGTTGACCATTTGGCTGGCAACTCGCTCGGCAACAGGACACTGGCCTTTTTGATAATTGGTTAACTTAAGCGAGCGTGCCGGGGCCACCGGCGCGTCGTACCAGCGATCTGCCAAATATATTCCATATTGCTTTAAGTAGCTTATTAAGCCTGCGGGGTCATTGACCCGGATTGGAAACCTAAGATAAATTGAGCCATCAACATGATCAAATTGAACTGAGCTTGGCAGCGATTGCCTATATATCTCAGCGATTTTTTGCCGATGCAAATTCAAGCCAGCAAGCATTTGGTAACCGTTATAGGCTACGAAGCTGTGCCAATTGGGTAGGGCGTGAATATGGTCTGCTCCACCACTCATCGGTCCGGGCAGCAGCCTAGTGAGCTTGAAAGCCTTTAGTAAAACTCTACCGAGTCCTAAGCTGAAGGTGCTTCTAATTAGTCGGGTCGTCCACGGATACAGACGGGTAGCAAAGCGATGCCAGGCGTTGGCCGGTTGATACTCAACCTTAGGTTCGACTGGAAAGTTAAACAGCGCTGCGCCACCGGTAACCGAATCGACGGATTTATCTTGGCTAAAAGACAAGGCTGCAGCTTGCCCCACCGTACCTGCTTCTTGGCCGCCTAGGTGTTGCAGACCGATCGAGTGCGCCAGATCCTCAATCAGAAACAGCTTATTTTGATTGCAAACTTTTTTAATGGCTGTGATATCACAAGCCATACCGAGGGTGTTTTGAACAATAACTGCTTTAATATCAGGCTCATTGATGACAGCATGTCTAAGTGTTGGCGCCGTAAAGTTAAGGCCATTTTCGGGTAGATCCAAGTAATAAGGCCTTAGCCCCGCCGCCACGGTTGCCTGGTAGACCGCATAGCAGGTATAGCCGTTTATCGCTACTAAACTGCCATTGGGTAAAGCCAAATTTTTCAATATTAATGCTATGGCTTCACGGCCTTTGTATGTCAGGAAAACTTTTTTCGTTCTGTACTTTTTATGCAAGTACTCTTCCATGGTCCATGCTGATTTTGCGGGGCTCTTTAAGGAATAAGCTTTCGAAGTTGGTCCATAGTTGGAGCCAAGCGAATTAAAAACACTCATACCTTAGTTCTTAGTCGCTTCGGCCACGATCTTGGCCGCTTCCTTAGGATGCGTAAAAAAAGGCGCATGCCGTGCACCTTCGATGATATGCAACTTAGCTCCCTTTATTGAACTGGCCATGGATTCACCGTCAGAGAGAGGGGTCTGCTTATCTTCTTTGCCCCAGATTATCGTCACAGGCAGATCTACGCTGGCAAAATCGGTTTTTTCATCGGCCTTTAGCATATTCCTCATGGTTAGCCGCATGTTGGGTCCGGCTTCAAAATAATCCTTGCCGCCGATCAGCTTATAAAAAAGTTTCCTTAGGCCCGGGATGAATCCTAGCGGCTTACCGATTTTGGCAATAACTTTCAAGATATTTAGTTTAAAGGTCGATCCGGTTTGCTGGTGGGGCACTCCAGCGCTGTCAATTAAAATTAGCCGGCCTAAATGAGAGGGGTACTTTTTTACATAGTTCAGTGCTATTCTTCCACCGTTGGAGTGACCAATTACCACTGGATTGCTTTCATTTTTCAGCTGCCCGCGGAGCCACTCTACATATTCGTCGATGGTCCAAGGCTTTCCCGGCAACGGTGCTGTTAAGCCGGGGACCTTAAGTTGAACCGGCTCTAGGCTTAACTTTCTCAGTTCATCACAAAACACGGGCCACTTTAACAAGTTGTATGTCCAGCCGTGAATAATAAAAATTTTCATCTAGGCAGTCCCCATTTTTGGCGCCGTTTGACCCACAGTTTCTCGCGGCGAACTAACTCTTTGGCCTGAGCCGGGTTAGTTAAAAGCTGCTCAATTACGCCTTCTAAAAAGCGTCCACCCTTGAACAATAGCGTCTCGCCCCCCCTTAGGTTCTCAAGCAAGTAGTCAAGAACTTCTTTGGGGCTCTCGAAAGATACAACCGGCACAGATAATTTTTGTTTGAGCAAAGGGTAAGTATGCTTTTTAGTGCGCGGCCCAAGCAGCACAACGCGGTCCACCTTCATGTCGGAGATTACTTTGGCAAGTTTCTCGTGCTGGTCTTGTTCTATACTGCCCTGTTCCAGGATATCGCCGAAAATCAGCCACTTATTTTTAGCCTGTAGCCCATTGAAGAGTTTAAGTATTACCGTCATCGCCCCAAGACCAGTATTGTAGGTGCTATCGACTATTGTTATACCGCGAATCCCCTTAAAGATATTGGTTCTGCCCGGCGGCATAACCAGTTTTGAATAATCGTTGTCCAGCGGTTCGTTTAGATATTCAAGCAGCTTGTTGACGAGCTGCAAGCTAACTCCAAGTTCTTTTGGATGAAGCCCGGGAACGCTGATATTTTGTTCATCAAGTTGATAAACCGTTTTATCAATACCAAATTGGTATCGAGCAATCTTTTTGACCGATGCTTGCTCTACTTTGGTATTTTTAGGCACCCTGTCTAGCTGCTGGATAATTTCGGCTTGGTCACTGTTAACAACTACTAGTTTTGTGGTGTTCTCTATTAAGTGACCGAATTCATAGGCAATCGCTGATCTGTGATTCTTAAAAGCCCCGCTGTGTACCAGCTCGTCAAAGTTCATGCTGTGTGTGTTGTAGACACTGATCCAAAGTGTCACCTCCGGCTTGAGTAGACCTGCCAAGAACTTTCCTTCACGCGGGCGGTCTGTATCGACCTCTGTAATATATATTTTTCTATCAGGGACTTTTCTAAAAGCTTTAATGGGTGCCCGCAACATGTGCGCCAGCCAACGCCACTTTACTTCCACGTTCGTATCAAGCCCGAGAATGTGAAAAGGCAGCCCAATGGCACTGTTGGCATGGTGGCTGTAAATCACCCTGTCACCAAGTTGAGCCTCAACCAAATGCAGCAATGTGGTTTTACCTGAAGAACCCGTAATAACAACGATTCTTGGCCGCCACCTCCAAAGTACGATCCGCGCCCAGAATGCAAAATAAGCTGCAACAACAAAATAGAGACTTTTCTTAATAGCAGACGACATCAGTATAATTGTAGCCTAAAACTTCCGATTAACACCTAGGCGCTGCGAAATGCCAGGTATAAGAAGAAGCTGCCCATGGTAACAAAAAGAACCATACCGATGTGATTATTCAGCGGCGAATCCTTGACAAAATCCAGGTGGCCGAAGGTGGTGTACCAGTTCTTCATGCCCTTATCTTGCAGATAGTCCCTAATCAGATGCTGAAAACAGAAAATTGCCAGTGCCAAAAAGATAATTTTGACTAACATTTAATTCAGGCTTTGTTTGGTATAAGTATCCCCGTTGGTCAGATCCGCGTTTAGCGTGTAAACCACGCAGTCACCAGCATCGGTTGTGCAAGCAGTCACACCGTCATCTTGAAACACGGCGTAACCATACTGAACGGCCGAAGGGACAGCGGCTAATTGCTGAACTGTACCTGCCGGATCCTGTAAGGCCGACGGGTCAAGACCCTTCATGTTGACAGCCCGCCAAGCCGCGTTATTAACTTCTGCCAAAGCTGGATAGCTCCCATATTGAGCGAAGTAAGCTTCTATCTGCCCATGTAAAGCATTGATATCTGTTTTACGTTCAATGTCCGCTGGTGATCCGCTCTCATCGTCAAGACCGTCATACTGCTGATCAATCAGTTTTACATAATCTTCGTAACTAACCTCGGGTTTGGGAGCCGGTGGAACGGTGGTGCTGTTAAAGCCAGTAAATTTTACCTCCATACTAATTCCCGAGTCATTAATCTTCACTTTTGTGACTCTTTTTTGCTTGGGGTCTATATAGAAATCAATCTTGATATCACTGCTGCTTAGGACGTAATTTTCCTCCACTTTTCGCTCATCGACATCTATCGACTTGGCCACTTGCTTATTAAACTCCTTAAGATCTTCCTCACTGACATCAACGTCATAAACCAGCTGTTTTTTGCCATCAACGGTTCGGGTTTTGACTCTATCGGCGTTGTAGTCATAAACCTCGTTCTCTAAAAGAAAATCAGTGAATTCCTTCTTTTGGTCAGATTCAAAGTTGCCATTAATAAAATATCCAAAGAATGACCAGCTGTAGCTACCGGTGTAGGAAAGGGCACTATAGGTATCCACGCCTGGAGATTGGCCATCCTTTTGGGCCTGGACCCATTTCCCGCTTACGCTGCTTAGTTCAGATAGTCCATACAGGCCTGTGTCAGCGATCTTGAAAAAAGCGTCTTTGGAGGTTGAGTAAAACTCGCTGGTGGACTTTTCTCCATTGTACTCATCTGTGATAACAGAGCTGCTCTTCGGGTTGGTCACATCGCTGGTATCTATTTTAGTAACCGTTGTCAAGGTGTAGTTGCCGCTTCCCTCTTTCATTTCGATTTGGATACTTTTGGTGCTAAGTGCGTTTTCCAACGATTTCTTAAAGACCGCGTCCGGACTGTCTGGTTTCAGCAATAAAAACCAAGCTGAGGCAGCCACTACTGCGAGACTTAGCAGACCAGCAGGAATAAAAGCTAGTTTCTTCCATTGGCGAGGCGGTTTAGGGTTAATCGGCAGCTGGGGACCGACAAAGGGAGGCACCTGTGGCGTTTGCGGAAAACTAGGGGGTTGGTTGGCGCTTGGACTAATAGAAGCAGGAACGGCTGCACTTCCGGGATTAAAGCTGGATGGGGGCACGGGAGAAACTAAATTGCCTGGTGCAAGTCTTGAGCTATCCGCGTCATCAGAAGTAATTGGATCCTGCGATGGCAGCTGATTTTCTGGTTTCAAGTTTTTTGTTAGTTAACTTATGAAATTAATATATCACAAATCTGGTTTACCACGAGCTTGTAGAGTGGTGGAGTATGGCGGAGTCGAACCGCCGACCTCTGCAATGCGAATGCAGCGCTCTAGCCAGCTGAGCTAATACCCCGCTTAAATGGTGGAGCATGAGGGATTCGAACCCTCGACCTCATCCATGCCATGGATGCGCGCTAGCCAACTGCGCCAATGCCCCGCGTAGCGACCACCGAAGTAATTTTACCATTTTAAGGTGTTAAGACGCAAAGACTGCATCGGGATGAGCAGCCCTGCCTACCGGCAGGCAGGCGGAGTGTACAGGTTCACTGCCGCACCCCGCTCTGGTAAGAAACCCCGAAGGGGTTTCTCATGTTTATGCAAAAGGCCGCTTTTGCGATGAGCGGCCTAATGCTTCTTCAGCTTCGCGCAGCCCACCCGTGGGCCCGAGCGAATTTTTGTGTTTATTAGATTTTGGGGTGTTGTTTTTCGCCCAGCTCAAGTTTTTTCGTAAAAAACAGGGGCTGGGGGCCCGGTGCGCGAAACTACTTCAATTACACGCTTACGCTTAAACAAAGTCAAGATATCATTTTCAGCAAGCTCGCCTCGGATATCTGTTTAGTACCGAGCTCTCGCGCTTTCTTTAATTTGTTTTCACCAACGTTCCCACCTACTACCAAGAAATCGGTTTCCTGGCTGACTGACGTCTGAAAACGCCCACCTCTTGCTCTGATCCGCTCGGCTGCCTCTTCACGGCTCATTAATTCCAGCGACCCGGTAACAACGAAATTCTTGCCTGTCAGTGGACCTTCCGGCGGGTGAGCTGTCTTTGGCCAAACGCCATGTTTTTTGAATTTATCCAGCAGTTTTTTGTGTAAGGGTTGCGAGAACCACTCAATAATCGACTCGGCAACGATACCGCCAATCCCCTCTACTTGATTAAGCTCATCTATAGTAGCAATCTTGAGCCGCTCAAAAGTGTGGAAATGATTAGCTAAATCAACGGCGGTCTGTTCACCAATGTGGCGAATGCCAAGCGCGAAAATGAATCTATCCAGCGAGGGCTGCTTCTTTTGGGAGATAGCTTTTACCAGTTTGCCAGCCGAAATTTCGGCGAATCTTTCAAGTTTTAAAAGATCAGCTTTTTTGACCGTAAAGATATCGGCCGGGTCTTTAATCAAGCCAGTCTCGATAAGCGCCACCACGTTCTTTTCACCCAGTCCTTCAATATCTAATGCTCCCTTGCTGGCAAAGTGCTGGATTTGTTTCCAGGAACGTGATGGACAAGCGTTGTTTGGACAGCGCCAAATCGCCTCGGTCTCTTTGGCCTTTATAAGCTTCATGCCGCAGTCCGGGCAATGGGTCGGCATGACAAATTTTTTCTCTGAACCGTCACGCAGTTTAACAAGCGGCTCCACTACCTCTGGAATAACATCACCGGCTTTATGGACAATAACCGTATCACCGATACGAATATCTTTACGATGTACTTCACCTTCATTATGCAAAGTAGCCATTTGCACGGTACTGCCGGCGATCACCACCGGCTCGAGGATGGCTACAGGGGTAGCCGAACCGGTCCGGCCGATACTGACAAAAATGTCCTTGACCTTCGTGGTAGCTTGTTCGGCGGGGTATTTGAAGGCCACGGCCCCCCGGGGAGCTTTGCCGACTACTCCCAGTCGGCCATACAGCCGGCGATTGTCAACTTTTACCACTAACCCGTCGGTATTGAAGGGCAGCTTTTTACGCTTTTCTTCCCAAGTCTGGCTGAACTGTATAGCCTCTTTGACCGAACCGAGCTTCTTTGCTTCTCTATTAGCTATCAGACCGAGCTCGCGCAGAACTTGATAGACAAAGTCGTAAGTCGGTACCTCAGCCTGGTCCTCACGCAGAAGATCGTAGGCGTGAAACTGCAGAGAGCGAGCGGCCACCAGCTTAGGGTCAAGCTGGCGGATGGTTCCGGCCGCCAGATTCCGGGGATTAGCAAACTTTGGCAGCTTACGTCTTTCTCTTTCGCGATTAAGCTTTTCGAATTGCTCTTTATACATTACGATCTCACCTCTTATCTCGGTGCGGCCGGAAAGAAATTGTGAGAACTTTTTAGAATGGCGCAGACGCAGCGGAATCGACTCAATGGTCCGAACGTTGGCGGTAACGTCCTCGCCGACTGTGCCATCACCACGAGTTATCCCTTGGGCTAAGATACCGTCTTGATATACAAGCGCGCATGCCAAGCCGTCCATCTTGAGATCTACAAAAAAGTCAAACTTAGCAGAATTTACCAATTTGGTAAGGCGTTCCACCCAAGCAACAAATTCCTCCTCATTAAAGACATCGTTAAGACTGAGCATGCGACTGGAGTGGCGGATTTGTTTGAAACCCGGCAGCGGCTCACCTGCAACTCGCTGGGTTGGTGAGTCAGAGGTTATCAGTTCCGGGTGCTGTTCTTCAATTTGAGCGAGCTCATGTTTCAGCGAGTCGGCGGCGGCCTCGCTCATTACGGAATAATCGCGCACGTGATAGTTATAACGATAGTCATTGATCAGTTCACGCAGCTTTGCCACCCTTAGAACCGCTTCCTTCGGCGCCCTCATTCACGTCCTCTATCAGCGGCAATGTTCAATTTACAATTTACAATGGTCAATGAATAGTCAATGAGCCAATGGTTCAATGCATTGCTACATTGATTACATGAGCATTCGTTGAGCTTTGAGCATTGAGATTTGAGCATTTTTATGACGGGATTCACTTTATCAGTTCCCTATAAAGGGTATAGAGATAAACGTGTATAAACAGCAAACTAAGCACTCCCAGACCAAAAAAGACAGGGGCCACTAAAAAGGTGGCGTAAATGATCAGAGGAACAACGATAAGACCCATAACAACCAGAATAAAAATCGGCAAATAAATTAAGCGGCGCATGAGTGTCCAGCGGCGAAATTTAACCAGGTTTTTGGCGGACTTGAGGGCCCGACGCGGCGGCATATCCGGCAAGGTAACTATGTATATCGAGAAGACTGAACTGCTTAGCATATAAAGGGACCATCCTAAAAACGATACCGAGACCGCTATTAGCGTTAGGCTAGCCAAGGCTCCACCCGAGGGAAAAACCGCCGCTAAAATCGCACTGGCAAGTGGAACGCCGATAAGAACCGGCAGGAGTTGAATAAAAATTACCACCAGCACCAGCAGAAAGGGAATAAGCGGGCTCATAGCGCTATAGTAAGCTTGCTTGACTCTAACTTTTTTACCGGCCAGCAGATGCCTTAGCGCCCAGATCAGCACCAGACTGACAATCACAATCAGAAAAGTCTGCAAAACTGAGCCGGTAGAGCTTCCACTGGTACCGGCACTAGCTACCAAATTGCTAAAACCACTCAGCGCAGTACCAAGAGGACTCAGGTTTTCTGAATCACTGATTTCCAAATTAAATTTAATGTCATTTACGGCAGCATTTAGACTGCTAATGCCGCTGGCGAAAATGACATTCAAAATCAGGTAAACTGCCATGATGCCAAACAGGGGGGGCCAGTACTGTTTGATTACCTTAAGTGAGCGCCAGCTGTGGCGGAAGCTGCCGGGCAGAGGTACTCGCCTAGTGGCCTCTTTTTTAGCTTTTGTCTTTTTTTGCTTGCGATTTAGCTTACGAAGGCGCGGTTCAAGACTATCAGCGGAGTGTCTGACCTCACTTTTCACCATGTTCCCATTATAACTGAGGTAAGAGGCTATTCACAGAGGTTTAAAGTTTCATCTCACGGAGGGCTTTGATGCGGGCTTCTATTGGAGGGTGAGTACTGAAAAGGCCGGCCAACTTCTTACCACGAAGCGGATTGGCAATGAACATGTGAGCTGTAGCGGTATTTTGAATTCGGGTAGCGCTCCCCTGCTTGCCGATCTTTTCCAGGGCACTAGCCAAACCCTCAGGGTAGCGTGTAGCTAGGACGCCGGTGGCATCAGCCAGATACTCCCGGCGGCGGCTGATAGACAGTTGGATAAGACTGGCAGCAATCGGCGCCAAAATTACGGCAACGATTGCCAGCACGGCAAATAGCTGATTACTGTTTCTGTTATCACGGCCGCCAAAGATAGTGATGTGCCAGAAAAAATCAGCAATCATTGAGATAATGCCGACTAGCGCGAAGGCAATGGTATTAACCCGCATGTCATAGTTTTTGACATGACCGAGCTCATGAGCCATAACCCCTTCCAGCTCATTATCATCAAGTGTAGCCAACAGACCGGAAGTAGCGCAAACTGCTGATTTTTCCGGACTGCGGCCAGTAGCAAAGGCATTTAGCGCCGGATCGTTCATGACGTAAATCTTAGGCGTCGGCAAGCCTTCGGTGATGGCCAAATTCTCAACAGTGCGCCACAGCCGAGGATCATCTTTTTTAGTAATTTCTTTAGCGCCGTTAACTGCCAGAGCGATTTTACTACCGGCAAAGTAGCTAAAGGCGGCGTAGGCCAGCGCGAACAGGCCAACATAAAACAACAGCCCGGGAGATCCTAGGGCCTTGCTTAATACAAAGGCAAAACCCCAGAGAAGTATCAGAAAACCTAGCAATAGAATCCAAGTGCGACGCTTATTGGAAGCGATTTGTTCATACATGAAACTAGCCGTTAGCCACTAGCTGATAACCGTCAGCTTATTCTTTGGAGAAATCAACTTTGACGGGTTCTTTAACTTCTTGCTGCTGATTTTCGTCAACATCGAAGAACTCACGAACCTTAAAGCCCATCAATCCCGCAAATAAACTGGTCGGAAAGGTCTGGACTTTGATATTTAAGTCGCGAACAGCTCCGTTATAGAACCGGCGGGCGGCCTGAATTTTATCCTCGGTGTCTGTAACTTCAGCTTGCAGCTGCTGAAAGTTCTCGGTGGCCCTTAGCTGTGGATAGGCCTCAGCTACCGCAAATAAGCTCTTAAGAGCTGCCTGGAACATGTTATCGGCTTGGGCAGCTTCACCGACAGTCTTAGCACCTAAGGCTTCAGAACGCGCTTTGGTAACTTCTTCAAAGACTTTGCGCTCGTGCTTGGCGTAGCCCTTCACGGCAGCGACCAGATTGGGTATCAAATCGTAGCGGCGCTTAAGTTGGACGGTAATATCGCTCCAAGCCTCATCGGTGCGAACCTTGGCACGGATTAAACTGTTATAGATATAAATCAACGCCAGTACGACAACGGCGATGATACCAATGATTACCCAAGTCATGTGCTAGTTTAACTCCTTACTCACTGTAGTAATTCTAAACTGATTATACACCATCGGCTCACGAGAATGTATCATTACTAGCAGTAATGCGCCGATTAAAAATCTTCCTTTTTTGTTTAGCAGCTTTGCTGCTACTGGGCGGCCTGGCGTCTTATTTGCGACCCCTGCCGGAAGTTGAGCCTGTTGTTTATTCCAAGAGCGTGCTCCCGCAGAGTCAAGTCGAACTGCCGTGGCCAACTTACGGCCAAGCGGCCGTCGGAGCTCGTGGTCACGGGGTGTTAGCGACGAGGGGCGAGCAAAAGGCGGTGCCAATTGCCTCAATTACCAAAGTTATTACTGCCTTGGCAGTGTTGGATCACCGGCCCCTAGCTGAAGGACAAGACGGTCCGGACATTACTCTTGGTGCATCAGATACCCAGTTATTTGAGGACTATTTTGCCCGTGGTGGATCAGTCGTTAAGGTCGCAGAGGGTGAAAAACTTAGCCAGCTGCAGGCACTAGAGGCCATGCTTATTCCGTCGGGCAATAACATCGCTGACAGTTTAGCCCGCTGGGCTTTCGGTTCGGTAGATGGCTACGTAAAATACGCCAACGATATGCTCATTGAAATGGGACTGACCAAGACTCAAGTCGCCGATGCCAGCGGCTTTTCGCCGGGTTCGGTCAGCTCCGCTGAAGAGCTGGTGAAAATCGGCGAGCGGGCCCTGTCTAATCCAGTGATCGCCAAGATTGTCAGTCAGAAATCGGCTAGCCTGCCAGTTGCTGGTGAGGTAACCAATGTCAATTGGCTGCTTGGCCAAGACGGTGTAGTCGGTATCAAGACCGGTAATACCGACGAAGCCGGCGGCTGTTTCTTATTCGCCGCCGACCGTGAGATTGATGGCCAAACGATCAAGCTAATCGGAGCAATTCTAGGTGCTCCCACCCGCAACCAAGCAATCAGCGACTCGCAGTTAATTATTCAGAAGACTGACTCCGGCTTTGAAAAGAGAACACTAGTGAAGGCCGGTGAGGCCGTCGGCCAATACCAGGCACCTTGGGGCACTTCAGCGTTGGCGATAATACAAGAGGACATCTCGGCTCTAGTGTGGAAAGAATCCCCAGCAGAAGTTGAAAGCAGATTATCAGAGGTCAAAGTGGAATCGGCGAAAAGTACACCGACCGGAACAGTCACAGTAGTGATTGGAACTCAGCAGCTTAAAGGAAAAGCTGTTTTAGCCCAAGAACTCTCCGGTCCATCGTTCTATTGGCGCATCCTCGGTAGAATACTTGACTAGTTAAGTAATTTGGCTCCTCGACTACTCTCGGGGTCACTCGATGCGCCGAATGGTCTACCACGAGTAAGGCGAATTTATTCGCCGCATCGAGTGGTGGGCGAAAGAGGACAACGCTCCGGCTTACCCAACTGCCATTGGTCGCGCGGGGCTAACCTCCCAGCTCGCCCCGCGAGCTTTACCCTGGAGGCTCAAGTACTCGCTCAACGGATGAAATTAAAAACCCTCTCAAGAAGAGGGCATTCAATTTCATGGTGGGCGAAAGAGGACTTGAACCTCCACGAGCTTGCGCTCACTAGCTCCTGAAGCTAGCGCGTCTACCAGTTCCGCCATTCGCCCGTTTACATCTGTTATTTTACTCCATTCTCTGCTCCGGTGACAAGCTAAGCGTGTTATGATAAAACCTAGTTTTAGCTAAAGCAGTATTTAGGAATTGTTGTCGAGTGAGTAGAGTTGCACACTATCTTCAAGAGCATTTATTAGGGGAAGTTACTGCTAGCGCTGAGGTTCGGCGCCATTTTGCCCATGATGCCAGCATCTTAAGCCTGGCTCCGGCGATTGTCGCCTACCCCCGAAATGAGAACGACGTTAGAAAGACCGCTCGTTTCGCTTGGCAACTGGCCCAGCGCGGCAAACCGATTCCCATAACAGCTCGTGGCGGGGGCAGCGATACCTCTGGAGCGGCGATTGGCAGCGGTATTATGCTGGTTTTTACGGCCCACATGAATAAGATCTTAGCGCTGGATCCGGCTAAGTCGTTCATTGTGGTGGAGCCGGGAGCTACTTACGACAAGATCGAGCAAACTCTCTATACCCATGGGCTATTTTTGCCTCCCTACCCGGCCTCCCAGCACTATGCCACTATCGGCGGCGGACTGGCTAACAATGCTTTGGGTGAGAAGACCATCAAGTACGGCACAACGGCCGCTTACGTTGAACAGCTCAGGGTGGTGCTGGCCAACGGAGAAATCATCGAGACCGGGCCATTGAGCAAGCGGGAACTCAGCCGCAAGCTAGGACTGGCTACCTTGGAGGGCGAGATTTACCGACGCATTGACACCCTGATTGAAGAGAACGAGGAGCTTATTAACCGCGGAAGGAGTCGGCTGCAGACAGTTCATAATCGCGCCGGGTACAACATCTTCGGGGTTAAAAACTCTGAAGGTTTCGATCTCACACCATTGATAGTCGGCTCGCAGGGAACTCTTGGAATTATTACCGAAGCGATCTTAGAAGTCGTTCCCCATAATCCGCGAACCAGCACGACGTTGGTCAGCCTAGAGAACCTGGATGATCTTGTTAGCCTACTGCCTAAAATCGTCGAGCTTAAGCCTAGTGTTTTTGATATGGTCAACAAAGCGGCACTGGCCCAAGTTGCATCAGTTAATCCCAACCAGCTGGTCGGGGCCATTGAGGAACCGAAAGCGGCGATACACCTGTTCATCGAGTTCGATGATATTAAGGAAGGAACTATTAAAAAGAAGACGAGACGTTTACAAAAGCTGGTTTCCAAAATGCCAGCTAGTCTAAAAACAACCACTAAACCTGATGGGCAGGAGGCAATCTGGAAGCTTCGTCAATCAGTAGCTACTATCCTGACCCAGCCGCATGGCCATAGCAAGGCTGTGCCAGTTGCCGAAGATGTCAGCGTGCCACCAAGTAAACTAGTGGACTTTTTGAATGAAGTCAGCAATATTTATCGCAGTATCGGTCTGTCACCAGCCGCTTGGGGGCACGCCGGCGACGGTATTGTCCGGATGAACCCGGTCCTCGATTTAGGTAACTTAGGCGATCGCCAGAAACTATTCAAGCTTAGTGAGACTGTTTATGAAACGGTCGTCAGACTGGGTGGTAGTATCACCGCCTCATCTGGAGACGGCCGCGTTAGAGCTCCCTACCTAAACTGGCAGTACGAACCGGGACTGCATAACGTTATGATGCAAGTCAAGAAAATCTTTGACCCTTATAACATCCTCAACCCGGGGGTAAAAACCGCCAGTTTGGAACATGTCAAGGCTCTGCTGCGCGGTGAATATAACCTCGGTCACCACCACGAACACCTCCCCCGCAGCTAACTTTTGGGCCAAATTTTATTTGCGTAATCCTTTATCGTGCCCTCTTCAGCGTCAAACTCTATTTGCTGTAGTTCGTCTTTTGTAACGAATTTGGACTCCGTCATATCACCATATCTAAAGTCAAAGTTCTTCAGCTTTACCGGAAAGGCCAGCCTAGTTATCATCCAACCATGGTTACTCCTGCCACGGTAAACGAATAAGATATCTCCGACCGACTCTAGCCTAGCGCCAAGCTCTTCTCGAAGCTCACGCTTTAAACAGCTCTCAATTGACTCGCCGTGCTCCCAACCACCGC
>MGCX01000038.1 GCA_001788565.1 Candidatus Saccharibacteria bacterium RIFCSPHIGHO2_12_FULL_49_19 | reverse complement strand
TGCAGATTCAGATTACTAGGTGCAACTTAGACGCTGGAGAAACATTGATTGGTCAAATAGCCAATAAGAACAAACCAGCCTATAAAAACACCATTCTTTTAGTTCACTTGCAAGGCTTTGGTCAGTCTATTAATTTCTCGAAAACTATAGATTACTTAAAGAACTTGAATACTGTTTACCCTATGGAAGTGATAGTAATTGGCCGTATTGATAAAAGCACTAAGGAATCTTATAAGCCAGGTACCTTCATAGAGCACATGGTCTATCCTGACGTTGGTTATGCAGAAGTTAATCTGACCGACACTAAAGCATTTTTCACATTTCCACCGATAATTACTACTACCCAACTTGGAGCCAGCAGAGAACTTAAAAGCTTTGGCAAAGTCTTACTTCTGCCGCCCGACATCAAGTAGCTTAGTGTCTATTCCATTATTTCAGGCTTATACTCAACGATAGGAGCCTCGGCTTTATAAGCAGCTGTGCCGGTAAGACTATTTTTCGTAATTCCATGTATTAACTTCCAAGCACCTTTATGATTCACCCAAACAATAAGTTTAGGCAACGCGGCTTTAAAAGGACTAACTAATTTACTTCTATAATTTTTATTAGTCCAAATGACGTTTACCTCTTCATTATCAGACAATCCAATCTCGTTATAAACCTTCCATAGATTTTCAAAATCAATCTTATGCGTAACCCAAAGTTGCGCCTTTAATTTATTTCTAAAACTAATTACATTTAGAAACGCATATGGTAGTGATTTAGTAACAGTCTTAACTTCGCCATTAATTACCTTGGCAAATGGAGCAAAATGAAGAACATGTAATATCTCACCATCAATATCATCCCAATTGATATCTCTTCCGAGTAACGGTAGTGGTTCATTATGCTTGCTCATAGAAGTTTTTATTGCGGCAAATAAAAACCCGCCGCTGGTAGAGCTTGCGCTCCACAGCCCTTTCGGACTGTGACCTACGTGAATAGATTCCCAACGACGGGATTACATTCACGTAGGTTTTTATGACCTTGCCATTTCTGGTTTAGGTCAGAGTGGTTTTACCACTTAAAGGAAATTATATAACTAACGGGGCATAACCCCCTATAGCATCACCTTCGGTTCCATCTACCTCCTCTTATTTGCTAGTTAATTATTCGCTGAGTACCGACCAAAAAAAATTCCCAAAAAATTGTCTAAAGATAGGTAACCTGTAGTCAAAGCAAAGACTATAATTGATAATGAAATTAGCTAACACAGGCTAATATTTGGCTAATTTTACCCTGAAAACGGTCACTTTTTAGTCAATTTATTTAGGGCTTACAGGGGTAGGTTAATCAAAGTGTCTGCGTGAGCTTTATGAGCATGAAGAAGGTCCCTCTAACCAAATGGCAACGTAGACATCAAGCTCTAATTGAAGAAGCATTATTGAATTCAGACATCTATCAGGAACTGGGCTATATCCGTCGTGATACCAATTCCATAAGGGCAATCGATGATAGTGAAGCCTACCTAGACGAACGGATTCTTCGATTAATCAATAAGTACAGAGCTTTCGGCTTAGAGGATTCGAGCTTCAAAGTGTTGAAAAAGTTCTGCTCCGAGGGGGGAGATTTTGATTATAGTTTGGTCCCTAGATACCGGCCTGGTAGCCCTAAGCCAAAGTCTAAAGTCCACCCGGAGGCGGTTCTACATAGAACGATTTACGATATGTGGATTCGGGGGTTGAAATCAATTGCAGAAATAACCGATACCCTTCGAAGTCATGGGATACTCGGCGGTAAAAGCCGTGAAGAAGAAATCCAGCGGGTGTCCAGAATTGTCAAAAGAATGAATGCTAGAGACCCGAACCATGGTCCACAATACGGCCCCACCCCGGGTAGAAGAACCCAAAAAATGTAAGTTGTTGACCACTGAATTAGTGCTACCGATTTGCGAAGATAGCACTATCAATGAGCAATGACATTCAACCATTAAGTAAAAGCTTCAGTGACATTGAGGGACGGCTTAAGAAACGCCCGGAGAAGCTCAACATACCTGAGGATGCGGTAGACCGGATTGCCGACATGCTAGAAAGCAAGCTTCATGGCAATTTAGAAAGCCGACCCTACTACTGCAAGGTAGCTAGGTTACTCCCAGCTCAGACTCTTGAGAGGCTGGTAGATACCGCACTGGAAGTCGGTAGTCACCCCGGTAAGCTATTCACCTATCTCACCAAGAAGGAAATAGCCCGAAAGTATACTGATTCGGATTCATCCGATGAGTGAGCAAGAACACTACAATCTCTTAGAGTACATAAAACTACTTATAGAATTGGATACTCAAACTGACTTTAACAGCGAGGCTTGATAACAAATGATAATAAATGATATATTGAATGAAATGGACGACAAGCTCTTGACGCTGACAGAGGTCGCACAAATTCTAAGGGTTACGAAGCTAACTGTATGGCGGTACACCGATAGTGGTCTCCTGCCCGCATACAAGATTGGTCGTGATTTAAGAATAAAGCAGAGCGACCTCGAACTATTTATTGGTAGCAGACGCAAGCAAATAAAAAAGAGGTGAGATGAACTATCTGATAGCTAGGGTCTCTGACGTAGAACAACGCAAAGCTCTACCAGCTCAGAAGCAGAAACTTTATGACTACAGCAAAAAGATATGCTGGAAAGAAGGTGCTGATTTCGTATATACCGAGTTCGATGAGACTGCTTATAAGACTGACCGGAAGAAATTTCAGGAACTCGTGGTCCAGCCGTTATTAGCCTCAAAGGAGCTGGCGATAGTGGTATTTGATAAGATTGACCGTTTTACTCGTGACTCGAGTTCTGAGGAGCGGACAATACTAACCAAGCTGTTTAGACAGGGCAAGATAGAGCTACACTTCCCCTCAGACAACCTCTTCATAAATAAGGGCTCGCCAGCCTCTGACCTATTTCGACTAGACATAGGCATTGCTTTAGCTGGCTATTACTCTAGTGCAATTCGGGATAACGTTAAGCGGCGATTTGACCAGAAATTGAAGGACGGTGAATGGCCAGGCAAAGCTCCAGTGGGATATGTAAACGTTGATGTTGGAGACGACAAGAAGGATATAGTTCAAGACCCCGAAAGAGCACACTTTATTCTGCAAGGCTTTGAATTGAGAGCTTCTGGTTTACCCTACGCCATCATTGCCAAGAAGATGAAGAAGGCTGGCCTCCGAAGTAACACTGCCCAGAGGAATCCACTTAGTCGTGGACAATGGGAGGAGGTTCTTAATAACCCGTTCTACTATGGCGAGATGCGATATGACGGCAATATTTACCTACACAAGTACAAGCCTATTGTCGCCCGTTGGCTATGGGATAAGTGTCAAGAAGTAAAGTTAGCCCGAAGTCACTCTAGGACTCGCTACAATAGTAAGCCCTTCCTGTTTAAGGGTTTGACCTGTGCTGTTTGTGGATACTCTATTACATCCGATAGGAAGAAGAACAAGTACAACTACCTTAAATGTACTGAGTATGGCGGCAAACACGGAGCACGGTGGATAAACGAAGATTTACTTATTGAGCAGATAAACAAGGTGCTAGCATCAATTAGGGTCCCCAAGGCAGTAATCCCAGATATAGTTGCCGAATTGGAACGAACCCACGAGTCCGAACAACGACATTATAAGAAGAACGTTTTGAAGCTCCGCAAAGAACATGATGCCCTAGACGAAGAGATTAAGGAGCTTTTCCGAGACCGCAAGAGGTTCAATCTCCGGCCTGAGATATTTGAACAGCTTGTTAGTGAATATGAGCAGAAGCAGCAGGATATTCGCAGCCAGCTAGAAGACCATAGCAAAGCCGATAAAAAGTTTGTTATAACTGCTTCCTACATCCTTGAAGTGGCAAGTAGAGCTGTTGAACTATTCAATGCTGAGAGTTCTAAACTTGAGCAAAAACGCTACTTAATCAACTTGGTACTTTCGAACTTGAAATTAGACGGTCAAAAACTGCTTTTCAATCTGAATGAGCCATTTAATTCGCTCGTCTATGCATCAAATTCTGGAAACTGGCTCCGGAGGCCGGACTCGAACCGGCAACCATCGCCTTAACAGGGCGCTGCTCTACCATTGAGCTACTCCGGAATATCGACTTGTAAGTCTACACTGCTTATTATACTGGCTTCAACCCCTTTGGGATTGCTTTTTGTTATGATGTGGGGATGGAAGTAATGCAAGCCATCCTTCTTGGTATCATCGAAGGACTGACAGAATTTCTGCCAATTTCCAGCACCGGGCACTTGATAATCGCTGAAGAATATATCGATTTTGCAGATACGGCTAAAATTTTCACCGTGGCTATCCAGTCCGGCGCCATCGCCGCGGTGGTCTGGTTTTACCGTCGCGACCTTTGGAGCAAAATTAGCGGTCTTTTCAAATCTGATAAGGTCGCGGTAAAGTTTTTCACCAACCTTATACTGGCAACTGCCCCAGCTGGACTTTTGGCATTAGCTTTAGAAAGCAGTTTTGAGAAATATGCCGTTGCCAAAACCGTAGCCATTGCTTCAATTATCGGCGCCCTCGTGCTGTGGTGGGCCGACAGCAAGTTTGCGGCTCACGCTTACGGCCATAAAGCCGAAATTGATTCGATATCGCCAAAACAAGCCTTGATTGCCGGCTTGGCGCAGTGCGTGGCACTAATCCCCGGCACTTCGCGTAGCGGGGCAGCGATAGTCGGCGGCTTGCTTGGTGGCATGAACCGGGTGACAGCCACCGCTTTTTCCTTTTATATGGCGGTGCCAATCCTAATTGCCGCCGGAGCCTATAAGTTGATCACTGGCCGTCATGAACTGGCTAGCGTGGATGGCGGAGCAGTGAGCATTATCATTGGCACTATAGTTTCATTCACGGTCGCCTTAATCGTTATATCGTGGCTGCTTCGATACGTGGCCACCCATAGCTTCAAAATTTTTGTTTATTACCGCATTGCCCTGGGCATCTTGATACTAATCCTTCTTGCGTAAAGCCATTTTCAGATAGGTAGTTTTTGTGTTCTAATATCTCTGCTATGAGAGATCCGGAGATCGTCCGCTTGGAGAGCGAGACCCACGAAGCTCTAACACCTTGGATTGAAGAACATAAAGAGAGAGGGGCCGTTGAGGGTTCACGGGTAGAGGTCACAGATCTAGGCTATGACCCGGACAGGTACCCAGCTCAGCGGCTTGATGTAGCCCTGACACCCGTTAAGAGACGGCCCCTTATACCAAAGCCGCTTCTGTTCCATATGATGCACCGGGCGATAAGCAGAAACCTTGGCTCCGCCGATAAGACCGACGCCATGATTAAAACCTTTAGAGAAACCCTGGCGTTTGAGAGCTCTCCCTATACAATCTCTGAAGAGTTCCATCAGCGTATCGAGGCTGGCGAAACCTTGGGGGTGATCAGTGACCATACCGATCGGGGCGACTTGCGCGACCTGGCCTATATTACCGCGGGCATAGTACTGGCTTTAAACACTCGCAAAATCAGAGAGCAAACATTCGCCTTGGTTGGTCTAAACATCAGCCGCCAAGCCATCAACGACCAATCAGTAGTCGATAAAGCCTCTGACGCTTTCGGAATCATCTGGGTGATACAAGATACTGACAGCCGCAAAGCTCTGTCGATTCCCGAGGAGGCGGTAAGCCAGGCCAATCGGGGAGCGCTTAGGGTAGTAAATAAAATCAGAGAGCGGGGCGGTATCATTGGCGTCGTAGCCGCCGGTTCGGCAATGGATGCTATCAAGACCGATGACGGCCCCAGACTTCGAAGACCCGAGGTGTCATCGGGGACTATCGGCATACTAAGGCGGCTTGACGGACTTCTGCCGGTCGGGATGGCTAGCGGTGTTGTTTTGCCCGGACCAATGCATATTGCTCAGAAGGGACTGTCGCACAGAGAAGACATAACGCACAGAAGAACTCTAGTATTTGATGCACTATACGATCTAGCTCAAAACAACGCCGACCTAACCGGCCTGCCAATTATCTTTGATGATGAGCAGGGTAATGAGGTGACTGTATTCCCCCAAGCTTAAGTATCAGTCACGGTCGGCAATAACTCGGGAGCTAAAATCGTGAAAGAAACTCATTCCATTTATGTTCTGTTATTATAGATATACTTAACAATCAAAAACGCTGGAAGTTGGTGAAATTCCAACGCTGTGCCGCAACGGTTAAAGCCCGATACAGCTCAGAGACTCCCGAGCAGGAGCAAAATGCTTGGCATACCAAGCATTTTCGCCCCCTGTTCGGTAGGGGGTATTTTAATGGCCGAGACAGCCAGACAGCTTACAGAATTTAACCGCCCGGACCACCAGCACGAGCTGGGGCATCTGGCTATTCATGAGAAATTGTCTAACGATTCTTTAGCGCATGTTTGGCGGCTCATGGAAGGTGGTGACCCAAGCAGCATAGAGCATCAAATCCGCACTGAATTTCACAGTGATATAGGCGAGCGAACCGGCCACGCCAACAAGGAAAGGCATTATTACAAAACTTGGCATTTCCATCTTGAAGATAACGATCTGATTTCCGATACCGGTCTATCGCTTCGCGAACTTACGACTAATGGACTGGAGGCCGCCGCTAATAATGCCCGGCTGGACAGCCGGTTTGAATATCACTACCAGCGAGCCCAAGTTCAGGAGCTACACCCCGATATGTTAATTGACTGGCGCCAGAGCGGCGATCCAAGGTGCGTCCGCTTGATTTCTTTGTGCCCTGAGGAGCAGGAAGTGAGCTCCGAAATTGCCAAACTGGGTAACTTTAAGCCGGAGCGGGCCATGGCCAGTGTATGGATCTTTGAACCAACCGAGGAAGGAATATGTCTGCATGCCTTCTCTCAGGACAATACAACACTGCAAGATCAAAAAGCCAACGACCAGAGGATGGGCGTAAGGGGTGGAGATTATAGTTCATCAATGGCAAAGCTATCTCAGCTTGATTTTTTGGACTATACAGACGGGCAGGAGGCCGCCGCCGCTCATAAAAATATCCACGACAGCCGCATGGAGCAAAAGACCGGCTTGCCTTACCATTTCGGCATTGAGAATCCACTGACTTATGAGGAAGCAATAGCCGCAGTTGAGGCTAAACCTAAAGCCTGGGAGCTTTATCGGGAAGCGGTTGCTGCGGTTGCTGGTTCATTAAACGTGGAAGTGGTTACACCGGAGCTAGCCAAGCTGGTTATGAGGCTAAGGCAGAGTTACGATGCTGAGGATGCGCCGCCACCCCTGCAGATTTACTGGCAAAGGCCGCTGAGCGAAGGCCAAGCTAGGGACTTTATGGACTATCTGCGCGAACGCAGCATCCCGCAATATGTTTTTGGAGAACCGGAAACCTACCAGTTGGCAGAGGCCAATGAGTTAGGTGAAGATAATTACAGTGAACTTGCCACCGCCGGAGCTTATTCAGTTGAGAATAATATTGTTCACAGCGGGGATTGTCCTGGGGGTGCTTCCCAAGTTGGAACAGACCAAGAATTAGCATCGGCTCTGCAGATTGCCGGCCATCAGGAATTTGAATCCAGCTGGTGTCCCAACTGCTTAAAGAAACCTAAGACTGGCAAGACTGTAAAGGCTTGGCGGGAAGGTGACAAAATTGGATGCTATGACTGCGGTCACGTTCAAGATGTCTGCGGGCAGGTTATAAAGAGAGGTAAACGTCTGGCCGAAGCTAAAGATAAGGTCATGGGTCTGGCAGACTTCGTGGTCAGTTCTCTACCTCGGTATTTCGAAAGCTTTAAAAATCCGCCTAAGACTTAGGTTTGGTAGATTTTACCTTGGTTAGTTCGGCAATGTTCTCGACGATGGTGTGGCCTAGTTTTTTGTGATTCTTGGGCCGAGCTGGCTCATCAAGTATATTATCGTGACTCTTTAAGTGCTCGATGTGTTTTTGGCGGTAAGCATCAAACTCGGTCTTAGATAAGCGCGAGCGGCGCACAAACGAACTGACCTTCTCACTGCCGATGAAGTGCGGCAGCATCACGTAACTGGCGCCCAGCTCATAAAGTTCAGTGGCCTCTTTGGGGGTGTCGGCCATGCATATAAACGCGGCATCCGGATTGTGATGATTGAGCCAGTCTAATACCAGCATGTTGGTATTACGGTCGGACATCACCGAGACAATCAGCTTGGCATTTTCCAAACCAATTTCTTCTAACAGTTCCGGGTCAGCGGCGTCGCCAAAAATACAGTGGATTTTTTTGTGTTCCATGACTTCGATCATCTCGGGATCGTAATCAACCACCACGTAAGGACGCTTGAGCTGCACAAAAGCCCGCAGAAATTCGTGCCCGCCCTTTTGGTAGCCAAACAGTACCAAATCGTAGCGCTTCTTGCGATCGGCATCTGGACGAGCCTTATCGCGTTCGAAAATCTGCAGTTGTTCCTCTAAGCGTTTATAGATTTTATCCAGATAGGTGATGATGTAGGTCGAGGCGGCAATGGATACCAAAGCGATGACCGTCATGGCGGTCAGAAGCTGCTCGCTTATCAAGTTGCGGCTGAGAGCCAAACCGATGAAAATTATCGAGAATTCACCGGCTTGGCCCAGCATGGCGGCGGCTTTGAAGCTGGTCTGCTTGGTGTAGCCGGCTAATGACACGATGATTAAAGCGACTAGCGGTTTGAGCAAAACTACCACAGCAAGACCCATTAGAATGACCGGCAACATTTCGCCGACAGCATCAAGGTGCAGTTGCGAGCCGAGGGTTATAAAGAACAGCACAATGAAGAAATCACGCAAAGGGCGCAACCGCGAGCTGACTTCTTGGGCGTAAGGCAGGGAAGCTAAGCAGATACCGGCGAACAGGGCACCGACTTCTTGCGAGAAGCCAATTTGTTCAAACAATACCGCGATGCCAAAACCCCAGCTGATGGCTGATAAAAACAGAAACTCCTGGGAGTTGGCGACCGTTTTTTGGAGGCTGGGCAGTATCAGTACTTTTTGGCTGAACTGGTAAATAATCAAACCGGCCAGCAAGCCCTTAAAAGCTAAGAATATCAGGGCGCCGAGGGCAAAACCGCCGGCCTCATCGCGGGCAATCAGCAATAGTATCACCACTGCGGCGGCGATGTCTTCAACCAGCGTCATACCGATGGCAATCTTGCCATACAGCCGCTGGGTCTCGCGTTTATCGCTCAAAAGTTTTAAGACCACAATGGTTGATGAAAACGAGAAGGCTACGCCCAGTATCAAGGCTTCGGATGAAGACAATCCCATCAGCTGGCCACCGACCCAGCCGATAATCGCCGTGGAGATAATAGTCGAAGCGCCGGCTACACCAACTACCTTGCCGACTTCTTTGATGACCTTGGGATTCAGCCCCAAACCAATAATAAACAGAAGCAGGGCCACCCCGATTTCTGAGAAACTCTGAAAAGTTTCCGGAGAAGTTATAAGGTTAAAGGCCGCCGGCCCAACCAGGATTCCGGTGATGATGTGGCCGATAATCAGCGGCTGGCCGATTAGGCGCATGATTAAGGCAATGGCAGTGGCCAGCACCAATATCAGACTCAGACCAGTAAAGACGTTATCCACTCGACTTCATTTTAACCTGAAAAATGGTTTTGGTTAAAACAGAGCCAAGATTGCCGCGCCACCGGCTAAGGCCATCACACCAACTACTCCCCAGCCAACTCCAGTCAGCCAGCGTCGGTTCTTCCACTCGCCCATAATATGCTTATTACTGCTCAATAGAACAATCAATGCCAGAATTGGCGCCGCTACTACTCCATTGATAACCGCCGCATAAATCAAAGCCTTGATTGGATCGATACCGGTAAAGTTGATGGCTAGACCGATTAATACCGAAAAGATCATTACCCCGTAAAAGCCCTTGGCTTGGTGCAGATTGCGGTTCAGGCCTTCCCGCCAACCAAAAGCTTCGCTTAGTCCGTAACTAGCCGCGCCGGCTAGTACTGGAATGGCCAGCAAACCGGTGCCAATAATGCCAATCGCAAACAGCCAGTAACTGGCCTCGCCGGCAAACGGCCGTAAAGCTTCCGCGGCATCGGACGCGGTAGCAATATTAGTAATACCTTGCGGGAAGAGTATCGCTCCACAGGCCGCGATGATGAAAAACATTACAATGTTACTCAGCAGCATACCGCTCCAGACATCGGTACGCATTTTTTTAAGCTCCGCCGGGTTGGTGCCCCGTCGCGAAGCGATTGAAGTCTTGCCTTCCACAATCTGTTCCTCGACTTCCTGGGAAGTCTGCCAAAAAAACAGATACGGCGAAATAGTGGTGCCTAAGATCGCGCAGATCAGAATGATTTGCTCTTTGCTCCACTCAATAGACGGGGTGAACGCGGCGGATAGAACCTCGCTCCAGTTAAGTTTTGCCAAAATGGCCGAGGCCACATAGGCCAGCAGCACCAGCGCCAGCCATTTCAGGTATTTAGCATAACGGGCATAGGGTGTAAAAATCTGCAGGGCCAGCGAAAATAGCGCGAAGAAGATAACTAGGGAGTAAAAGTTTAACTCCGGTCTTAGTAGCTGGGTAGCTTTGGCCATGGCCCCCAGGTCAGCACCGATATTAATAGTGTTGGCCGCAAACAGCAGGACAGTACAAAAATACAGGACTCGCCTGGAAAAGTGAGAGCGGATGTTGCCAGCCAGCCCCCGGCCGGTGACCAAGCCGATTCGGGCGCACATTTCCTGCACAAACGACATTAGTGGGAAAGTAAAGACACTCAGCCACAGTAATTGATACCCGTACTGGGCACCAGCTTGCGAATAAGTCGCAATTCCTGAGGGGTCGTCGTCACTAGCTCCGGTGGTCAGGCCCGGCCCGAGATTGTGCCAATATTCCTTGGTCTTATCTTTAGTATTTTTAATCCTGGCAATAGTCTGTTCGGTTGGCAAACTATCGGCCAATTCCTCAGTTTTAGTAATCGTATTATCTAGTGCCGAAGCCGGCGCTTCCGCAATTTTTTCAATGAGGTGTTTATCTTTGGCCACGGCTCATATTTATGTATAAGCCTAATGGTATAAGGCATTGACACTAAGCACAAGCATGTGTAATAGTCTTAAGCACTTACCGTGGTTGCCGCGAGAGACTGCCGTAAAACAAAAATCACAAATAAAAAGGGGCAAAAATGTCAATTAAAGTAGTGGCTGTAGAGACGATGCCGCAGATAGTTACAGTTCGGGTAGCTAAGTAGTTACTGCTGTTTAGACTCGGCAATGGCCTTGTCGATCAAAGCCGATATCTTATCGACGCTTGGCGAGCCGGTCGATGGATCGGTCAGCTCGGTATTCTCGATTGGTTTACCGTTCAGGAAGAAGCTTGGAGTGGACTGCGGCCGGCCGGTCTTTTCAAAAGCCGCGACATCGGCATTAATAGCATCGTTAACCGTTTCGCTGGCATAATCTTTCTCAAATTTTGATACGTCTAGTCCAATAGCTTGGGCGTAGCCCTTAAATACGCTAAGCGGGTTAGAGGAGCTGGCCCAGGAACTTTGGTTCTCGTAGAGTTTGTCGTGCATCTCCCAGAACTTACCCTGCCGGCTGGCGGCTTCGGCGGCGCGGGCCGCGGCAAAAGCATTTTGATGGATGCTGGTCAACGGTAAATGCCTAAATTGGAAAAAGATATCCTTGGCGTATTTAGCCTTTATTTCTTTGAGTGGGCCGTAGTAGACCTGACAAACCGGGCATTGGAAATCTCCATATTCTATAAATGTAACATTAGCTTGTCCCTCGCCGCTGATATGACTGGTCGCTTGAGCGTTGGAGTTGCCGCCCCCATTGCCGTTGTCTCCGGAATTCTTGGTTACGACAAATATGCCGCCCAAGATTATTATTATCCCAGCCAGGATAGCAATGAATCGTTTATCCATCTCTGCCTACCAGCATACCACGCGTGTAAAATATAGATGTGCTGGTGTTTTTATCATCTTTAGCGGTCTTTTTAGCGTCGGTGGTTCTGGCAGGAGCTGTTAAAGCTCTGCCGCCGGCTGAGCTAAGGCGCCAGGCCCGCGCCGACAAAAAAAGCAAATCCGCCTCTATCTACAAATTGGTAGGTTACGGCCGGTCTTTGGACATATTTTTAGGATTGTTGGTCATAGCTAGCTTCATTGGCAGCGTCTTGGCTGCTTACGCAATTAGTTGGTGGCTGGTAGCTCTCGTCTTTGTATTGAGTCTGCTGGTCTGGCTAAAGGACCCTAACGGCAAGAGCGGCAAAGTACACTGGTCACTAGCCGGATATCTGGCCTACCCGGCGGACTGGCTGCTGGTGATTATGGATCCCCTATTTCGACGACTAAGAATGGTATCAAGATCAAAGCCAAAACGTCCGCATACCCGAGCTTATGAAAAAGAAGATCTGCTGGCGCTCATCAAGCGCCAAGGTACTCAAGTTGACAATAGGATCAGCCATTCTGACCTGCAAACCGCTCTAGCCGCTCTGAGCTTTGCTGATAAAACTGTGGCCTCGGTCATGAGGCCGCGCCGCAAAGTCAAGCTTGTCGAGGCCAGCGAACCGGTTGGACCCCATCTAATGGATGAGTTGCACGACAGCGGTCAGACCGGCTTTCCGGTGGTCAAGGGTTCCGCGAAGGCTTCCTCGCCGGAAATTATCGGCATACTATATCTTCAGGATATTATCGGCGTAACCGAGGGCGGCAAGGTCAGTGGAGTGATGAAAAAGCCGGTCTCCTACATTAATGAGCGGCAAAGCTTAAGTGACGCTCTCTTAGCATTTTCTAAAACCCGCAGCCATCTCCTAGTTGTGGTTAACAATTTCGAGGAAATCGTGGGGACTTTGACCTTTGAAGATGTTATTAGCCAGTTGGTTGGTGAGCTCCCCGACGAGGGCTTTGAAAATTACGACAACCCCCACGCCGTAGCTGGCCGCTAAAGAAGAGAAACCACAGTCAACCACAGCATATGTTGGCTAATATATGTTGGCTAATTATGACAATTAACAAATATTCATTTCTTGCCTGATCAGGCATTATTTGAAAGAATATGTCTATCGGTAGGAAAATGGTCGGATCAAAGAAACTGCTAAGAGAACGATCCCCGCTGGCGTACGTATTAATTGGACTTATTCCATATTCTAAACCCAATATGTTACTAGCTTTTAAGCCGGGAGAATTTTTTAGGGAGCTCGAGAAAGTTTCACGCTATAAGCGGTCAACTCTGGAGTCAGCTTACTATCGCGCTCAACAAGACCAGCTCATAAAACTGAATAAGAAAATAATCAGACTTACCGAGCAGGGTCGGCACAAGATAGCTCCTTTTGTGGCCAAAAAGCTAAGAGGCAAGTCCTATTTGATGGTCATTTTTGATATCCCAGAAGACCGAACTGATACACGGCGCAAGTTTCGCCAGGTCTTAAAGGAGTGGCAATTTATTCAGGTACAGAAGAGTGTTTGGCTTTCAGATAGGGATTT
>MGCX01000037.1 GCA_001788565.1 Candidatus Saccharibacteria bacterium RIFCSPHIGHO2_12_FULL_49_19 | reverse complement strand
CCTGCCAAATGTGCTCATCCAGAGCGATCTTAGGGATGACCACACGGTTATCTTCAGGTACGTCCCTCCGGTTGTTATTGGTATCCGATTCAAGGTCCGTCTTATACGGCAATCCGCTAACTGCTTCTACTTGCTGTTTGCGTCGCCAGAGTTCAAGCTGGGGCAAGAGTGGGGACAGCAGAATGTAGCCATTGATAGCTACGATTAAAAAAATCAGCAGCCAATTAACATACTTTAGCCTGCTTGCTGGCTGTTCGCTCACACGCTAATTGTAGCTTATGGGATATAATTACCTCTGTTGAGGAGAGGTGCAGGAGTGGTTGAACTGGACGGTCTCGAAAACCGTTGTGCCGCAAGGTACCGTGGGTTCGAATCCCACCCTCTCCGCCATTTGTAACTCAGGAGATTAGATGAACGAAAAAACATTCGCCGAACTTATTTCACAGACAAAAAGAGTGATTACTGAATTTCAGAAAATTGAACAGAGGCCGTGGGGTGTCGAAGGTGCAGTGATTGAACTGTCAAAACAGGTCGGTGATTTATCGAAACTTGTTATGGTTCAGGAAAAGTACTACGTCAAATCACGCGAAAACCAACCCGAGTATGCCGCCACCAAGCAAAAAATAGCTGATGAACTATATGATATCTGGTTCTGCTTGGTAAGGCTTGCCGATCATTATGAAATCAATTTTGAAGAGACCATCGACGGAATAACGCAAAAAGACCTAAAAGACTTAGAAGAACGAAAAATTAAGTAAAAAGTTCCAGACCTGTCTGCTCCGCCATGCTAAAATGTAATCAGATTGGGGAGACTAATAATCTGTCCAATTTGTAAGAAAACTAACAGCCAATTCTCAGTTGCCGCGTGTACAACTGAAGACATAACAAAAAAGACAAGGAGAACTCTCCAATGACCGACAAAGAACAGATCAAAGACATTGTTACCAGCGTTGCGCTTCTGCAGGATATGAAGCAGTGGGAGCGACTGGAGAGCTTTTTCGTGAAGAGACCATTTATTGATAACAAGGCTATTTCCGGGGAGATGCCGGCCGTCATACCTAAACATCGGCTGATTGAAGGCTGGCGAAAAGAAATCGGCAGTTACTTTTATGCCACCAGGCATTTTATTAAGCGCTTAGCTGTAAGGATGTTAAATCCCAGACGGGCCAAGGTTACAACCGCGGTGGAGCATGTGCATTACGTCGCCGACCGGGGCGATCGCTACGCGTGGACCGTTCGCGGCAGTATTGAGTACATTTTGATCAAGACTAGTAATGGCACTTGGAAGATCAGTCAGATGATCTTCAGACTAAAAAACCAGACCGTAAGGCCTCTCGGCGCCGCAGCTTAGCCATATCCTATAAATAAACATTGTGCTTACGTTAATATGTAAGCAGTGAATCCCGTAGGAAATAAGTATTTGATTAATAATCAAATCTGCCAATCTACCGGCAGTAGATTGGATTTCTGACGGGATGAATGTTTTGATTGTTTATGCGCACCACGAGCCCGGTTCGTTTACCGCGGCGATGAAAAATCTGGCCGCCCAGGAACTAACTCAGCAACGACACGATGTGGTCGTTAGTGATCTCTATGCCCAAGGCTTTAGCGCTCTGGCCCAGAAATGGGATTTTGTCACAACTTCCGGCGGGCACTTTAACTACATGCTCGAGCAGAAGCATGCTACCAATCTGGATTTAGCCTTTTCACCGGATATCTTGAGCGAGATAAGTAAGATCCGAACAGCCGATATCGTCGTGTTTGTGACGCCGCTTTGGTGGTTTAGTGTGCCAGCGATTCTGAAGGGCTGGTTCGACCGGGTGCTGGCAATGGGTGTGGCCTACGACGGGGGCCGGATTTATGAAAACGGCTTACTGCGGGGCAAACAGGCCATGTTGTTAGTAGCCGCCGGTCATCCGGCTGAGTACTTCCGTGAAGAGGGACGACACAAGGCTACCGCTTTACAGATCCTGCACCCGATTAACCACGGTATTTTGGCTTTTTGTGGTTTTGACGTCCACGAGCCCTTTGTTGCCCTTAACGTGATGGGTTTAGGCACAGCCGCCCGGGCTAAGACCCTCAACGATTTGGGGTTTAGGCTGCAGCATCTTACTGATAGCCCCCAGTGGCTTATCAAGTACTAGGATCACCACCTGGAAAATGCTCAGTTAGGGCTATAATTAGCTAATAAGTATGGAGAGCAGATTACTTTCCAAAAGGGTGTTAGGCTCGCTGGGGCTGATAAGCGGATTAACATTAGTGATGTTTGCCTTCCGCATACTGGTTACCGGAACTGACCGTTATTGGTTCATCCCCCAAAACCTGGCGCTGGCCTGGCTAGCCCTGTTATTTGGCTGGCTATTGGTCACTGAGCTTAAAAAAGACCGCTGGCTGAGCTGGCAAAACCTGTCGCTTAGTGTACTGTGGTTAGTTTTTTTACCCAACACTTGGTACGTGTTGACGGATTTTTTGCATGTTTTTTCATCCGGTGAAATCAGCCAGATTTACGATATCGCCATGATGATGACCTTGGTAGTATCGGGTTTTGTGCTGGGGTTTATAAGTCTCTATTTGATACACCTTGAATTTCTAAAGCGCTGGCCCCAGCGTTTTGCCCACGGGGCAGTGGCGGCGGTTTTACTGATTAGCAGCTTTGGCATCTATCTGGGTCGTGACTTGCGCTGGAATACATGGGATGTTATTTCCCACCCCGAGGGACTGCTTATCAACGTCTCGGACCGGGTAATAAACCCTCTGGAACATCCCAGGGCAGTGACCGTCACGGTTTTATTCTTTGTTCTGCTAACCACACTTTATGGGGCAATTTGGCTGGCTGGCGGACCGCACAAGGTTAAGCGCAAATAGCCCGACTACTGTTATGATAGGTGCATGCAGGAGTTAAAGCACCAACTCCAAACCGTCATAAAAAAAGAGTTTGGCGAGGACTTCCAACCGCAATTTACTCGCCCTGATGAAAAGTTTGGTGATTTGGCGACCAATGCGGCCATGCAGCTGGGTAAAAAACTTGGTAAGAACCCCCGCGAAGTAGCGATCTTACTGGCTGGCAAACTGCGTGGACTGGAAAGTATTCAAAAAGTAGAAATCGCCGACCCTGGCTTCATTAACTTTTTCTTTAGTGGCGATACTTTCCAAAAATATGTTCATGATGCTATGTCGCCAGACTATGGCAAAAATGATCTATACAAGGGACAGACAATTGTTCTAGAACATACTGATCCAAACCCATTTAAGGAGTTCCACATTGGCCATGCATACTCAAATACTGTCGGCGTATCAGTCGGTAAATTACTAGAGAATGCGAGGGGGAAAGTCCACCAGGTAACCTATCAAGGTGATGTAGGCCTACACATAGCGATGGCTATTTATGGAATGAAAAAGATGGATGAAGCGGGAGAAGGACGACCGTTATCAAACATCGGGGGTGAAAACCGACAAGCGTTTATTGATCTTGGTAGAGCCTACTCTGAGGGAGTTCTTGAGTATAAAAATGACCCAAACGCCAAAGAGGAAATAGATAAAATAAACGCCCATCTTTACAGTCGTGATCATGAATCAGTCAACCGTCTTTACGATAAGGGCAGGAAATGGAGCTTGGAGGCATTCGAGGAGATTTACGAAAAGCTGGATGCACACTTTGAAAAAAACTATTTTGAGAGCGATACAGCAAAAGAGGGCATAGAAATTGTTAAAAAGAACTCAGGCAAAATCTTTGAGGAAAGTGAAGGTGCGACTATTTACGATGGTGAAAAAGTTGGACTGCACAAGAGAGTATTTATTACTAAACAGGGTCTGCCGACCTACGAAGCAAAGGAGGTTGGGTTAGCCTATGCAAAAGCTCGTGATTACCCAGGAGCTAATAAATTTATTGTTATTACAGCAAACGAAATCGAAGATTACTTTAAGGTCTTAGTCGCGGCCATTGAACAAATTGACCCTGAATTGGCTTCTAGAATCCAGCACATAACTCACGGAGTCGTCAGATTACCAGAGGGAAAAATGAGTAGCCGCACCGGAGATGTCGTCACATTAAATAGTCTAGAAAGCGACATTAAGAAAAAAATTCGTGAGCTTTACGGAGAAGGTAAAGATACACCCGAGGTAGTTTTTGGCTCGATGAAGTACGAGTTCTTAAAACATCGACTTGGTCAAGATATTATTTACGACATTACCGAATCCGTAAGTTTGGAAGGGAATAGTGGTCCCTATCTGCAGTATGCGTATGCTCGTGCGCGATCAATTATGAACAAGTCAAAAAGACCTGAAGATATTAGAGTCTATAACTACCAGCTTAATGACTCAGAACGCAGTTTGGTCAGAAAAATTAGTGAATTCCCAGAGGTAGTGGAAAAGACTACCTCCGAGTTGCGGCCGCATTACATATGCACGTATCTATACGAGTTAACCCAAAGCTTTAACCGCTTTTATGAGAAAAACAGAGTGATCGGCAGCGAGAGGGAAATCGACAGACTTACACTGCTGTCTGCGTACATCGGCACGCTAGAGAAAGGACTGGGCCTACTTAACATTGCCGCTCCGGAGCACGTTTGAGATAATTACAAAAGTATGGCACAGAAGCACGTCAGAGGTTTCATGGAATTTATCCGCCAGCAGGGAGTAGTCGGGCTAGCCGTTGGGTTGACACTGGGTGTGGCTGTCACGGCGCTGGTTAATTCAATAGTTACAAATTTGGTTAACCCGATCATCGGGCTAATCCTGCCCGGCACTGAAAATCTCAACAGCAAATATATCTGTTTAGATACCGTCAACGGGGTGTGCACCAATAAGCTCAGTTGGGGCGCGGTTGTTTCAAGTCTGATAAGTTTCTTAACTATTGCACTGGTGGTTTACTTCGTGGTGCACAGTCTAAGGCTGGATAAGTTAGATAAGAAAAAAGAGTAAGGAGAATACCCCAATGGTGATGATTACCCGAGTACTTAAGCGCAAGGATGCCTCGTCGGTGATTGTGGCAGTTGTCGTGGCCATGATAATCATCAACTTCCTATCTGTAATATCATTTGACTTGGCCGCCAGGCTTACCAATTTTGGTAATGACGTCAAGCAATTTGAAGGATACCCGGGGCCATTCTCAGAATGGAAAGCTATATATCTCCAGCCAGTCATCGCAGCTGTCTTACAGCTGATAGCTCTGGAAGTTCTGCTGTGGATATATGTGCTTTTAGCTACCCCCTTCAAGAAAAAGCGCTAAATCTTTTTGTATGAGCGACCCTCAGCCGATAAACCAGGCACTAACTCGAGAGCAAAAGAAGGTGCTGTTTGAAAAGGGTACCGAGGCACCCTTCAGAGGTAAATTTCTCAAGAAAAACGATGAAGTTACGTACGCTTGCGCCAACTGTGGCGCTAAACTCTTTTCTTCCAATCGCAAATTTGATTCGGGTACCGGCTGGCCAAGCTTTTACGACGTCGCTAACTCCGATGCCGTCAAATTAAGCGAGGACCACCGCCACGGCATGCAACGGGTCGAGGTATCATGTGCAAACTGCGGCGGGCATTTGGGTCACGTTTTTCACGACGCGCCTGACCAACCCACCGGAATGCGATTTTGTATAAACTCCTGCGCCCTCGACTTTACCCCAGATAAGAAAGCTAGGAAGTGATATCCCACAAGAAGGTAGAGGACTATGTGCTGAGCATGCCCAATGCTCAGCTGGACTACCCGTTTGGTGAAAATACCGCTGTCTATAAAGTTAAAGACAGAATGTTCGCGTTGATTTCTGAAAAGAGCGATCCGCTAAGAATCAGCCTAAAATGTGACCCGGTGCTGGCTGAAACCCTGCGTCAAAAATATGAGTCAGTGATGCCCGGCTATCACCTAAACAAAAAGCACTGGAACACAGTCGTCTTATCCGGCCAGCTCTCCTGGCCGCAAATCCAAGATCTTATCAAACACTCCTACGGCCTGGTTGCCGGTTAATGTTGCGCGTCAGGGGTGGAATTGTGGGGCGGCTAGTAGAGCTTCAGTGCTGGCGATAGATCCGGTGATGATAGCTTTGGCGTTCGGGCCGGCGTTTTGCTGAGTGGACTTCAAAGCCCCCAAGTAACCGTCCAGGCTGCCCTTTAAGTAGGTAACGTAAGCTTCTTCGAGGCTGTTATTTTGGGTGGCTGTCTCAATCCCCTTGTCAGTCTCATTGTTCAGATAAGCAGTTAAGAGTTCCGGCTTAACCTCTTGGCCTAGACTTCCGAGATATAGACCAAATTGCGCTTGGTCGCTGGCCAGTGCAGCATTGGCGGTTGTCAAAAGCGCCAGAGTATCAGCGTCACGCAAATCCTTCTTAGCCAGATCATTTACCCGGATGATCTCGGTTGATCGAGACATGATGTCGATATATGGTTTGGTATCAGTTTTACCAGTGCTGCCCAAAACTGAGACGATGATAATAGCTAGGATGAGCGCTACCACTACACCTAGAAATAGTAATGCCAGCTTGGGCAGCTTAGGCATTGGCAGCTTGGACTGCTTTGGAGCCGTCTGGCCACTATTCATGATGAAATCGTATTCAGGATTCGGGGAAGACGGATTCGACTGTGGAGGCATAAGCACATTATATCTCGCCTCAGTCTTTCTTCCGAACGTTCGCTCGCTTGATGCAATCGGTTGTTCAAGCGTCACAACACAGCTCGGGAACTCCCTTCGGTTGGTCTCGCTCATAAGTTTTCTTAAGGATTTCGCTCGACTAGTCCCTCGCCCCTGGCGTTAGTGACTTTGACACTTCTTACTCAGGCTCGCTCACATGTTCGGAATCAAGTCAGAGGCAAGATACTTCAAATAGGTAGGATAGGGGATACTTAACTAGTTAAGCAATTTAAAGTTTTATGGCGTTTAGTTCTTTGGCATCTTTATTGGGATCTGCCCAAGCGGTCTCAAAGTCTTTGTATGTCACCTTCCTGTCAGGTCTCCCGGGCAGTCCGGGGTCGTGCAGAAATAGTTTTTTATCATCATAGCCCTTTACAACTACAACGTGTCCAAAATAACCTTGCAGTTCATCCAATTTGCGGATATTTATTGTACATACCACTAGAAAGCCATCGTCTAAGTTTTTTTTAATGTCTGAAATTTGCACAGCCTGCTTTTTCCAGATGCCTGATTTGGCAAGCCGTCTGGCTCTTTTTTGTTCAAGTGGCATATTGCTATGCTCAATCATCCATTGCCCAATGTCTTTACCGGCTCTTTTAAGCAAGTATGCTCCGCCGGTCTGGGCGAATACTTCATAATCAAATGAGGCAAGATGTATCACATTAAAGCCCTGCTTTTTAAGCCACAGCAGTCCGGCCATCGCCCAAGTGCCTTTATCTTCTTCAAAACCGGTAACCCTGCTGAATTTATCCCAATCCATCTCAAACTGGGGCTTGAAGTACTTAACCACCATCATCCAGGCAGACTGCATGCAGTGCAGGTTGTCCTTGGTATTAGAGATAAACGGCACCTTGTAGTCCATTGGTTCATCATAACAAACCAAGCCACTTAAGCTATCAGGTAACAGCTTTCGGCTATATACTGATGGTATGGATGCGGTGAGCGAGGTAAAGTCTCGGCTTAATATTGAAGACGTCATTGGCGAGTACATTCAGCTGAAACGCACCGGGCGCAATTTCAAGGGTTTAAGCCCTTGGACAAACGAGAGAACCCCCAGCTTTATAGTTAGTCCGGAAAAACAAATCTGGCATGATTTTTCATCCGGCAAGGGCGGAGATATGTTCAGTTTTGTGATGGATGTTGAGGGACTGGATTTTAAAGAGGCTCTGCAGCTGCTGGCCCGCAAAGCAGGAGTTGATTTGGACCAGTTTAAGACTAGTGGGCAAAATGGGGCAAGCGAACGTAAGAAGCAGGCCTATGCTGCCCTAGAGCTGGCCACTAAGTTTTACCAAAAACAGCTGATTGCCAATAAGACGGCTCTGAACTACCTCAGAAAGAAGCGGGGATTTACCAAGCAAGCGATTTTGGACTGGCGGTTGGGCTATGCGCCGCACACCACCGGTGCGCTGACTGATTTTTTGACTAAACATGGCTTCACAACAGATGAAATGCATGCGGCTGGGCTAATTACGATGCGCAGGGCCGGGGCCGGCGACATGTTTAGAGGACGGATAATGATACCACTGGCCGACAATCGAGGAACAATAGTTGGTTTCACGGCCAGACTACTAGAAAGTACGCCGACCGAAGCACCAAAGTATATTAATACCCCTCAGAGTGCAGTCTATGACAAAAGTCGGCAAGTCTATGGCCTGCATTTGGCTAAAGAGGCTATTAGAAAAGCTGGTTACGTGGTGGTAGCCGAGGGCAACTTGGATGTGATCGCCAGCCATCAAGCCGGCGTTAAAAACGTGGTGGCCTCGGCCGGGACTGCTATGACGCAGCAGCATCTTAAAATACTGAAACGATTTACCGGGGACGTACGGCTTAGTTTTGACGCTGACAGCGCTGGTATTGCCGCTACCGAGCGGGTCATACCGCTAGCCAATGCCGCCGAAGTATCTTTACGGATCATTGCTTTAGCCGATGCCAAGGACCCTGATGAGTTGATAAGAAAAGATCCAAAGAAGTGGCAAAAAGCCATTGACGACGCCCAGTACGCGCCGGATTGGCTGATCGAGCGCTACAGCGCCGAGCTGGATTTAAAAACGGCACCGGGAAAAAAGGCTTTTACAAACGCTTTGCTGTCCACAATTGCACGACTTTCCGATCCGGTCGAACAGGAACATTACCTAAAGCGGATCGCCGAGTTAACCGACACAAGCTTTGAAGCCGTTAGAGATAAGCTGAAATCCGGACCTGGTGAGGTAAAAACACCTTTGAGGCGTATCGTTAAAACTAATAGCACCGACGTTGATCGCGAGACTCGGGAGTACCAAAAACTCCAGGATCACTTCTTGGCCATGATGCTAATGAAGCCTAACTTGCGGGGGCTTCTAACGAATATGAAAGCTGACTTTTTTAGTCCCGACACTTCTAGAGTGGTCTTTGATTTTTTAAAGAAAAATCCTAAGTTCAATGGGGAACCAAAATTAGCCGCCTCTTTGCAAGATATCAGTGATTATGTTAAAGTTATATCATTGCAGTTTGAGGAGCTCTATAAAGACTTGCCTCAAGATGACTTAGAGGCGCAGGCCTTGGGTCTCAAACACCGTTTACTACAGCGGTATGTCAAAACTCAAAAACATAGACTTGCTCAAGAAATGGTACAAACAGCCGATGAGCGCAAACTCAAAAAACTCATAGCTGATGCTGACAAGCTTAACGAACTTATTAAGTAGATAGGGTGGTGGTAAAGACTATGGCAAACCCCAAGAAGATAGTAGTCCAGAAGCAGGAACCTGTTAAGACGTTTGATAAGGAAATCAAACGTCTGCTAGTTCGCGGCAAAAAAGAGGGCAAGCTGGACCAACGCGAGATATTCAAGCTGATACCCGACACTCCAACCAATATTGATGTATTGGATCATCTGTACAGCGAACTCCACGATGTCGAGGTTGAAGTTGTGCCGGCCACTGAACCTGAAGCTTCGGATATCTCTGATGAGTGGGCTATGGAAGAGAGCGAGGAAGTAGTGTTGGCTAATGATAATGCTTATATGGATGATATCGCCGATGACTCAGTGCGTCTGTATTTGCGAGAAATCGGCAAAATTCCTCTGCTGACCGCCGAGGAAGAGCTAGCCTTGGCTAAAAAAGTCAAGTCCGGTGATAAGCGGGCAAAAGACGCTATGGCCGAGGCTAATATGCGTCTGGTAGTTAGTATCGCTAAGCGCTATGTGGGGCGCGGTTTGGACCTTCTAGATCTGATTCAGGAGGGCAACACCGGGCTACTGCGGGCGGTGGAAAAATTCGATCCCGACCGGGGTTTTAAGTTCTCAACTTATGCCACTTGGTGGATCCGTCAGGCTATTACCCGGGCGATCGCTGACCAGGCCCGAACCATCCGGATTCCGGTCCACATGGTAGAAACCATCAACAAGCTTCTGCGTACTCAGCGACGCTTGACGCAGGAACTAAATCGCGAGCCGACCAATGAGGAGATCGCCGCGGCTATGGAGATGGATGTTGATAAAGTCGAACATATCATGAAGATTAAGCAGGACATCTCCAGCTTGGACGCTTCGGTTCGCGATGACGAGGAAGATTCTGTACTGGGTGATTTTATTGAGGATGAGGATACCAAGACTCCTACCGAGTCAGCTTCCGAGCAGCTCCTAAAAGAGCAGGTCAAGACAATCTTGGGCACCCTGACTGAGCGTGAGCAAAAGATTTTGAAGCTGCGTTTTGGCCTGGAAGATGGTAAGAGCCACACCTTGGAGGAAGTGGGGCAGGAGTTTTCAGTGACCCGCGAGCGCATCCGCCAGATTGAGGCGAAAGCGCTGGCCAAACTGCGAAAGCATAAAGACACTCGTCGCCTCCACGAATATCTGCAATGAACTCAGAGCCCGCCAGTCAGTTGGAAGATCTAGGTAGACCGACAGATTATGAAGATGAAAACGAAGTTTTGGGTAGACTCGCTGCTGTTGCTAGCAGCCTAGAGTCGACGACACCGAGTCCTTTAGACATGGCCCTCAGAAATGTTACTGGTTTAGGCCGCTGGGTCTTAATTGGGTTTGATCAAGGCGGAAACGAACCAAAGACCATACAGGAGCTTGCGGATTTCTATTATTTTGAGACCGAAAGAATTATGGAACTAGGTAGAGAGGCTACCACAGCTTTGGTCGAGCAGGGCTTAGATACCACTCAGAGCCCACTCAGCGACTGGATCAGAACCTTTGGTGTTAACGAAAAACCGACTGAGGCTGAAGAAGAGGTGCCGCCCGAGACTAAGCCAATTCCTGGTAAGAAAAAGCTAGCTCCCGAGCCTTTTCCTAAAAATGCCGCTGAGATTTTAACAGCTTGGGAAGATGGTAAACTCTCGGAAAGGCAGATAAATATTTTAGTGCTGATGGCAGAAGGGTCTGGCCTAGAAGAGATTGCTGAAATACTCGGTTATAGAAGTAAGGTTATTCAAACCGACAAACGTAGGATTTTCTCAATATTTGGATTAGACGATACCCCAAACAATCAAAAATCAGCTAAAGCCCTAGAGATAGCTAGAGAAATTGTTGGGGGAGCCGAACCCGTCGAAGCAGTTTCATTAGATGAAGCCCCTGAAGAGCCTGAACCAATTCCAGATCCGGGACCACCTAAGCCTCCGGAGTCTTTTGATGAAAGTGGAGCAATATCCAAGCTCGTCGGCAAAATAGAAGGTAAGCCGGGTTATGTTCTTGCCCGGCTGGCCGGCTTTGGCTGGCAAGATCGCGCAACGGCCGAACAGCTAGCCAGGCATTATTTTTATGACCCCGATAGAATCCACGGTTTAGCAATAGAAGCGCTTATGGAACTTCGTGTTAAAGCTAGAGCCAGGGGTATTGATATCGAACCGTTTATAGAAAGTATTCATCGGATACTTGAGAGCGAGAGCCAGACATGAAGCTGATTGGAATTAGCGGGACAAACGGATCGGGCAAGGACACCGTGGGGGATATGTTGGCCGAACGCCATAACTGGCTGTTTGTTTCGGTTTCTGACTTCTTAAGGGAAGAGGCTCGCCGCCGCAATCTGCCGATAGAGAGGAAGCACCTTAGCAGCATAAGCGCCGAGTGGCGACGTAAGCACGGGCACGGCGTATTAACCGAGAGGGCAGCCAGATTATTCAAAGAAAAGGCAACCAAGCATGATGGTTTGGCTGTGGTACCGATGCGTCACCCTGGAGAAGCCGCTAAGGTCAAAGAGCTCGGTGGTATCATCGTGTGGGTGGATGCCGATCCAAAGGTACGCTATAAACGTGTCACGGGTCGCGGCCGCAGCACTGAAGATGTGAAGACATATGAGCAATTCTTAGCTGAAGAAGAAGCCGAGATGCATCACAGTGGCGACGAAGCTACTTTGAGCATGTCAAAAGTCAAAGAGATGGCCGATATTTCTCTTGTAAATAACGGCGACGATATAGAAGCCTTCAAAAACGAAGCCGAAAAAGCCCTGGAGTCAGTTATTAGTTCATAGTTCGTAGTGCTTAGTTTTGGTTTCTGACGTTTTGACGTTTTGACGTCAAGACCTCATAGCGTCGCCTAAAACGGAATTTAGACCGAGAGGTAAAAATAACACTTGGTTGGTCGGTTTTATTAATTCCTGTATTTTTACCCCTGTTGGGAGTATAATAAAGGTAGAAGAGACGCGGCCCCGATCTGTAAAAAGGAAAGGAGGTTGCGCAAGGGAGAAGGACCACGCCCCTTCGCTATACAGCAAGGAGGTTAAAAATGTGGCAAACTTTACATAGAGAGAAAAACACTCCTTCAGTCAGAGTTAGCTGGCTCCCGAGGCTAAGAAGCCTGCGCGATTTCGCCGACCACATAGAAGTTTTTCCGATAAGCGGGCTAGGCATGGTGCAGTTTGCCGAGCATTCCGGTTATGACCAAAGGACCCTGAATTTCTTGAAGCTTTTTTCGGCTAAAATCGTATTTAACAGTGAGTCGGATTTTCTATATCGCTGCAGTCTTCTAAAAAGGCTGTTGGCTGAGGAAAGTGAGCAACCACACGAGACCTTGAGAAGTCCTCAAGACTAGTCCTTCAGCAAGCCAAACAGGCACCACGACAACCTGTTTGGGAGAGGTTTGTCATGATTACTATCAATAAAGGTAAACTACCAATAAAAGTCTGGGCCGAAGAGTCCGACTTGGCGGGTTATGATAATGCTCTGGAGCAGGCTATCAATCTCTCCAATCATCCCATCGCGCGAAAATGGATAGCCCTGATGCCGGATTTTCATGTTGGCTACGGTATGCCCATCGGTGGGGTATTGGCAGCCGCAGGCGGAGTAGTGCCTAATGCGGTAGGCGTAGACATTGGCTGCGGCATGATTGCCGCCAGGACCAACCTGTCAGCTTCTCAACTGTCTAATAAAAAGCTAGAGGAACTGCGGCTGAAAATTCACCAGCTGGTGCCAGTTGGCTTTAAACACCACCCAGAGGCGCAACAGCATCCTTTTCTAGAACAATCCATTGATGATCCCATAATAAATTCACAAAAGGCTGCCATTGCCTGCCAGATTGGCACTCTAGGCGGTGGTAACCACTTCATTGAAATCCAGGCTGATGAACAGCAGAAAATCTGGATAATGGTGCACAGCGGCTCCCGCAACCTAGGTAAAAAGGTTGCTGATTATTACCACAAAAAAAGCCTGGAACTTTCCGGCAGCGACCAGCAGTTGCCAACACCTGAACTTGCTTACCTCCCGGACTCAGCGGCTGAATACAGCATGTACTTGGCGGCGATGAATTACTGCTTGGACTTTGCGGTGGCTAGTAAGGAGTTAATGCTGCAGCGCATAAAGTTAGCTTTTGCGGACTGCGGGATGCCCTTCCAGATAGAGCAGTCTATAGAGACGCACCACAACTTTGCGGCTATAGAGACATATTATGGAGATAAACTGCTTATTCACCGCAAAGGCGCTGTCAAAGCGGAAGGGTTGGTAATTGTCCCCGGATCGATGGGAACCGCCAGCTATATCTGCCAAGGTTTGCAGCCTGCTGAGTCATTCAACACCTGCTCACACGGAGCGGGTCGCTTGATCAGCCGGCACGAAGCCAATCGCAGATTTACCCACCAGGAGGCAGTCCAAGCTATGCGGCACGTAGTGTTCCATGTCCGCCATGGCCAGTACGATGAGCTGCCCATGGCCTATAAAGATATTGGCCGCATAATCAAGCTACAAGGTGAACTTATAAAACCGGTTCATAAACTCTTACCGCTAGCGGTCGTAAAGGGCTAATCTACCCAATGCTCCGTTTGACTTACACCACCCGTGACGTATAACGCTATGACGTCATAACGTTATGACGTTGTTGTGTTTGGTCTGCTGATTACGGTGTAGAATTAGGATATAGAAAGGGGAGATCATGTTAGGATGGGGCATTTTAGCACTTATTGCTTGGATTATTATCGCCATTTGGCCGGCGCGAGTGGCGAGCCGTAAAGGCCATAGCTTTTTGGGATACTTTATTCTGAGTCTGTTCTTTTGGTGGATAACGCTGTTCGTGGTCTACTTTGTTTTAAAAGACCGCACTCAAACTACGCCGCCCGCTGCAGCCCAGTAAGCTTAGGCAGTACTAACTCATGAGAAAAACCTAGGTTTTTCTCATCGCGCAGGGTGCGGAGTGAATCCGACACTCTGGCTGCTCTTTTCCTAAGCTGCAAGAATAGTGGATAATATGAATGTGGCCGAGAGAAAGAAGTTGGCGATTATTGATGGGAAGTCTGTTTTTTACAGGGGTTATTACGCGCTGCCCAACCTTTCTACCAAAGACGGTACTCCAACTGGCGGAGTGTATGGCTTCGCGGCCATGGCGCTGGAACTTCTTAAAAAACTAAAGCCCGACTATGTGGCAGTAGCTTGGGACAAGCCCAAGACCAACATCCGCAAGCGCAAGGCAATGTATCCGGAGTACAAGGCCGGACGCAAGGCTCCGCCGCCGGATTTTTATGCCCAGATTCCGATACTTCACGAGCTACTGCAGGCCTTCGGTTGGCCGCTTTATGAACTGGATGATTACGAGGCCGACGATATCATGGGCACCCTAGCGGTGCAGGCCGCCAAAAAAAACATCGAAACCATGCTAATTACCTCTGATCTGGATATTCTGCAGGTTATCAACCACCATGCTCACGTCTACGCGCTAAAACGCGGCTTTTCTAATATTGAACTGTTTCATCCGGAAAGCTTTGAAGACAAATATAACTTGAAAGTCGAGCAGTTTTTAGACTACAAGTCCATCACTGGCGATAGCAGCGACAACGTACCGGGGGTACCGGGTATTGGACCCAAAGGCGCGATAGAGCTATTGCAAAAGTTTGAGACCTTAGATGAGGTTTATAAAAATCTGGATAAAGTCCCTGATAAACTGCGGACCAAACTGGAGGCCGGTAAAGAATCGGCTTATCTGTCCAAAAAATTGCTGGAAATCTGGACTAATGCGCCCGTGAAGCTCAATTTATCAGAGGTGGACGGAACCAAGATTGATACTTATAAACTCCGGGAACTTTTGCAGCAGCTGGAGTTTAAGAGCCTGCTTAATATCCTGCCGCCGGGCATGCAAACGGTGGGTAAATCGGTGAGTGCTGGTAGTTTGAAGCTGAAACTGCCCAAAGCTGCGGCGGTCAACACCGGTAAAGAGCTGGGTAATATTAAACTCAAGGGTTCCGGACCGTTTTTTATCCACTCCCGAGCGGCTGGCAAACACGGTGAAAATCCCCAAGTTCTGGCCGTCGGCGACAATAAATCAATATACATCCTGGACTTAACCAAACTCAACCCTTCAAGCCTTGTGTCTCGAGTCTTGAGTCTCGAGTCTAAAAAACTGATTGGGTATGATGTTAAATCTGATCTAAAAGTCTTGAAAAACTTGGGATTGCCTTACGGCCAAGCGGCTCATGATGTGCTGGTCGCCAGCTATCTGATTAATTCTCTAGTTCGAAACCAAAGCCTCACCGATTTGGCAGCCGACCAGCTGGGTTATGACGGCCCGGCTTACGGCGATTTGCCAACCGAGGATTTCATTGAGCGATTACCGGAAATTATCGCTATTATTTCGGAGCTGCATACTAAGCAAACCAAAGAGCTAGCCAAGCTGCCAAAAGTTGCCAAGCTGGCACGGGAGGTGGAGTGGCCGCTAACACCGATACTAACCGATATGGAGTTAGAGGGTATAAAACTTGACTCGGCCAAACTAAAGAAGATTTCAGCGGAGCTGGAAGGGCAAATCAGCGATATCGAGCAAACAATCTACGGCCATGCCAATTCCGAGTTCAACATCAGCTCGCCAGCTCAGCTAGCAGATATCTTGTTTGTAAAACTGAACCTGCCGACGGCTAGTATCAAAAAAACCAAAAGCGGCTACTCCACGGCAGCTAGCGAGCTCTTTAAGCTGCGTGAGCTGCACCCGATTATCAACTTGATTAGCCAGTACCGCGAGATGACCAAGCTAAAAAGTACTTATTTGGATACTTTGCCGCAAATGGTTGATAAGAATGGCCGCCTGCACACCACTTTCAGTCTGACTATTGCGCCAACCGGCCGGCTGTCCAGCGCCGATCCCAACTTACAAAATATTCCAGTGAGAACAGAGCTGGGCAAGCGTATCCGTGAAGCTTTTGTGGCAGAGAAGGGCAACGTGCTGGTTAGCGCTGATTACAGCAACTTTGAGTTACGACTGGCTGCCGTACTAGCGGGCGAAAAAAGCATGATTGAAGCTTTTAACAAGGACGAGGATATTCATGTGCTGACGGCTGCGGCCGTGCACGGGATTAAACCAGAAGAAGTAACCAAACAACAGAGGTACGAGGCCAAAGCGGTCAATTACGGACTGCTTTACGGCCAGGGGCCGCATGGTTTGGCCGAGGGAACGGGCATGAGTTTTGGCCAGGCGAGAGCGTTTATTGAGCGCTACTTTTTGGTGCGGCCAAAACTGAAAGAATATATCGAGAAAACTAGGAAACTGGCTCTAGAGCAGGGTTATGTGGAGACTATGCTGGGTCGGCGCCGGCCGACGCCAGATGTAAAATCGTCCAATTTCGCGGTCCGCGAAGCGGCTTATCGGGCGGCTATCAATATGCCGGCCCAAGGCACGGCGGCCGACATCATGAAACTAGCGATGATTAAGGTGGCTGATAAGCTGGATGACGACTGCAAGATGCTGCTGCAAATCCACGACAGCCTGCTTCTGGAATGCCCAGCTGGCAAAGCCGATAAGGTTGGTAAAACGGTCAAGGATGTTATGGAAAGCGCTTACAAGCTGCCAGTGAAGCTCAAAGTTGATGTCAGTAGCGGCAAGAACTGGGGCGAACTATGAGTGAGGAACCGCTGAAGCCGAGCTCGTTTGAGGTTCTGGGCCCAGTTTTAGACCCGGAGTGCCAGTTAGCAGTAAATGCCGCCGCCGAGGCGCTTGCCGCAAAACTTACTCCTGCTCAAATGGAATTGCTGAAGCAGTTCCGGATTCGTTTCTTTAAGTCCGATGAAAAACGCGGTTCGCACGTGGACTTTGAAAATAAAGAAATTGTCTGCAACAGTGACGATGCCATGATGAGCTTGCAACAATCGGAAGACTACTTAGTCGAGCAAGGGATTATCGAATCTGGCGACACAATCAACCTGTTGCCAGATATCAAGGATCAACCTTGGAGCACACTTACCAGTGAATTAGTTCACGAATCCGGACATATCTTAGACAAGCTATCCGGCGGAGACTCCTACAGCAGGCTAGACCCCAAGTTTAGCCCCACCAAGTATGGCAGTGAAGAACCCCACGAGGCTTTCGCTGAAGCTTTTAGGTTCTACGTATTTGGTGCTGCCGATAGACTCTCCCCCGAGGCCCTAAAAGCCGTGGAGGACACTATTCACCATAACTGGGGCGAGTTATGATTGACCCAAAAGAGCTACTCTTTACAGTTGATGAGAATAATAACCCAATTGAGCCAGTGGCTCGGGGTATAGCTCATAGTAAGGCAATCTGGCACCGTGCAACAGACGTGTGGGTAGTGAATGGTACTAAAGTTTTATGCCAGCAAAGATCACTCAAAAAAGATACCAATCCGGGAAAATGGCAGACAAACTTTGGTGGCCACGCGGCTCCAGGGCAATCCTATGTATCTTGCGCCAAACAAGAATTATTCGAAGAAACTGGAATAGATTTACCGGAAAAAGCCTTTAGACAGGTTTTGATTTATAAAAACACTCAAGATGAACCAGAAAGAAATTTTGCAGACAGAGAACATCTAGGCGCATTTATGGTTAGTTGGAAAGGATCGGTAGAAGATCTAAAGACTGAGGAAGATGAAGTTGAGCAAGTGGTATGGAAAGAAGCGGTGGATATTTTGAAAGAGTTTAATCCAGAAAGCTGGGCAAACCATGGCTATGAAAAAAACTTACTTAGTAAAATTGCCACCGGCAAAAACTGGGGCGAACTGTGACTGAGCCTGTTTTGAGGGTAGCCGCAAAATCCCTTATTCGGTACAAGGGCAAACTACTGTTATTAAGGGAAAGCGCTGCGGACGGAACCCAAGCCGGCAAATATCAAATCCCCGGGGGCATGGTGGAGATAGGTGAACCTTTCATGGATGCCTTAATTAGGGAGGCAAAGGAGGAGACCGGCCTAAGTGTAAAGCCAGCCATGCCGATGATGGTTGATGGTTGGTTTCCGACCATAGAGAGAGTAAAGCATCAGATAATTGCCATTTTTTATTTGTGCGAAGCGGATTCTGATAAAGTCCGACTCAGCCGCGAACATGACGATTTTGCGTGGGTTAAACCAGAAGACCTTGGGGACTATGCGGTCCCACATCCAGTACCAAAACTGTTTGAAGAGTACGTCGAACTACAAGGGAAAAGCTGGAGTTAGCTAGCAGTCGTGGCCGCTTGGGGCGTAGACGCTGCTTCCGTGCTGAAGGGAAAGTAGATTCCGGGGTTATCAGTTCTGTTCATGGGGTGCTGGAAGGGAACCTCTTCTAACCTACCGCCGCGGATTTTGGCCGATAGCACAACGTGTTTTGTGGCTAGCTTTAACCAGTTGGATTGAGCAAACAACATCTCAAGTTCTGACCTCGAGTATTGTTGCCCAAAATCTGTTCCAACGCGCTCACACATCATGTAAATTGCAGCCTCGCCAAACTTACGTGTCCGTTCGAGTTCCTCACCGACTTGCTCGGCACTAATGTGAGCCTCACTCAGTCTGTCCATACCACTTAGAATGTTGTAGAGTATCGATCTTGCAACGGTTTCGGGATCTACAGCTAACGGTCCAGCCCGGCGCGTAAGGTAGTCATCAGCGTCAGACGCGCGCAGTGCGGAAATATTACGATGTGTCCCGGATACAAACATCAAGTACCGATATAAAAGCTTTGCACTCATTTTATCCTCGGCAGGATCTTTCTCGAACTCACTCCACAGTAGGGGAAGCTCTGAAAAATGGCCACCAGTCTTACTCACGGCAAAATTATTCGGATGATCAGGACCAGCCCGCAACCCCTCCATCCAAAGGTCATAATTGTCCAGAAAACTATTTCTATCAGTTCTAGAGGTGACAACTTCCTTTGCCTGCCAACCACTGAATACATCACCAATTCTCTCGGCAATCCGGTCAACAGGATAATCATATTGTCTTGACATTGAGGGATACTATACTATAAAAAATAAATATGTCCAGTGATAGAATGGAATCATGACAAGAAGCTATACTCATAAGGTATTGAAAGTTTATGTTGCCGGGAAGATGTCCAAACACTCTCATTTCGATTCGCATCATTGGAGGGATGATTTTCTGGGAGAGATAGCCAGGCTAACTGGCTTAAAATTTATTAGCTTTGACCCGACTAGGGCAATCAAGGACTACACTGACCCGGAGTTGGTTTTTGGCAGTGATGTGCACATGATCTCTCGGGTTGATGTCCTAATTGCCTACCTAAGCGATGACTTTAGTGTAGGCGGCTCTCAGGAAATCCTGATAGCTAAGTACTTGAAAAAGCCGGTTATCGGGTTAACCCCACACGGAGGCGTATTTAATAGTCGCACGAAAGAAATCACCGGGAAAGTTATTAAAAACTACAGACACCCCTTTGTTTACAGTACTTGTGATATCGTTTGTGGCGATATTAAGGAGATCGCGAAAGCCCTTGAAAATCTAGATAAAATTAACCCCAAGACCATAAAGCTAATAGATCAGGCTAAACATAAATTCAGTGAAAAACACCTAAAAATGAAACTTTATGAGGAGCATCTCATCGGGTGACCACCCCTAAGTTGGCATCCACGGATATGACTTGGCCGTTTTTTAATAATTGGGTGGCATTGCCGGTCCCAACAATGCATGGTTTTTTAAGCTCGCGGGCGACGATGGCGGCGTGCGATAAAATGCCGCCTTGATCGGTTACAATCGCAGCGGCTTTTTGCATCAGCGGAACGTAATTTGGCGTAGTAACGGAGCAGACCAGCACGCCGCCATCCGGAAAATCCATATCAATTTTATCCTGCTCCACTATGCGGACTGGACCCCTGGCTCTGCCGGGACTGCCGGCCATACCCTTAACAACAGCGGTTTTAACCGGTTTCGATTCAGTCTCAATCAGAAAATCTTCGTACATTTTGCCTAAACTCTGGCTGTAATCCACGTACCATAAACCATACTGCTGGCTATAAATCGTTTCGTAATACCCCAGTAAATAATCATTTATGAATTCGCCGTTAAGCTGTTTTTTTATCTGATTTTGCTTGTTTTTATCGGGAATATGTAAAAACTTGGCTACCATTTTTAGGTGTTTTTCAGCTGGCTGGTCATTCTTGGACAAATGCCACTTTTTAAAATCAAATTTGAACACAGCGGGCTTGCCATGGTCGAAAAAACCTTGGGTCAGTTGGTAATGCGGTCCCCGAATGACTTCGCCCTGGATGCCATGATTATTAACGATAAAAATAGTCGACCATTTGTAATCATCTGAATGTGGAATATATTCCGCGCGGTAATCCTCGGCATTAATATCCTGTTTTAAAAACCAGTCGTAAACGCCGGCTACCGTTTCGCCGCGGAGCCGGAGCTTAGGTAGGCTGTCCCTTTTGGGTATTAACCGTAGGGCGCACAGTTCATCGCCGTGCTCCTTCATATATTTAACAAAGGCCGGTTTTTTGTCGCGCAAGTCCACCGCCTCAAATTTAACCTGCTCGTCGTACGGTATTCCCACGACCTGCTTAAGTACGGCCAGGCGTTCGCGTTTGTTATTATCCTCTTTGCGGATGGCTCCGGTATCCTTATGGCCGATATTATCAAGCCACTCAGTTAAAGATATTTGAGTCTGGTAAAGTTCGGCCTGCCTCTCGTCCGCCATAACAATAGTTTAGCCCAATGTTGTTATCGGGCGGCTTTGTAAGATAAAGAGCTCGCCGTTAGAAAACGCCCACTCCACGTCTACAGGGAAACCAAAATAGCTTTCTAGCTTTTGGACCGCCACGGCAACATCTTTTATTTGTTTATTAAAGAGGTGTGCCTTTGTGCTAGCCAGCGTTCCGTCAACGACCGAGCCGCTTTTCTTATCAAAAACGTAATTATCCGGTGTGACTGTACCAGAAACAACATCTTCGGCTAGGCCTGGTGCTGCTTCTATGACCATATGATCTGGGTTTTTAGTTACCGGATGCACAGAAAAGGCTACCCCGCTTACTTGGCCGTTAACCATAGCTTGCACAATCACTGCCACTGCCCCTGTTTCCAGACTTCTACCTCGCGCATAAGCCCTGGCTCTGCCTGACTTGGCAGAAGCCCAGCACTTTTTTATATTTTCTATTAAGTCAGCTCGGTCGGTGTTTAGAAATGTGTCAAACTGTCCGGCCCAAGAAGCGTTCTTACCGTCCTCGTTTGCCGCGCTCGACCTAACAGCAACGTACTTGGTGCCCAGTCGATCATAATGATTCAAAATGGAAGCCTCTAAACTCTTGCTATCCGACTTAAGCGCTTTAGTTGTTATTACAAAACCCTTGGGAACATTAAATCCAGCCTGTATTAGCTGGCATAACGAAGCGGCCTTACCCCCGACTAGCCGCACGTCATTACTGGACTCCAGAGGTAATACCACTTCACTGCTCATGAGTTCATCATACAGAGCGTAAGATCCAAACAGCTCTTGAAAAAGTATGGTAAAAATTGTATAATACTGCCGAAAACCCTCCGAAATTCACTTTAGGCGAATTTTGGCGGGCTAAGTAACAGTTTAAGATGGTTAATCGTTATCTCATCGGTTTTGCAGTGGTGATTCTTTTGCTGCTAGTCGGCATTATCCTGCTATTTAGTGGCGGTGGTGGTGAGCAAAAACCTGTGGAGCAGCAAGTTAAGCCACTACCCCAGTACTTTGATACTTACGCCGAGGTCAGTGTAACTACTCGGGGCATAATTAACGGGGAAGACGTCCATCGCTCGATCCGCATCACCGTCGGTCAGTACCAGCGCCGACTTGATATCATCGCCGGGTACTCTGGAAACGTTATCCAGACACAGACCTTTTCCAACACAGCGCCGGCCTACAAGGAGTTCTTAGCGGCCATAAACAGCGCCGGCTTTTTGGCTGAAAGAAAAGTTCCGTCCGCTCAGGCTGACCCCCTTGGAAAATGTCCTCTAGGCCAGCTCTTCGAGTTTGAGCTGAACGACGGCGGGGAAATACTATCTTATCTTTGGAGTTCATCCTGCGGCAACGTCAAGGGCACTCTGGCGGTAAAATCATCTACGCTTCAGCAGCTGTTTCAAAACCAGATAACCAACTACGGCCAGCTGACCTCCAACGTCAGTCTAAGCGCAACCACCAGCTCAACCAACTAAACAATCCTTAACTAAGCTATCCTATTAGTATGATCAAAGCAGTTATATTTGATTTCTTTGGTGTGCTGGAGCAAAACCAGCAGCCCAACCGGGAAGTTTTAGACTACGTCAAAAACCAACTTAAGCCCAAGTACAAAATTGGCATAGTCTCTAATGTGCTAGCCGGATTTATTTACTTGATTTTGTCTCCTGATGATTTGAAATTATTTGACGACGTTGTACTTAGCTATGAAGCCGGGGTTGCCAAGCCTGAACCGCGGATTTATGAACTAGCTATGCAAAATCTGGGAGTTAAGCCAGAGGAGGCAGTGTTTATTGATGATCAAGAGCACTATGTCGAAGCTGCCAAAACGCTCGGCATGAAAGGAATCTACTTCCAGGACTTCAAGCAAATGAAATCCGACCTAGAGAAGCTCCTGCGGAGCTAATGCTCAATTATCATTGCTCAAAGCTCAATGAATAGTCAATGGGCAATGCATTGAATCATTATAAGCATTAACTATATTCATTGAACATTGAAACTTGAACATTGATAATTCTTAGTAGCTTGTGCGGATTACTAGGCGGTGCTTAAGGCTGCAGGCCTCAATCAGGGTCTGGCGCTCTAAGAACAGCATCCCAGCCAACGCTGAGCTACGAACACTTAAAATCAGGGCGTTTCTCTCAATTTTGACAGAACAAGGGCTTTTGTAGCGTCGACGGACGTAATCTTTAACCACTGCCAGCTCATCAGGCGGCTTGAAGTCTTTTTTACTTAGGATGTCCTGCAAGCTGTCCATTACCTCAAAGTATAATAGAAACATGCCTGAATTGCCTGAAGTGGAAACGGTGCGTAATGGTTTAGCCAAATTACTGCCGGGCAGGGTAGTAGCTGATGTGTGGCATGATTGGCCCAAGAGTTTTCCGAATGCCCCTGCCGATGTGGCCAAGTTTCTAATCAATGCCAAAATTAAGGATGTTAAAAGAAGAGGCAAGGTCTTAATTATTGGACTGTCTAGTGACTACAGTTTAGTAATCCATCTTAAAATGACCGGCCAACTCGTTTTCCTGCCTCAAGCAGGAAAACAGTCTCGAGTCTCGAGTCTCGAGTCTCTAGGCTCTGAAGAAAAGTTTGGAGGTGGGCATCCTACGGACTCTCTAAGAGGCAATCTCCCTGATAAAAGCACTCGTGTAGTCCTTGACTTGACTGATGGTTCCAAACTTTTCTTCAACGACCAGCGTAAATTTGGCTGGATGCGTCTGCTGCCGGATTTGGAACTTCCAGAAATTGACTTTCTAAAGAAGGCTGGTCCAGAACCATTAGAAGATGATTTTACCGTCAAAGACTTTATAGAGCGTTTAATGACCCGAAAAAACAGTACTGCCAAGGCAGTTTTGCTGGATCAAACAGTCATTGCCGGGGTAGGAAATATATACGCCGATGAATCGCTGTTTTTGGCCAAAATCCACCCGTCAACTAAGGTGGCCGATATTCCCCGCACCAAGCTGGTGGCACTTTATAATGACTTACGCCAAGTCTTAAATTCAGCCATTGAAAATGGCGGCAGTACAGATAGAAATTATGTGAATGCCGAGGGTAAGAAGGGCAGTTATATAAAGATAGCCCAGGTCTTTAGGCGGGAGGGCCAGCCTTGTCCACGTTGCGGCACCGAGATAGTCAAAATACGGGTGGCTGGGCGCGGGACGCACATCTGTCCACGCTGCCAAAAAGCCCCCCAGGAGTCGAAATGATAATAACTATAACCGGCACGAACTCGTACTTGGTGAGGCGGCGGCTGGGTGAGTTGGTCAGCAAGTTTGTGGCAGAGTATGGTGAGCTGGCACTAGAGCGAATTGATGCCGAGGAGGCTGATCTGTCCACCGTGCGGGATGCCGTTTCCAGCCTGCCATTTTTGTCAAACCGAAAAATGGTAGTGGTTAGAAATCTGTCCGCACTCAAGCCCAGTCCGGAGCAGATTGAACAAATAATTAGCTCAATTACTAATTCGACTGACGTTGTCTTTTATGAACCTATAACAGATAAACGGACAACTTTTTACAAGATCTTGAAGTCCAAAACAAAGCTGGAGTATTATCAAGATTTGGACTCACGCGAACTTGCTAAATGGCTTGCCTCCGAAGCCAAAAATTTGGATGCTAAGCTCAGTCTGGCGGATGCTAATTTTTTGGTGGATAGGGTTGGTACTAACCAAGCCATCCTAGCCAACGAGTTGGAAAAACTGCTGACGTATAAATCTGACGTCCACCGTGAAGATATTGAACTTTTGACCGAACCAACACCACAAAGCAAAGTTTTTGACCTGCTGGACGCCGCTTTTTCCGGAGACAAAAAACGGGCGCTGAAACTTTATGAGGAGCAGAGAATTCAAAAGGTCCAACCGCAGGCCATTTTGGCAATGATGGCCTGGCAATTGCGGCTGATTGCTTTGGCTAAACATGCCGGCCAGCGGAGGGCTGATGAAGTCGCCAGCGACATTGGTGCCAACGTTTTTCCGGTCAGTAAGGCATTTGGGCTGGCCGAAAAAATTGAGGATAAGAAGCTAAAAATACTGACTAGCGAGGCTTTAGACATCGATGTCAGGGGTAAAACCACCTCTTTAGATATGGATGAAGCCCTGAAAACCTATATTGTGACAATATAGTGGCCATGAAAAGGAAAAACCTCCGTTCGGACGTTAGTCCGAACGGAGGCGGGTTCCCTGACGCTCCCACCGCGGTGAGTACTTTGCTACCCCGGCGGGCACAGCGATCCCCAGTACCAGTACGAATACCAGCATGAGGACGAGGTTAATCATCGTGACCTCCTTGGCGCCCAGGCCCACTTGCCGATCCAGACGAGGACGCCCAGATCGAGTGCGGCGGTGAGGCCGGCGGAGGCGATGATGAACTTGCGCATCATGACCTCCTAGCTGGTGTGCTTATATGGGGCGCCGCCGAGAAGCAGGTAGGCGAACCCGGCTGCTGCCAGAGGCATCGCCACCAACGCGGAGTACACGTCGTCAACCATGATCCACTTGATGGCGAGAATTACCATCAGGAGGCTGGTGACGCCGATCAGGCCGCGCATCATGAGGTGCCAGACCTTCGGGTTGGTCACCCGAAACCGACGGGCCCAGGCGACCGCCAGACCGATGAGGATCAGACCAACGATGGCGACGGTCGTGACCAGCGCCACGTCCAGTCGCTCCTCGTAGATCTTGATTACATTCATGGTTTCTCCTTGGTCGGGGGTGAGGGCGCCGGGTCCTTATGCCAGCCTCTGGCCACCGCGATGATTGCGGAGCCGAGCGCTATGAACCCGATGCCAAAACCGAGGTCAACTGGCAGGGTCAGGAGGCCGGCGACGATGCCGAGGACACCGACTGCGGCAAGCTTTCGGTTCATGTCACCTTTCTGGTAGGGGTCAGGGAACGTCTCCGGGGTGCGAGTGTTCGCGGGGCGAACAACTCTCAAACTCCGGAGAACGTTAATATTTTACCATAAAAGGAGTAAAATAGCAAAGTTCTGAGGAGTTTTATAGATTGAGACTACTTGTGAACAGAGGTACGACTGCGGGCTGGTTTTGAAGCTGTGGCACGCTTAATGGCAGGTTTTTTGGCAACTGGTTTCTTGACAGTAGTTTTAGAGGGTTTAACTCCGGCGGATTTAGCTTGGGCGACCAGCTGTGACTTCTTACGGGCGGCTTTGTTCTTATGGATAACAGACTTCTTGGCAGCCATATCTAAAGCACGGATAGCAGCCTTTTGAGTCTTGGTAATTTCAGCCGGCTTACCTTGAGCCAAAGCGGCCTGGTAAGCTTTCAAAGCCTCACGCAGGGTTCGTTTTGTACGAGCATTACGAGCATGGGCCTTAGCGGCCAGCTTCACTCGTTTCTTAGCTGATTTAATAATTGGCACGAGACTCTAATATACAGATTAGGACTGATCTTGTCAAAGGGGAGAAACTCCTTGCTAAATCATAGTGGTTATGGTAGTCTTGCCCTCAGAAATCCGAAAAGCAAAAGCGTAAAATAAAAAACATGGATGCCCAAGCTAAGCAGCAGATAGTCGAGCGAGTTAAGCAGGCTCAAAATATCCTGGTCACGGTAGCTGCCAACCCGACGGTTGACCAGTTGGCGGCCTGTGTCGGAGTGACCCTGCTGCTAAACCGCATGGATAAGCACGCCACCGCGGTGTTTTCGGGTGTTATTCCATCAACTATTGAATTTTTACAGCCTGAAAAAACCATTGAGGCTAACACCGACTCATTGCGCGACTTCATCATCAGTCTCGATAAAAACAAGGCCGATAAGCTGCGCTACAAAGTAGAGGACCAAGTAGTTCGCATCTTTATAACTCCGTACCGAACCTCTATAAGCGAGAAAGACTTAGTTTTTTCACAGGGTGATTTCAATGTTGAGGTAGTCTTGGCGCTAGGCGTCAAGGATCGCAACCAAATTGACCAGGCTATCGCCGCCCATGGGCGGATTCTGCACGATGCCACAATGGTGACTGTCAATGCCGGGCAGGGCAACCCGGTAAGTATCGGCCAGATCAACTGGCAGGACCCGCAGGCCAGCTCGTTATCCGAAATGATTGTAAGTATTTCTGAGGCCTTTGGCACAGGACTTATTGATAATCAGATGGCTACGTCGTTTTTGACAGGTATCGTAGCCGAGACCGAGCGCTTCAGAAATGCCAAGACCACGCCGAAAGTTATGACTATGGCGGCTCAACTGATGGCCGCCGGCGCTAATCAACAGCTGATTGCCACTAAGCTGGAACCATCAGCGCCGCCTCCGCCGGCGGCCAAGCAAGCTCCTGCAAAACAGGCCCCGTCTAAGTCCACGGAGGGTAAACTTAAAGTCGCTCATGAACCGGGTCAAAAAGACAGCCCCGAAGTCCAAGTCGGGGCTAATGAGATCCGCATTGACGAGCAGGGCAATCTAAAAACCCCTGACGATATTAAGGCTGAGGTAGATCGGCTGAAGAAGCTCCGAGATCAACAGCAGGCTCCACCGCTGCCGCCGCCGCCGGTACCCCTGCCTACCGGACAGGCAGGCCCGCCACAAGCCCCGCCACCGCAGGCTCCACCGCTGCCACCTCCGGCACCGCCGCTGGAAGTTTCCAAAATCGCGCCTGAACCAACAGTTATCAAGCCTTCCGGATATATGCCAACCCCCGGCCCGGCTCGTGCTGAGATTTTACCCTCAGTAGCACCGGTACCGGGCCAGCATGAGCTTTTGGATCCAGTCGGCCACCAACCGGCTCTGGCCGCTCCTTTTACGGCTAATACCGAGCCGGAGTGGCACAATCCTTATAATGCTGTGTCAATTGATCCTCTAGCCACTAACAGCGGGGTAGAGGGTGTAATCGATCATGGTCCCGCGGTCCAGCCAGCTGGTATCGCCCAGCAGGCGCCTCCACCACCTCCACCACCGTCGCAGCCGATGCAAGCTCCGCCTGCCGCGCCGCTAGCTCCGCCTCCCGTTGCTCAACAGCCTCTCCAGCAGGCGCCCATTTACCAGCCGCCAGCTCCCAGCACTGATGTTGATTCGGCCCGTAATGCCGTTGCCAGTGCCTTGGCCGCCCAGCCGTTCAACCCGGCGCTTAATCCGGTAACTTCATTGAATGCTCAGCCAGTGAGCTTGGATTTGCACCCGCCGGGGCCGCCGGCCCAAGCTCCACCGCTAGCCAATGGAACACCTAGCTTGAACTTGCCGAACGGGGCAGTAGCAGCCTCCACCGCTGACATGATGGCTCCCCCACCGCCTCCACCGGTCCCGCCGCCCTTGCCGCTAGCTTCCAACCCCGGCGCCATGGTGCCCGCACCACCAACACCGCCTCAGCAGCAACAGCCGCCCCCACCCATAATCTAACGCTCTTTACTTTATAATTTGGGTTATGGACGGGATACTTCTAGTTGATAAGCCGGCTGGCTGGACATCGCATGACGTTGTGGCTAAGGTGCGAAGGATACTTCGCCACCAAGTTGATGGTGGTCAGTTTGTAGTTGATAGTGAAAAACTAAAAACTAAAACCTATAAACTAAAACCTATCAAGGTGGGGCATACCGGCACGCTGGACCCCTTCGCGACAGGTTTGCTTGTGTTGGTCGTCGGCTCATATACCAAACGAGCGCAGGAGTTTAGCAAATTGGACAAGACTTATGAGGCCGAAATTACCTTGGGGGCAACCAGTACAACGGGGGATATTGAGGGTGAAATAACACCAAAAAGCGGCCAAAAACCGACCGAAATGGCCATCAGAGAGGTTTTGGGGCAGTTTGAGGGGCAAATCGAGCAGACTCCTCATGCCTACAGCGCTGTTAAAATCGGCGGCCAGAGAGCCTATAAATTGGCGAGGCAGGGCAAAGAAGTTAAATTGGAGCCACGCCAGGTGAAAGTTTATAGGTTAGAGGTTCTAGGTTATGGATACCCTAAGTTGAAGATTGTAACAGAGGTCAGTAGCGGCACGTACGTTCGGTCCTTGGCCGGGGATATCGGTGAAAAGCTAGGCACCGGCGCCTATCTCTCAGCCCTCCGCCGCACAGAGGTAGGGCAGTATAGTGTTAATCAAGCTGTTTCTTTGGATAGTGACCTCTTAGAACACCTTGCCAAATAGTAGAAGATTTGCTAGAATTAGCTCCAACAGATGGTAACAGCTGAAGAAAAGGCGAAGACTGCTTCCAGTCCAGCCAAAGCCGACACTGGTTCGGCACCTGTACAGGTTGCCGCTATGACGGCGCGTATCAACGAGCTGACTGCCCATTTGAAAACTAACAAGAAGGATCACATGGCTCGGCGCGGTTTGCTGCAGCTGGTTGGCAAGCGTAAGAAACTGCTGAAGTACATCGCCGAGAAAGATGGAGACGAATACCTCAAGCTAATCAAAGAACTAGGTATTAGACGTTAGATGTTGGACGCTGGACGTTAGAAAATAATGTCCAAAATCTAGAATCTAAAAAGTTCTAGCATCATTAAATAATCTGTAGGTGACGGAAACAGTCCGCTAAAGGCGGGTTGAACCTCGTTACCTACTAGAAATAGGTAATAAACACTATGAGTACGATTAATCCCTTTGGGAAGAAAATAACATCGGTTACCGCTGATTTTTGCGGCAAGCCTTTGACGTTGGAAGTAAATCGCGTGGGATTTAGAACCAGCGCCAGCGTGCTGGCCCGCTACGGTGACACGGTGGTGATGGGCACGGCTATGGTCAGTCCGGAGACGGTTAAAGGGCTGGATTATTTTCCGTTGTCTATTGACTATGAAGAAAAATTTTATGCCGCTGGCAAGATAAGCGGCAGCCGCTTTATCAAACGCGAAGGCCGTCCCAGCGACGAGGCCGTACTGATCGGCCGGCTGATTGACCGCCCCATTCGGCCGCTGTGGCCCAAGGGCTACCGGCATGAGGTCCAGGGTGTGGCCACTGTTTTGAGCATGGACCCTAACTTCCGCCCCGATTCAATTGCTATGATTGCCATGAGCGCCGCTTTCACATTAACCGGTGTGCCTTTTGAGGGTCCGGTGGCCGGCGCGCGAGTAGGACTAAAAGACGGCAAACCCGAGGCCTTTTTAACGCTGCAAGAGCTGGATGAAGGCGAGCTGGATTTGGTGGTGGCCGGCACTCGGAGCGCCATCATGATGGTCGAGGCCGGAGCCCGCGAAGTCAGTGAGCAGCAGATTGTCAAAGCTCTGGACTTTGCCCATAAAGCGATCCAGCCGGCGATAAAACTGCAGGAGGATCTGGCCAAAAAAGTTGGCGCGCAGCCGCAACAGTATGAACTACTGCTGCCGGACGAGGCTGTAACAAAGAACGTTAACGACTGGGTCAAAGACAAGCTGGGCAAGAACTTACGAGCGCCGTACCCGGAACGAAATGATCTGGTGTCTGACCTGCGCCACAAAATGCACGAGCATTTCAGGGGTAAAGTCGGCGAAGAAGAATTTGAATCCGCTAAAGCTGATTACGACGAAGCCTTTGACACGGCCGTTCATAAAGATGTCCGTGAAGGCATTTTGGCAGAGAGCGTCCGTCCGGACGGCCGAGCTCTAACCGAAATCCGCCCATTGTCCTCTGAAGTCGGCTTTTTACCTCGGGCGCACGGCTCCAGCCTGTTCACCAGAGGTGTCACCCAGGCAATGAATATCATCACTCTGGCCCCCTTAAGCTATGCACAGATGGTTGACACCATGGAGCGCGAGGGCGAACGCCGCTTTTTGCATCACTACAATGCGCCCGGTTACACCGTCGGCGAAGTCCGCCGCTTAGGCTCGCCGGGTCGCCGTGAGATCGGCCACGGTTATCTGGCCGAGCGCGCGTTGATGCCGGTTCTGCCGGCGGAAGCCGATTTTCCGTACACCATCCGCTCAGTGACCGAGATAATGAGCCAAAACGGTTCAACCTCCATGGCGGCGACCTGCTCATCGTGCATGGCTTTGATGGACGCCGGGGTGCCGATTTCGGCCCCAGTTTCCGGGATTGCTATGGGACTGATGACCGACGGCAAAAAATCAATCATTATGTCAGATATCGCCGACGCCGAGGATTTTGCCGGAGATATGGACTTTAAGGTAGCCGGCACCGAAAAGGGGGTTACGGCTCTGCAAATGGACATGAAGGTTCACGGCTTGCCCGTAGAGACCTTGAAGCAAGCCCTGGAGCAATCTAAGGAAGGCCGCGCGGAGATTTTGCGTCACATGCTGGAAGTTATTCCCAAACCCAGGGCCGAGATGAGCCCGCACGCGCCGCGCGTTGAGGCTATCACCATCAACCCCGAGAAAATCCGCGAAGTTATCGGCAAGGGCGGCGAGACTATCAATAAAATCATCGCCGAAACCGGTGCCGAGATAGATATCAAAGATGATGGTACAGTCATGATCGCCAGTCCCGACAAGCGCAGTATAGATGCCGCCATCCAGTTTATCCGGACTCTAACCGAAGAGCCGGAAGTCGGCAGAATATACGAGGATTGTCGGGTAGTTTCAGTACTCGATTTCGGAGCATTCGTAGAAATTTTGCCGGGCAAAGAGGGTTTGGTGCATGTCTCGGAAATGAAAGAAGAAAGGGTGGAAAAACCCAGCGACGTCGTCAAAGAAGGCGACAGGGTAACGGTCAAATTAGTGGCTGTTGACGACCGGGGACGGCTGCAGCTAAGTATGAAAGCGGCTGCCCGGGAGATGGCTAAATAAAGGAGTGAAGATGATGAAATTTCTTAATTCAGAGCTGGGCATTTGGCTTAGCGGTGTAGTATTTGGAATAATTATTGGAAACGTCTTATGGGTTAAGACAGGCTCTGAAAAAGCTTGGCTTATAGCTACTCTGATTGCGATATTGGCTGGCGTGCTGATGTGGTTTTATCGGAGAGGGAAGGAATCTAGAAAGGGTTAATAATGGCTAAAGAATCAAGCGAGCAAAAACTAATTGAGAGATGGTGGGTCAGGGGCGTAGTAGCTCTGGCGCTAGCCGGCATTGCTTACGGGTTTGCCAGTCTGGCCATCGATAGTGGAGCCCTTTGGCAATATGGCTTGGCTATCGGTTTTTTGGTTTGGGCCTTCGCGCAAGCCAAACGCAGCGCCAAAGCTTTATATACAAGAGTACGATGACAAAAGCCGAGCAACTAGATAAGATCAAGGCCGATATAATCGCCGACAGGGTTTGTCCGGAGCTAGCGGCTGGCGCTACCCAGTTGGTTTATAGCGACGGCAGCGCTGAGGCCGAGCTGGTTTTTATCGGCGAAGCGCCGGGCAAGAATGAGGATGAGCAAGGCTTGCCGTTCGTCGGTGCCGCCGGCAAGTTTTTGGATGAACTGCTGGCTGGTATCGGTCTGCATCGAAAAGACGTTTATATCACTAATATCGTCAAATACCGGCCGCCGGACAATCGTGACCCTTTGCCAGATGAAAAAGCTGAATTTTTACCATATTTAAAGACCCAGCTGGAAGTGATTCGTCCCAAACTAGTGGTGTTACTTGGCCGCCACAGTATGGAGTGCTTCCTGCCGGGACTTCAAATTAGCAAGGCTCACGGCCAACCCAAGCGCCTGCGCGGCTGGGTTTATCTCCCCCTGTTTCATCCGGCGGCGGCGCTGTATAACGGCGGAATGCGCACAGTCATAACTTCTGATTTTGCCCGGATCCCGCAGATCTTAGCGCAAATAACGCAGAAGCCTAAAGAAAGCTTGGAGCTAGACGAGGCTCAGCCGGCGCTTCAGAAAAGTCCGTCCCGACCTAGCGCAACTCAAAGAACAATTTTTGACAACCTGGCTTAAAGACCGGGTCATGAAAGGAAAGAAATTAACTAACAATGAATAACAACCCTAATATTAAACGGAATGCCAACCGCCTGCCTGCCGGTAGGCAAGGCCAACGAGGCGATGGCAACCAGCCGAGGCGACCAGCTAAAGGCCGGTCGCTAGTTACGTCAACTGGGAGGAATGTAAGCCGTGGAGCGGCTTTGCGTGCCCAAAAAAGAGCAGTGGGTGATGCTAACCGGGTAGCCGCCCAGTATAGCGATGCTAAGAGCAATGGCGACAAGGCAACTGCGCCAAAGCGGAGAGCCAATGTCTTGGACACCGGCCCTGAGCTGAGAATCATCGGCTTGGGTGGCATGGACGGAGGCGGTTCTAAAAACATGATGGTCATTGAGTACGGCAAAGACGCCATCGTGATTGACTGCGGCAACGACTTAAGCGTTGACTTGCCGGGCATTAACTATGGCGTGGCCGATACCACCTATCTAGACCAAATCCAATCCAAAATAAGGGGTTTTGTGATGACCCATGGGCATTTGGATCACATCGGCGGTTTGCCGCACATTTTACCTAAATATCCGGGAGTGCCGGTGTATGGCAGCCGCTTCACCATCGGCCGGGTCGAGGAAATATTTGAAAACTTTGGTCTGCCAATGCCTGATGGCTTTGAACTTAAAACCGTGATAATGAACGATGATAATCACGAGCGGCTCAAAGTTGGCGAGTTCTTTATTGAGCTGGTGCGGGTGACGCACTCTATCCCGGGTAGTAACTCTGTGGTAATTGATACACCGGTGGGGCGATTGATCAACACCGGCGATTTTCGTCTGGATCCCAACCCCCTGCAGCATGAAAAGACCGACACCGATCGGCTAAGACAGCTCGGTAAAGAAGGGGTGTTGCTGCTAATGAGCGAGTCTACAACTTCCGATCGCCCGGGCCGCACTCCATCGGAGAGCACGCTCGAACAAAGCTTCATAGATATTATGGAACAAGCCCCCGGCAGGGTATTTGTGGCTATCTTCTCTACCAACGTTAACCGCATCCAGATGCTGGTCAATGCCGCTGTCAAACATAATCGTAAGATTGCCCTGGATGGGCGCAGTATGATTAGTACTCTGGAGATGTCGGTCCGCAACGGCTACATGAAGATCCCTAAAGGTACATTTGTATCTATCGCTGATGTACCCAAACTCAAAGACCAGCAGGTCATCGTGGTCTGTACCGGTTCTCAGGGCGAGCCCAACTCGGCGCTGCAGCGCATGAGCCTGGGCGACCACAAATATATCTCACTCAAAGAACAGGATACCGTAGTACTGTCCAGCACACCGATTCCTTACAGCGGCAACGATGCCCTGATTCGCTCGATGTTGGATGATTTACTGCGCAAAGGGGTGCATGTCTTCCGTCATGAGAGCCACGAGGTAGATAACTGCGGCCCCCTGCATGTCTCGGGGCACGGTAGTATGGATGAGTTCCGCGAGATGATTGAAATGTGTAGGCCCAAGCTTTTCCTGCCGATTTACGGCGACTACACGGCCAAGAAATATCACATTGGTGTGGCGATTGAGGCCGGTATACCGCGGTCTAATTTGCTGAATGCGGAGAACGGTAATATTGTCACTGTAACCAGTGGCAAGATGGCGGTTACCGGCGAAGTGCCGCACGGTACTATTTTGGTGGACCAAACCGGGGCGATTGTCTCGTCCATCGTGGTCAAGGACCGGGTACTGCTGGCCGAAGAGGGCCTGGTAGCGGTGATTTTGACTATCGATAAAAAGAGCGGCTCACTACTGACCAGTCCGGATATCATCAGCCGCGGCTTCATCTACATGAAAGACAATGAGGAGCTGATGAATGCCTTTAGAAACGAACTTCGCCGGGCGGTGGCTCAGCGTTACAAACGAGTGGACTTGGACCGCTTTAAAGCCGAGCTTAAAGATTACGTTACGCATTTCTTGTACGAGCAGACACAGCGCAGCCCGATTGTCATCCCGGTAGTCAACGTCATTGGCGGCCGGCCGGCCAAGCAGGGTACGACCACGGCTACCAACGGTGAGGAAGTAGCTAAGAAAACACCGGAAGAGCTGGCTTTGGAGCAGCAGAGGCGGTTTGCGCAGATGCGCCAACGCCTACTAAACCAAGACGCCAGAGTTGACTAGTTTGGCGTGAGCGTTTTGTTGGCTGTACAATACCGATATATAAAGGAGTTTTGGGATGAGTAGACCGTTATTAATAGGAGTAATCGTGGCGGCGGTGGTGGTAGTCGGTGGCGGAGCGGCTTATATGCTGACTAAGGATGATGATTCGGACAGCCAACAGCAGTCATCACAAAATAGTACTGACACCGGCAACAACACTTTCGGCCCGGCTTCCACCGAGGGCTTAGAGTTCACAGCAACTATCAGTGTGGACGGCACTCAATCGGCAATGCTTGAGCACGATGACCAAGGAAATACCCGTTACATTGCAACCAGCGGCGGCCAGCAGATAGAAATCATTTACACCAGCGACGCCTACTATTCCTGCCAGGGCAACAACTGTGTGAAGTTTCCAATCTCCCAATCCTCAAACTCTGGATTCAACCCCGGTGACTATA
>MGCX01000036.1 GCA_001788565.1 Candidatus Saccharibacteria bacterium RIFCSPHIGHO2_12_FULL_49_19 | reverse complement strand
GTAGGAAGTGGGCGCGTCAAACTCTCAGCCGGCTGGCTGGTGGAGCGCGCTGGATTCAAGAACGTCCATGATCAGGAAACCGGTATGGCTACCTGGAAAGGCTCGGCCCTAGTTATAGTCAATGAACGCGCCAAAAAGACGACTGATTTACTAAGATTCAAAAAGAAAATTGTTGATAGGGTTCAGGCGATGTTTGGCATCATCCTCGATCAGGAGCCAGAGTTGCTGCCCTAAACTTCTTTGAAGAATTCGCCCTTCTCAGCTCGGCTAAAAGTAACTCCTCGATTGTTAATCACCTGAAGGTCAAGCTTGACGTATGGCGATAGCTTCGGCGGATTATTGATATCAAAAAAGCCAACGTCTTCTGACTTTTCCGGCTCACACAGTCGAGGGATGCCTCTCCATTTCTTTACTAGAAATCTGAAACTTATGTAGTTTTTAGGAGCAATATTTTCGTCTTGTAAGATGTGAAACAATTTTAGATCCTGCTCCTTAACTATCAGTCCGGTCTCTTCCTTAAGCTCACGAACGGCGGCCTCTCTAATGGTTTCATCAGCGTCGACATGACCGCCGGGCGTGGCATAGTAGCCATCCATAAAACCTGTCTGCTTGCGCTTAACTAGCAACACTTTGCCATCGTCAATTACAGTGATGGTAGCAACTAGGATAGCCCTATAGACGTCTGTCATTTATCGCTCGGTAGAGGAAATTGCCGACAGAATTCTTTAACCTCATTACTTAATTGCCTGAGTATTTTGGCATTTTGATGGTTCTTTACAGCCTGATCTATCCAATCGGCAATCTGGACCATCTCCTTCTCCTTCATCCCTCGAGTAGTTAGGGCTGGGGTGCCCATACGGATACCTGATGGGCTGAATGGCGGTCTGGGATCAAATGGCACAGTGTTCTTATTTACAGTAACACCTGCTCTGCCTAGCGCTTTTTCGGCATCAGCGCCAATCACCTTTTTGTTGCTAAGATCAATCAACAATAAATGGTTGTCGGTGCCGCCGGTTACCAGCTTATAGTCTCTCTTTAGTAGCTCCTCGGCTAGCTTTTTAGCATTTTTGACTATCTGCTGACCGTATCTTTTAAAGCCGGGCTGTGAGGCCTCACGCAGGGCCACTGCTATGGCAGCTGTTTGATGGTTATGGGGGCCCCCCTGTAACCCCGGTATGATGGCGCGATCAATCAGAGTGGGTAGATTCTCAGGCTTTCTTTCCACTGCCTTAAGAGGAGTAGACGCATTGCCATCGCAAAGAATCATTGCCCCTCTGGGGCCTCGCAGTGTTTTATGAGTAGTGGTGGTTATTACATGCGCATGTCCTACAGGAGACGGATGTGCCCCAGCTACCACCAATCCGGCGATGTGTGAAATGTCAGCAATTAGCCAGGCTTTTGAAAGATCAGCAATCTCTCTCAACCGAGCCCAGTCGAATATCCGAGGGTAGGCCGTGGCTCCCACAAAAATCAGTTTGGGTTTTTCGGCCTTGACCATCTTAGCCATCTCAGTGTAGTCCAGATAACCATCCTTACCGGTATGGTACTGAACAGACCTATAGATGGTACCTGAGAAGTTAACTTTCAGGCCGTGTGTCATGTGTCCACCGAAGTAAAGGTGCATGCCCATAACCGTATCGCCGGGGTCTACCAGTGCAAAATATACAGCCTGATTAGCTGGCGAGCCAGAGTACGGTTGAACGTTGGCGTGGCTAACTCCAAAAAGTTTTTTGGCCCGGTCACGCGCTAAGTTCTCTACAGCATCAACGTTTTCGCAGCCGCCGTAGTAACGCATTCCTGGATAGCCTTCGGAATACTTATCTGTAAGCCTGGAGCCTAGGGCCTTGAGAACGTCAGCAGATGTGTGATTCTCACTGGGAATCATCTCTAGACCCTCGGCTTGTCTTTTGGTTTCAGCATTTATGAGTGCTGCTATATCTTTATCCTTCATAAGGAACTCCTCCTTTAATTAAAATCAGATATCTGGCACCCACTTACAACATGTTTCTATAATAACAGGGTTGCGGGGTTATAGGGTTGTAGTTTTCTCATCCTTACAGGGTGCGACCCTGCAAAGCAACAGAATATATCGTCTGTGATATAGTGTTTAGGCGAATGCCCGAAACAAACCAGAAAATCGGTCAACTAATCCGGCAAATCCGGCAAGAACGTGGCCTGACCCAGGCGGTCTTTGCTAAAAAGTTAGGCACCAGCCAGTCAGCTGTTAACCGCATTGAGCACGGCAAGCAAAATTTGAGCCTGGAGACCATGGGCCGTATCTCCGATGTGCTAAACAAACAGCTGATCAGTATCAACAGCTCAGTTAATCTACGAATCGAAGGTGGTCACAGGCTGCATGGTGAGGTGGAGTTAAAGGCTTCCAAAAACGCCGCGGTGTCCATCTTGTGTGCGAGCCTGCTCAATAAGGGTACGACCCGCTTACGTGGGATACCGCGCATCGAAGAAGTCAACCGAATCATCGAAGTATTAACCAGTATCGGCGTGCATATCCGATGGAATACAGATAATGATCTTGAGATTAAGGTTCCCCGTACTCTTAACCTTGATAAGATGGACAAAGATGCCGCCCGTAAGACCCGCACCGTAATTATGATGGCCGGACCGCTGTTGCATGAGTTTGGCACGTTCAAGATACCTTACGCCGGGGGTTGTGAGCTGGGAAAAAGGACAGTATTGCCGCACATATACGCCCTTGAGGAGTTTGGGAGCCAAATCGTCACGACCGGCGGCTACTATGAAATTACCACTCGGCGTTCCCGCCCCAAGCGACCAGTCGTTTTATACGAAGTTGGTAACACTGTGACTGAGAATGCAATTATGGCTGCCTCGCGATTTGAGGGCGAGACAATTATCAAGCAAGCAAGTGATAACTATATGGTTCAAGATCTTTGCTTCTTCTTGCAGAAATTAGGTGTAAAAATTGAGGGGATTGGAAGCAGTGTTCTTAAGATAAGGGGTAAACGTGACATTAAAAAGAACATTACCTACTCGCCTAGCGAGGATCCTGTCGAAGCCATGACCTTTATAGCTGCGGCGATTACCACTGATTCTTCAATTACCGTTAAACGTGTGCCTATTGACTTCTTGGATTTAGAGTTACTGAAGCTTGAAAAAATGGGACTTCGATTCAAGATAGGCGAACGCTACAAAGCCAATAACGATCAAACCAGCTTAGCAGACGTGACTATTTATGAACACAAGGGTCAACTATCAGCACCAGAGGATAAGTTACACCCCCTTCCGAATCCCGGGATTAATATCGATAACCTGCCCTACTTCGTGCCTATCGTAGCGGTTGCCAAAGGCCGCACCCTGATACACGACTGGGTTTATGAGGATCGGGCCCTGATGTATGCCGAGATGAAAAAAATCGGTGTTGATCTGGAGTTGGCTGACCCGCACCGGGTGTTTATTGATGGGCCAACCCGCTGGAGGACTGCTGATGTGGTAGCTCCTTCCGGCATCCGTCCGGCAGTGATGCTGCTGATAGGCATGCTGGCCGCCCCTGGGGTATCGATGCTAAGAAACGTCTACACCATAAACCGCGGCTATGAAGACTTAGCCGAACGTCTCAACTCTCTCGGCGCTCACATCGAAGTTCTCCACGAAATCTAAACAGTTTATATAACCAGACAACTTATTTGCATATTTGTTATGTTTATGGTAATATACTAGTGTTTTATGAGCACTAGTACCAAGAAAGATTTATCAGCCGCCAACCGCCGTACCCCTGTAAAAGCCCTAGAAAACAGAGGTAGTCTTAAAGTTAAGTCCAGGACTTCCAAGAATGTTCCCTACACTAGGCGCCCTGCCAGCTACGTACACAAGCGAATCAACAAGCGCAAACTGGCTCTTCTCTTGCCAGCTCATAACGAAGAGCTGATAATCGCTACGACTATCAAGTCTGCCAGCGTCGCCGGTCAAAAAAAGGGCGATATCTATGTGGTTGATGACGGCTCAACAGATAAGACTCGAGCCATAGCGGTCAAACTACTGGGGCGTGACCATGTTTTGACAGTCAAGAAAGGCGGTAAAGCATTGGCAGTGGCCAAAGCCATTAAAAAGTTCGATATCGAGGACAACTACGAGTGGCTTCATGTTGCCGATGCGGACAGTGTGTTCTCGCTAAACTACTTCAAGATTTACAGGGACAAGCTCAATTCCAAAAAGTACGCGGTGGCTGTTGGTTTCGTACAAAGCATGCGGGGTAACTGGATCAGCACCTATCGGGCACTCACCTATACTTACAGCCAACACGTTAATAGACGAATACAATCTTACCTGGGAATGATTTCAGTCTTCCCCGGTCCAATCACTGCATTTAGAACCGATATAATCAAGCATCTTGATTTCGACACCCATAGTTTTACCGAGGACTTTGATATAACACTTCAGGTACATCGCAAGAAGCTGGGGAAAATCAGATTTATTCCTAGAGCTGTCAATTATACTCAGGATCCGCAAACTCTCAGGGACTTCATTAAGCAGAATCTCCGCTGGCAAAGAGGCTTTTTCCAAGGAGTTAAAAAGTACCGAATCGGTTTCCGACCCCAAGCCATCGATGTCAGCCTCGGTGTACAGCTGCTGCAGCCAGCGTTTTATCTGCTACAAATGTTTATACTAATGCCCCTGGTTTTACTGGCTACGGGTAATTGGCTTGTCTTGCCGGCAGTGTTCGCCGCTGACTTTATTGTTGTAAGCGCTATTGCATTGGTCTCAAGCGTAGCGGCTAAACGCTGGATGCTGCTAGGTTCAATGCCATATTTCTACTTCCTGCGCTGGATAGAGATTGGGGTCTTTGTTACCGCGTTCTTTGAGGTAATAATCCTGGGTAGATTCAGCTCAGAAATGACTGGCTGGGATACTTCCAGCCGACGTTACGAGCTAAGCAATCAGGCCCTAAAAGATACCGCGGCTACCGGATAAAATCAACTATAGCTTTTCGTAGCGAACCAAGCTAAAGCCGAACAACTGGCGGTCCTGCATAAACACCCCTGTGCAAGTCTGAAGGGTCAGCTGTGGCTTGCCCTTGTAGGTAAATACTGATGTGTCGGTAGGCGGCACAGTAACTGACTGGTCAAATTTGTAAAAAAAGTTATAGCCATTTTCGGTTCGCACTATCGCCTCACCACCAGGCTGTATTTTCTTAAGACTAGCAAAGACCTCCGGCCGGTAGTGCCCATAGATCACGGTGTTACCTTGCTGATTATTAGGTGGCAGACTAAGCAAGGCGAAATGAGCCTTATCACGAGATAGGGTCCAGGCGCCGGTTTTAGGATTATATACACCATCAGCAACAGCTAGCTTGATACCAAGACTTGGAACTATCAGTTCCACCGGTTTACCGGAAACTGTTTCGGGCTTAGCTATCACCACCTCTGTTTTCTGAGCAGTACCGGCGGGTAGCGCCGAGCTGCGATGGTTGTAATAGGCTATCATCAATAAGCCTGATAACCCTAAACTACATAAACTCAAACCAAAAATGAGTATCGCTTTCTTTACTCTCATAACTGCTGCCATTTATCAAAATAGCGACGGAAAAACTCCGCCGCTATTATTGATATTACCTTGGTATACCTCTTAGCGGTTCTTTCGAGCCACCAAAGTTGAGGCTACCAAAGTCACAACGCCAGCGCCTAGCAATGCCAATGCAATGTAAAACAGCGCACTGTTGTTACCGGTGGCCGGTAGCAATACAGCTGCGGGGGCGGTTGCTGAAGTTCCTAGTACTTGACCGTAGGTCATATAGGCTCCTCTTTACTTTAAAGAACACGCTATGTTGACCCACCTCAACTAAACGAATTCCACTGGAACAATATTATACATAATTATGACAATTTGTAAAGCATATTTTACAGTAATATTGTTATGCTTATTTTTCCTTGTATAATATATTGACTTTATTAGATAAACAGTGTATTATAAGCGCAAAGTTTATGCGCCTAAAGGTGGAGAGACTTGTGAGTATGAAACGAATAATCCAAATATTTTTTGCCCTGCTCTTTGCAGCTATTAATACATTGCCTCTAGCCAGCTCTGGAATTGCTTCGGCAGAACCCATCAATCTTATTCCTAACCCCTCTGTTGAGTCCGAAACCAGCGGGCAGCCTACCGACTGGACACACTCCAAGCAAGGCAATAACACTGCCACATTCACTTATTTAAGTAATGGCCACAGCGGCAATCGCAGTCTCGAAATCAACATGACGCAACGCTCCAGCGGTAATGCTCGCTGGCATTTCACGCCTGTAGACGTTACACCGAATACAACTTATACCTACAGCGACTGGTACAAAAGCAACAAGACAACTTACTTACAGCCGGTCATAACCCGGACCGACGGTAGCACGACTAATATGGCCCAGACCAACGTGCCATCCAGTACAGACTGGAAACAGATAACTCGGAGTATTAATACACCTGCTAATGCTAAATCGATGACCGTTTATCACCTCATAAGATCGGTTGGAAAACTTACAACTGATGATTTTTCGCTTAATCCGCCCGCGACTCCCCCGACTGTCCAGATAACTTCTCCTGCCAACGGTGCAACCGTTTCGGGTACACAAACTATCTCTGCTAACGCCGCAGATGCCCAAGGGGTAGCCGGAGTACAGTTTAAAGTAGATGGGGCCAATTTTGGGTCTGAGGATACCGTTGCGCCATACTCCGTTGACTGGGACACTGCCAGCGTTGCAGACGGAGGTCATATAATCACTGCGACCGCTCGCAATACAGTGAACTTAACAGCTTCAACTACGATCAACATAGATGTACAAAACACACCCATCCCGCCTCCTCCGCCTCCGCCCGTGGATGAAGAAAATCTTTTAGCTAACAACTCTTTTGAATCTTCAGCTAATGGGTCTTCCCCTGACAGTTGGTTAAAAAATTCATGGGGCACTAATACTGCACAGTTTATTTATGAAAATAGCGGTCGGACCGGTACAAGAAGTGTAACTACGACTATCAGTCAATACACCAGCGGCGATGCTAAGTGGTACCCTAACCCAGTCAACGTTGTTGCCGGTAAGACATATGTCTACCGCGACTATTACAAATCAAATATGAGCAACCGAGTAGTTGTAGCTTTCATTGACGGCGCTGGTAATTATTCGTACGTGGAGCAACCGAGTGCTACGGCCAGCGCATCCTGGAAGCTGTATGAAACGAACTTTGTGATCCCCTCTTCTGCGGTTCAAGCAACCGTATTCCACCTGATAGATTCAGTTGGCACATTAACTATTGACGACGCGCTACTGCAAGTCGGGGTTCCCCCGCCAGCGGATATTACTGTCCCCAATGGCTCGGTCGAAGAAGGCACCACCGCGCCTACCGCTTGGCAAAATAATAAGTGGGGTACCAGCACAGCCAACTTCCAATACGTTACTAACGAGGGTCATAGCGGCAGTAAAAGCATAAAAGTAACCGTCAGTAATTATGTAGACGGCGACGCTAAATGGTTCTTTACGCCAATTAACACACTCACACCGGGTAACCAGTACCGCTTCACCGCCTGGTATAAGGGTACAGTACAGCCACACGTGGTGGCTCTGTATATAAAAGCCGACGGTAGCGAACAGTACGTAGGTATGCCAAGCCCGTTAAGCAATAGCCCGACTACCTGGCAAAAATACGGTGACACATTTACAGTTCCGCAGGACGCAGCTTATGTTTCGGTATTCATGTACGTTGCTCAAAACGGCTGGCTGCAAACAGATGACTATAGTATTACTACTTATTCACCAAACGGCTTTAACCGGGCCTTGCTAACCCTGACCTTTGACGACGGTCATGAGGATAACGTAAACAATGCTCTGCCACTACTCAATCAATATGGCTTCAAAACCACCCAGTGTTACGCAACAACTTTCTTAGAGAGTCAGCCGCAAAGTGTATTAGACGGGGCACTAGCCTTCTATAATTCGGGTCATGAGATTTGCTCGCACACTGTTACCCACCCGTTCCTGACCAGCCTAAATTCGGCCGATTTGGACTACGAGCTAAGACACTCCAAAGAATACCTTGAATCACTGATTGGCGCACCAGTGCGCAACTTTGCCTCACCATACGGTGATTACAATACAACAGTCAACGATGCGATCGATAACTATTATCGTGCGCATCGGACGGTTGACGAGGGCTTTAACTCAAAAGATAACTTCGATATTTACAGATTGCGTGTCCAAAACATTCTGGACACCACTTCTGCCGCCCAGGTACAGGCTTGGATAGAGCAAGCCCAAGCTGATAATACCTGGCTGATTCTGGTCTATCACCGGGTAGCTGATAATCCTGGTCCATATGACACCTACAAGAGCGTTTTTGCCCAGCATCTGTCGGTTATTCAAAACAGCG
>MGCX01000035.1 GCA_001788565.1 Candidatus Saccharibacteria bacterium RIFCSPHIGHO2_12_FULL_49_19 | reverse complement strand
TAACCGCGCCCTCCTCTACTTTTTGATTCAGAACCTTGACCATATCCTGGCGAGTTTCAGTAGTCAGCGGTGGGATAGCTACCCTAACGACCCGGCCGTCATCCGCCGGATTTAGACCTAATGCTTCATTTTCACGGATGGCGGTGACGATAGCCTCTAAATTATTAGGGTCAAAGGGGCTGACTACCAATAGTTGAGCATCCGGAGCAGTGATGCCCGCCAGACCTTTGAGCGACATTTGCTGGCCATAGGCTTCAACTGTCACGTTATCCAGCATGCTGGGATGAGCCCGACCAGTGCGGAGCTTCTTGAGCTCATCTTTAAAGTGCTCCACGGCCGCCGTCATCTTAGTCTTAGACTCACTTAAAACCCGGTTACTGTCCATTGCTTAGATTATAACCCAGACGCAACTTAATAAAATACTTGACTAGTCAAGTATTTTCTACTCTGCTTCGCCGAGTTCGAAGCGGACCAGGCGGCGGACTACAATGTTCTCGCCGAGCTTAGCAATGTGGCCATTTATGACGTCATCGACAGTTGCTTCAGGATTTTTTACAAACGGCTGTTTTAACAGATCATCTACACCTTCCGGTTCAGAAGCGGCAATATGCAGGGTCAGATCTTTGACCAGCTCCTTAAATTCATCGGTTTTAGCTACAAAATCAGTCTCACAGTTTACTTCTACCAGCACTCCTATTCGGCCGTCATGACTGTAACTGCCAATAAGACCGCAGCGAGCCTCACGTTCGCCTCTTTTTACCGCTTTGGCAAGACCTTTCTTCTTCATCTCCTCCAAAGCTTTGTCAAAGTCACCACTAGAGTCAACCAGCGCCTTTTTGGCATCAGTCATCCCTACTCCGGACATTTCTCTAAGCTTCTTGATGTTTTCTATATCCATATGTACAAGTTTACAGTTTTTAGTTTGTAGTTTATAGAAGTATTTTCCGACTAATCACTATAACCTATCAACTATCAACTGTTCTTAGCCTATTCCTCTCACTGGCGCCGCACTTGCCTTATCAGCCTCGGTCGGCTTCTTTTCTTCTTTAACCGCCGTTCGTTTAGTTTCTTCTTCGGGCTTGGCATCTGCCGCTTTAGCTGGAGCTTTTACCTTAGCTTTTCCGGCCAAGATGGCCTCCTTTACATAGTCTAGTATTAGCTCAATGGTTTTGATGGCATCATCATTGGCTGGAATTGGGTAAGCTATCATGCTGGGATCACTATTAGTATCTACCACCGCTACAACAGGTATGTTCAAGCGCCGGGCTTCACGGATCGGAATGTAATCAGTTATGGTATCAGCCACAAAAACAGCGGCTGGCAGACCGTCCATGTCTTTAATGCCGCCGTAGAGGTGATTCATGGCCTCGATCTCTTCTAGAAAGCGCTGAACCTCCAGCTTACCGTACTTGGCGGCCAGCTCACCGTTTTCCATCCGTCTTTCCAATTCCTTCAGCTGTCGGATACGCGAGCCGATGGTATTCTGGTTGGTTAGCATGCCACCTAGCCAGCGCTGAGTTACATAAGGCATACCGGTATCCTCGGCAATTGCCTTGATAGCATCACGAGCCTGGCGCTTGGTACCGACCAGCAAAACCTTCTTACCCTGAGCGGTTACATCAGTTAAAAATGCTAGGGCGTTATCCAAGGACTCAATTGTTTTAGTCAAATCTATAATATGGCTGCCCTCGCGCTTGCTGTGGATGTAGGGCGCCATGCGAGGGTGCCAGCGACTGGTTTTATGACCAAAGTGTGCTCCGGCCTCAAGTAACTGCTTGATATCTACCTTGATCGACGCCAAGACTATTAATCCTTCTTTCTTCGTAAGGTCTAGCCCGATCATCCCTGCACGGCGACAACCGAGAGGACTTATGACCTCACTGCTTAATTTTGACCCGGGTATATTAACAGATTAAATCCGGTTGTTCAAGTCTCAGGCGAATTCTGCTCGTGCTGATAGACTACTGCCAGCTCGGGGTTCAGGTCCGTATTCCTTACCGCCTCTTCAAGCATTGCAACTGTTTCGGTGAGCACCCCGGCTCTCAATTTCATCTCGTCTTCAGTAGGACCGTCAAACATGATACGCCTGGGGCGGTGTTCCTCGGTGGTCAGTCGCTCGTAAACTCCTTCATTGTCAAAGTATTCCAGGCTAAAACTAAGCCTAAAGTAATGAACGGGGTCACCAACGCCGCCCTCGTGGTAAGCATGCCTATAGATTGTGGCGATTTGCCGGGCGTCTCGTCCGTCTTGGGTAACATGTCCCAGGACTACATCACATTTGTTGCGCTTCTCATCGTCGTACCCTGCTAGTCGGCCAGCGTTATTAATAAGAATCTCGTCAAGCCGATTCAGCATTACGAATTGATACTGATAGACGTTAATCGCACCAACTTCTCTAATTTGCTGGTCGGTGACTCTTTTAGGCCGAGCTATGGCCGGTAATTCTTCATCGGCCAGTTCTTCTTCAACTCTAGCTGTTAGAATTTCCAGTTGCTTGGGGTTCATAGCGTCATTGTGACCTCCCGTAACCTATATTTTGACAGAAAATACGAGGTTTCGCAAATACGCGTTGACTACGCAGGTCTATAGCGGCTATACTGTTTTGGCATGAAAAAAGGTGTTCATCCCGACAACTATCGGCCGGTTGTTTTTCAAGACAGTAACGACGGTACGATATTCCTAACTCGCTCCACAGTGGAAGCTGGGGATACTATTTCTTTGGACGGTAAGGAATACCCGCTGGTAAAAATCCATATTTCCAGCTCCTCACACCCCTTTTTCACCGGCCAAGAGAAGCTGGTTGATGTTGAAGGCCGGGTTGATAAGTTCAAGGCTCGCCAAGAAGCCGCCCGCCAGGCCAAAGAGGCCAAAGCGGCCAAAAAGCCCAAGGTTCGCAAGGCTCGCGGCCAAAAAACAGAAGCCGAAGCAGCCCCCAAAGCCGCCGGCAGTTAGCTAGACAAATTCCCAAATTACCTGATCATACGTTTGTATCAGGGTAATTTTTTTATACACTGGGGAGGAGGAATGTGATGGACGATACTGAGAGAAAGTTACGAACCGAGTTTGAGCAGCTGCAAGAGGAGCTAGCTCATCCTGACGTCTTTGGACGCAGTAATTACCCTGCTCTAGCTAAACGCCAGGGTGAGTTAGCTGGTTTACTGGCCATGTTTGATGAGAAAAACCGGCTGGCCAATGAACTGGCCGACGCTGAAAAAATGACTTCCGGTGATGATTCGGAGCTGGCTGAAATGGCCAAGGTTGAATCAGTCGAGCTGAAAGCGAAACTCCATGCAGTTGAGGCCGATATCAATGAGGCTTTAACATCTAAAGATCCTAATGATGAACGAGACGCGGTGGTAGAAATTCGGGCCGCGGCCGGTGGTGATGAGGCGGCGCTGTTCGTCGGCGACCTACACCGAATGTACAGCCGCTGGGCTGAGAAAAACGGTTTTAAGGTTGAGCATATCTCTGAAAATGCCGCGGAGGGCGGCGGCTTCAAGGAGATAATCTTCATGGTACGGGGCGAGAACGCCTACCGGCAGTTGAAGTTCGAAGGCGGTGTGCACCGCGTCCAGCGAATCCCGCTGACCGAGAGCTCCGGGCGCATCCACACCAGCACTGTTACGGTAGCTATCCTACCGGAGGCTGAAGAATCGGATGTACAAGTCAACCAGGCCGATTTGAAAATCGAGGTTTTTCGCTCCAGCGGACCGGGCGGCCAGAGTGTTAATACTACTGATTCGGCGGTGCGGATTACTCATCAGCCTACCGGTATCGCGGTAAGCATGCAAGACGAGAAAAGCCAGATAAAAAACCGCGAGCGGGCCATGAGCATCCTGCGTTCGCGCCTGCTGCAAGCCAAATTGGAAGAGGAGCACAAACAGATGTCCGAAGCTCGCCGCTCACTTATTGGTTCCGGCGAGCGCAGTGAGAAAATCCGGACCTATAATTTCCCGCAGGATCGTATCACCGACCACCGTATCAATTATTCCCGTTCTAACCTGCCCGGCGCCCTAGGCGGCGACTTCGACGATATAACCGAGAAACTGCACCAGCGCGAGACTGAGCTTATAAAGGGCGATTTGTGAGATATTTAGTGACTGGACGGGCTGGTTCCGGAAAATCCGCTATAAACACAGAACTTCAAAATCGCGGCCTTAGAGCTCTTGATACGGACAAGGTTCCCGGGCTTACCCGTTGGGAAGATACAAAAACTGGAGAACCAGTGTACGTCGATTCAAGCAAATTCGTAGATTATTCTAGAGTGGGCTGGAACTGGCAAGGAGAGGTTTTGAGGACTTTGCTAACCTCAGAAGGTGAGCTTTTCCTCTGTGGAAGCGCGTCAAATCAGCTCAATTTCCACCCTCTCTTTGATAAAGTTTTTGCTCTAACCCTGGACCCAAACACTCAATTAGAGCGATTAAAATCCCGGCCCGACGTGTACGCGAAGCATCCCGAACAACAAGCAGAGATAGTGAAGGAACAGGCTGAGTTCGTGGAAGACGCCGTTCGCCTTGGAGCCATAGCGGTTGATAATACCCGGCCCGTCAAAACAGTCGTTGATGAAATTCTAAGTTATACAAATGAAGATTAAAGACTTTTTGGATCAGGCCACCAAGAAATTGGAAGGTGCCGGTATTGGCACAGCCCGGCTGGATTCGCTAGTGCTCTTGGAAGACGAGCTTGGTAAAGAGCGCTCCTGGTTACTCTCGCGACCCGAAATTGCTTTGCAGGGTCGCACCCTGCAAAGCGTAAACGCTAAGCTAGAGAGGCGATTGGATCATGAGCCGCTGGCCTACATCAGGGGTAAAACTGAGTTTTACGGGCGGGAGTTTTACATAGATAACCGAGTATTGGAGCCTCGTCCTGAATCAGAAACCATGATTGAGCTGTTAAAAGCCCTGCGCCTGCCGGTGACCACCAAGATCGCCGATGTCGGTTCGGGTTCCGGCGCCTTGGGCATTACTGCCTATTTGGAAGTTCCCCGAGCCCGGGTAGATTTTTACGACATTGATCCTCAGACACTGGAAGTCGCCGAACATAATGCCAACGCTCACAAAGTTTTGTCACGCTACTTTCACAGCGATCTTTTGCAGCGGGCCCCGCAGGCTTACGACGTTGTTTTGGCCAACCTGCCCTATGTACCGGCCCGCTATCAGATAAACCAAGCCGCTCGGCACGAACCAAGTGTAGCCATTTTTGGGGGCGGTGACGGACTGGCACTGTACCGCCGATTGTTCAATCAGTTGTCTTTTTCCTACGTCAAACCACGCTATGTATTAACCGAATCAATGCCCTTCCAGCGCGCCGGCTTGCAGCTTATCGCCGAAAGCGCCGGTTTCCGCTTTCACCGCCACCAAGACTTCATCCAAGTCTTTGAAGGACAGTGAGTAAAGCTACGATTTCAGTACTACATGTTCCGAAGTTCCGGTGCGGTAGTGCTTAACTTTTGGTTTATATCTAAAGCCTTTCAGGATATGGTTCG
>MGCX01000034.1:0-17361 GCA_001788565.1 Candidatus Saccharibacteria bacterium RIFCSPHIGHO2_12_FULL_49_19 | reverse complement strand
TTGGTAGTTAACTTGGCGGCACTTAAGGCGATTACCGAAGCTGTTCCGAGAGTCGTTTCATTGACTAAGCTACCGGCGCGGCTGCTGTAAAGCCGTTCCATGACTCGATCGGTCCGGGTAAGATGAGCCTCGGTTCGAACACCAACCCTGGCCTCACCCAGCCGGCCGCTAATCGCCGCGTCGATACGCTCCAGACCTAGACCGTGCTCGAAAGCCACCCGGGCGTTAGCGGCTACTTCCAAAATGTTGTCAGCGTACAGTAGGCCCCTTTCGCGGTCGTTGGGATGAGCCTGCTGTCCGAACTCAGCTAAGATACGAGTCCGTTCCTCAATTAGGGAATCGTAATCCAGCTCTCCACGGGCAAAGGAACCAATCAGCTGCTTAACGTTAGCGGCTAATCCGGCGCCTCTTTCGGTATCCTCAAATGACTGATTGGTTTCCCCCTCATGGAGCAAGTCATAGTCGGAGGCAAATCTATCTACGATGGCACTGACGGCCTCATCGTGCTCGGCCTGCGAGCCGCTAGATAAAGCGTAGAGATTACCGGTTTCGACGATCTCCGCTCGGCCTCGTCCGATCTCGCGTTGACGATAATAATCACGGGCAATATTGCCGTGCCAAATCTTGCGTAGGATCCCTCTAATCCCACGCTGGTGAGTCCGTTCCCGGATATATTCTTCGGCGGAATCGACGGCGTTGGAGGCAACTCCATGCGATACATCAACGACCTGGACAGCCAGCTTTTTCTCTAAATCACTGTCTAATTCTTCCTCCGGTGCGGTAGGAGCTGGTGGGGCTATAGTTTCCGACATGACCTATATAATTTAAGTTGTACCTAGATATAGAGAACGAAATTCCAGTAGCGCTGTGCTAGTTATGCCTTCCTTGTTCTTCACATGCTCATTCACGAAATTCTGTAAAATCCCTATATCACCGGGATGTTTGTCCATTAAGTCTTCAAATTCTTTAAGCTGCTCCGGACTCATTGACTCAATACAGCGCCTATTTATAAGATCTGTTACCCTAGTGCTCAAATCCTTTACCATGCGGTCATAAACCGCCGGCTCAAGATTACCGGGTAGGGCTTTCTCCTTTAGTAGTTCTTTTACAAATTGTTCAATCATTTTTGATTTTCACCTAATACCCAGGGTAATAGTAGTTTAATTTAGTAGTGTTTGCAATACCGCCTTTAGGGAAGGGAGCGCTTGTGGCTTTTTTGCCCAGTTCGTTGGTGTTAAACTACTTAAGCAGAAGGGGAAAAAACGACTTTGTTTCAGCTGGACAATAATCTGTTAATTGAGCTAGGACTGGGTGATCTGCCAGCAGCCGAGAAGAATAAGATGCTGGCCCATATTTATGAGACCTTGGAGCTTAGGGTCGGTATGAATCTAGCCGAGCAGATGACCGATGCTCAGCTAGACGAGTTTGAAAGTTTTATAGATAAAAATGATGAGAAAGGCGCGCTGAACTGGCTGGAAACCAACTTTCCGCACTATAAGAAGGTAGTAGCTGACGAGCTGGCCAAACTAAAGAACGAGATAAAAGCCCAGGCCCCGCAGATCCTAGAGGCTACTCACCACGAAGTGGGCACTGAACAACAGCCTCCAGCTCCTTAATGTTCAATTGTCAATGCTCACCAGTCAATGAATGGTCAATGAGGCAATGATTCAATGCATTGCTGCATTAAAAATATTGATCATTCATTGAACTTTGACGCTTGAACATTGACTATTTACTTTTTGTAGCCGTGCAAAAAGTCTCTGCCGGACATGTGTTTGCCGGAGGGGCCGATTAGCTCGATAATTTCTAAGTAAGTGGGTTCGGCATTCCTGCCTGCCTGCCGGCAGGTCATAACCAGTTGGCCGTTGTTCTCGTCTCTTGCTAGTCGGGCTTTGGTTACTATCACTTCATATCCTGCAATTTTAGCTCGGCTTTTGGGCCAAACGCAGTAAGCTCGGACCTGGCGCTCATAAATTTCGGCCGGCTTGGTCCAGTCAATCACCCCATCATCTTTCTTGAGCAACTTGGTATAGGTAGCCTTGGAGTTATCTTGGGGTTTAGGTTGCAGACTGCCATCCGCAATAGCGGGAAGCTTTTCTACCAGAAACGCGCCGCCAATTTCGGCCATCCGCTCATATAGACTCCCTTGAGTTTCCTCGCCGGTCAAAACTACCCCCCTTTGGGAGTAAACCGGCCCCTCGTCCATATAGGCGTTAAGGGCCATCAGCGATATGCCGCTGGTGTGGTCGCCGGCTAAAATGGCTGCCTCAATCGGCGAAGCGCCGCGGTATTTAGGAAGTAGAGAAGGATGGACGTTGATGATTCCTCCCGGAAAGATGTCAATCAAGCTTTGAGGAACGATCTGGCCGTAAGCCGCTAGGATGCCATGTGAAGGCTCCAAAGCTGCCAGCTCATATATAATTTTGCCAACTTTTTCAGGCTGAAAAACCTTTGTTTTGTATTTACCGGCAATAACTTTAAGGGGTGGTGCGACCTTTTTTTGGCCGCGGCCGGATGGCCGGTCTGGCTGAGTAACCACACCGACTACTGGCCAGTCAGCGGCTATTAGTCGCTGGAAAATGGCCGTTGAGAAACCATCAGTCCCGAAAAATACCAGACGCTCGGACCTGCTCATAATCAAGTTGCTCTAATTTACCTTGCTCGCTAAGTTTATAAAAGGCCTCCGGCTGATTTTCTATATGATCTATAAAAACGGTGCCGTTTAGGTGGTCAACTTCATGTTGCAGCACCCGGGCTAAAAAGCCTTCGGCCCGCACCCGGACCGATTCGCCGTTTTCATCCAAAGCCCGCATTCGTATTTTAGTGTAGCGGGGAACTTTGCCATAGATATCCGAGACGCTCAGACAGCCTTCGAAATCCTCTTCAACTTTGCCCTCCAATTTGACGATCTGAGGATTGATAAAGATGCTGAAGGTCTTATCTTCTTTTTTGTCAAAGTCGTTTCGAACAACGATGATTTTAAGCGGTCGGTTGATCTGAATGGCCGCCAGTGCCACGCCTACTTCATGCGGCCGGCTGTCTTCCCAGTCAATAGCCGCGGCTTTCATATCCTTGATAACTCGGCGCACTTCATCTGTAATTACGCCAACTTTTTGGGAATGGCGGCGTAAATGCTTATTCGGCAAGGTGATAATCAGGTCTTTCTCGCTCATATCTTAGGGGTAGTATATCTGAGCGAAAAGATTTGCTAAAGCAAATTAATAGGGTCTAAGTCGATGCGCCAATCAGCCGGTACGGAGCGGGCAATCTCAACCAAGTTTTTGCGGTCTTTACTTTTAGCAACTAGTTGCCAGTAATGATAGCGGCCGCGGCGGCCGTAAAAGGCCGGCGTGGGACCGATGACTTCAACTGGCAGTTTTTGATTTATTATTTGGTCTTTTAGTCTGTTAGCAGCCGTACTGGCGCCGGCACTGGTGGCGCGCTTAACCGATAGTTTCAAAAGATAGGCAAAGGGTGGAAACCTGAACTGTTTACGCTGCACCAAACTGTACTGGTAAAAACTGCGGTAATCTCTGGATAGCGCCGCCGAAATCACCGGACTCTCAGGCTGATAGGTTTGGACGATAACTTTACCCGGGCCATGCCCACGGCCAACCCGGCCAGCTACTTGATAAAGCAATTGGAAGGACCGCTCTTCGCTGGAAAAATCCGGTAGAGCCATAGCAGTGTCGGCAGAGATTACGCCTACCAAACCAAGCTTCGGCAAATCCAGTCCCTTAGCCAAGACTTGGGTGCCGACGATGATGTCAACCGATCCAGAATACAGCTTGGCGTACTGCTCGTTGAGTCGCTCGCCACGCAGGCTGTCGCTGTCAAAGCGGGCAATCTTAGATTGGCCAAAAAGCCTTTTTAGTTCGTCATGAAGCGCTTTGGTACCGATGCCTTTATATACGATGTCCGGGTTAGCGCAGGTCGGGCAGGCGGTCGGCGGAGTCTCGCGGCGTCCGCAAGTATGGCAACGGGCTTGGTGCTCGTCGCCGTGGTACACCAACGGCAGGTCGCAGTGCGGGCAAAGGGCCTGCCAGCCGCATTTTTGGCACATCATTAGACGGGCTGAGCCACGTCTGTTGAGGTAAATCATAATCTGTTTTTTGGCTGACAGAGTTGTATTTATTTCATCAATCAGCAGATTGGAAAGATATTTGCTCCGACTGAAGGCGGAACGGTCTTTTTGGTCGGTAACTTGACTGGTAGCCGCCCCTTTCATACGGCCAATAGCCGGCTGGCTCATATGCACCACGGCCCGCCGGACGTCCGCTAAATAATAATCGGCGACACTTGGCGTGGCAGTGCCCAGCACCACCCGAGCGCCGCTCAATTCACCCAGCCGGCTGGCCACCCGGCTGGTGTGGTAGCGCGGCGACTGGTCTTGTTTGTAGGCCGGTTCGTGGGCTTCATCAACTACGATTAGGCCAACATCACGCAACGGCACAAATAGCGCTGAGCGGGCGCCGATTACGATTACCGGCTCATTAGTCTCCAAAATTGCCAGCCAGATCTTTTTGCGAGCGGCGGCGCTCAAGTGCGAATGAAGAACGTAAACCGGCTGACTTAAGGTCCGGGCGACTTTTTCCAGCTGGGCGGTCAGGGCGATTTCTGGCGTCAAGATGATAATCGACCGCCCGTTTTTTAGGTTATCTTTGGCTAGCTCCAGATAAACCCGGGTTTTGCCGGTTGCCGTATCACCGTGCAGCAAGGTGGTGGTCTGCTTGCCTTTCTTAATTAGCTCAATAGCTGCTTTCTGATCTTTAGACAGCGGTAAACTAAGGTCCAGTTTTAAGTCGGCTGGCCGGACCGGCTCATCGCTTTGATACTCACCACTGGTAATTGGCTGGGCTGGGGCGAATTGGCGTAAGGCCTCGCCCAAACTACAGGTGTAATAATCGGCTATCCAGCGGGCCAGCTCTATGCAGTGGACGGGCAGGGATCGCTCGCTAAGGCGGTTTTTGATGGCTTTAGCGGCAAAGCCGGGCTTTTTTACAGCCTTCTCAACAAAACCAGTGGCACTTTTGTTTCTTAGGGGAATTGACACCACACTTAAAGGAGGCAAGTCATTTTCAGATGAGTAGGTCAAGGCCTCACCTCGGAAAGATTTACTGGCAATCAGCACCTCATAATATTTCACATCTACATTTTATCTTAACCCAGCGTATTGGATTACTTGACTAGTTAAGTGTTTTAGGAAATCCCGAATTTCTTTCTTGCCAAGCTCGACACGGCTGGTCTATACTACTGCTTAGCGTTGTTTGAATAACAATAGAGGTGCTTACGCTAATTATGTTAGATACCTTCATTACATCTAGGGTGAGGCGCAAGATAATTGTGGTCTATGCCAAGTATCCTGACTTTAAAACCCACGTCAGGGGTTTGGCTAAGCTCATTAAAGAAGACGCCGGTAACATCCAGCGTGAGCTCAAGCGTATGGAAAAGATCGGTTTTCTGATAAGCGAGCGCCAGGGCAACACCAAGATCTACTACACCAACAAACACTTCCCAATTTTCAAAGAACTGCAGAGTATTGTGTTGAAGAGTCAACGTATGGCTCAACAGCGCCGCCAACACGCCCAGAGCTTATAGGCAGGCTGACCTGCTGACTAGAAGAGCTGGCCACTCCGCCAGCCCTCTTGGCGGATTGCTGCGTCGCCGGCTGCGACTGCTCCTTCGCAGTACTAACTTTGTACAGCTCAGTCCGCTGCTCGCCGCCGCCTGGCGCTCCGTCCAAGCTATAAGCTCTGGTTGCATTTTCGTATCTGTTAGCGTAATATGTGACAGATATGATTACGGTTACTAGAAAAGACTCTAAAGAGTCGGTAGAGAACTTGTTGCGCCGCTTTTCGCGAAAGGTCCAGCAATCTGGGGTGTTAGCATCGGCCAAGCAGGGTCAGTTTTTTGAGAAACCGATAAGTAAGCCGGAACGCCGCCGCCGGGCAATTGTGCGCCGGGAGCGTAAAGCCGCCAAAGCCAAAAAGATAAAGCTCGGTAGGTAGGAGCTATTGCCATGGATATCGAACAGAGGATCGACACTGATCTGAAGTCCGCCATGCTGGCCGGCGATAAGGATAAGGCCGAGACACTGCGAGGTCTTAAAAGTGCTTTGCACAACGCGGCTATCGCTCAAAGCGCCCAGGAAACAGGCCTTAGTGATGACCAAACTCAGAAAATCTTAGCGAGTGAAGCCAAAAAGCGCACCGAAGCCGCGGAGCTTTACCAAAAGGCCGGTGAGCTTGATCGTGCCGACAAAGAGCTGGCTGAAAAAGCGGCCATTGAGGTTTATTTGCCGGCTCAAATGAGTGATGAGGAGCTCTCAAGGCTGATTGATAAGCATATTTCTGCTCTTAATGCCTCGGCTATGGCTGACATGGGTAAAGTGATCGGTGCGGTCAAGGCCGAGGCCGGTGCCGCCGCTGATGGGGCAACCGTTGCAAGGTTGGTCAAAGAAAAGCTTCAATGATAATAATCGTTGGTATCGCTGGTGCCGGAAAAAGTACCCAGGGCCAGATACTCGCGGCAAAATTGGGCTGTCCATGGCTATCGACTGGACAATTGCTCAGAGACCATTTAGTTGACTCTAAGGTTTTAAAAAAGATGCTCAGCGGTAATTTGTTAACAGATGACGTATTGTTTCCCTTGTTAGAGACTGAGTTCAAGCGACTGGGAGCCGATCGTAATGAATTGATCCTAGACGGTACCCCGCGAACCATGCCTCAGGCTCATTGGCTGGTAGATAAAATTAAGTCTGGACACGTTAAGCTTACGGCCGTCGTACATCTGGTGGTCTCTAAGAAGACCGTTGAAAAGCGCCTGCTTTCTCGGGGACGGCCGGACGATACTATCGCTGCCATACAAAAAAGACTGGCTGAATTTGAACAGACCGTCTTACCGGTGGTTAACTACTTCAAAGAGCAAGGCTATAAGGTAGTTGAGATTGACGGTGAAGGACCAGTCGAAGAGGATGCTAAAAAGATTGCGATGGCCTTAAACCTATGACTGTGAAGCCAAAATCTGTCGCTGAGATTGAGATAATGCGTGAAGGCGGGCGCCGGCTGGCCACTATCTTAGATAAACTGGCGGCGATGGTAGAGCCGGGATTAAGGCCAACAGATATATCGGCGGTAGCTCGAGCCGAAATTAAAAAAGCCAGCCTCAAACCAGTAGTACTGGGCTATGAGGGCTTCCCGGACGTCATGTGTATTTCAGTTAATGAGGTCATCGTGCATGGTATTCCTCAAAAAAAGCCGCTCGGGAGGGGTGATATTGTTAAGCTCGATCTGACAGTCGGCTATAAATCACTGATAGTCGATAGCGCCGTATCGGTAATTGCCGGTAAAGCCGCCTCAGCGGAGTCCAAGCGGCTGGTAGATGGCACCCGCGCGGCGCTGCAGGCTGGAATATCGGCTATCTCCGGCGATGGTACAAGGGTTGGAGATATCAGCCAAGCCGTTCAGGATGAGCTGAAGAAGTATAAGCTGGGAGTTATCCGCGATTTGGTAGGTCATGGCATTGGTCACCATATCCACGAGGACCCTAACATCCCTAACTATGGACTGGCCGGCACCGGACCGCTACTGTCCGCTGGCATGACGATTGCCATTGAGCCAATGGCCTCACTCGGCGACTGGCACGTCAACATTTTGAAAGACGGTACTGCGGTTATGAGCGACGGCTCGCTAGGAGCCCACTTTGAACACACCGTTCTGATTACCAACGACGGCGCCGAAATCCTCACCACCACCTAAAACTACATATTTCAGAGGACGTTCCTCTGAAAATAGATTTTGTGGTATAGTAAGTTTTTATGCCAAGCCCAAACATCCTCAAGCAGGATGTGGCTGGTGGGTATTACCACATCTATACTCGCGGCGTTGATAAGCGCCAGATCTTTATTGAGCCGAAGGACTATGCCGTTTTTCTTAATTTATTAAAAAGATATTTGTCCGTCGAGTCGCAAAAGGACAATAACGGAATTTCGTACCCTCATCTTTACGGCCAGCTTGAAATCTTGAGTTTTTGTCTCATGCCAAATCATTTGCACCTTTTGGTATATCAGAAAGAATCAGGCACTATGCAGAAGTTAATGAGAGGAGTATTAACCAGCTATAGCAAGTACTTCAATAAAACATATAATCGCCGCGGCCCTTTATTTGAAAGCCGCTATAAAGCTTCATTGATCTCAAATCACTCATACCTTGAACATATTTCTCGGTATATCCACCTAAATCCGAGAGACTGGCAAAATTATTCTTATAGTAGCCTTCCGTATTTTCTCGGTAAGTATAAGGCGGAGTGGGTCAAGCCCAAAAAAATCCTAGACATGTTTAACACACCTCAAGACTATTCAGTATTTATTGTAGATTACCAAGACCATAAGAAAATGCTGGATGGAATTAAGTCAGAGCTTGCTGACTCTTAATTTCAGAGGACGTTCCTCTGAAAAGTTTAGGTGACGAATTTACGGAGGAAGCTCGCGGGTTTTTGTTGACTTTTTAGCATAAGTGTGATATATTAACATCCAGCTTTGTAAAAAACAAAAAATGGCAATTAAAGAAAGAATTAGTGACTACAAAGAACGCAAGAGACAAGAAGCCATGCTTCGTCTGTTCGCTAGACGTCCAGAAATGCGCCGTGAACGTGAGCGTGCTAGGCTAGCTGCCCTATCTATCAAGGAGCGCCAAGCTGAGGCAGAGGCTAATTATTGGAAGAATGTTACCGAACAGCTTGATGGTACTCAAGACCATCTAGTTGTAGTTACCAACTTTGATGGATTTGACTCTGTAGCTCAAAGAATTGCTGGCGCTATTAAAGAGATGAAAGTAGGCTTGGACCAGCCCGTAAGGTTCTCGGTCCATACGACCAAGGAGATGGAAAAGGAAAGGGGCTTTGAGCTATACAGTGAAAGTGCAGACAGTCTAGCTGAGGCTTTAGGCGGAATGGGTGTAGATGTAAGAGGTTATAACTCCAGGCCTGAATCAATAGCAGGTCACTGGCGTACAGCTGAAGCACTGCATGAAGCCGCCTTTTGGTATCATGGTGGTAGACAAGGAAAGCTAAGCGGATTGCATGTAGCTGTTCTTAGCGCCATGAGCATGCCAGAACTTAATGTGTCTTACGAAGACTCGCTCAACGGCGGAGCATATATTTATCGAGGCACAGACGAGAACGGAAAACCCAATTGGGATAAAATTGGCAGGACGAGCCTAGGCGATCGACTAAAAGACGCTACATAGTTGACTGTCTAACTAGCTAACTTATTGATCATAGGACATTGAGCATTGACAATTGAGCTTGCCGATTGGCAAGTTTAAGCGTTATACTTCAGGCGTATAGCTCAAAACACCAAAAATGTCTGAAGAAAAATTACAGTATTTTGTCGGTTTGGATATTGGCACCACCGCTACCCGTTGTGTGGTCGGCGAATTGGCCGCCGATGTCGCTCTTCCTACAATAATTGGTTTCTCTAGCGCCGCCAACTCCGGGATGCGCAAAGGAAACGTTGCTCATGTGGAAGAGGTCGCAGCCAGTATCGTTGAGGCCGTCGGCGAAGCCGAGCGGATGAGCGGGCGCGAAATAAAGACCGCTACGGTTAATGTCAACGGGTCTCACGTACAGGGCATTAACAGTAAGGGTGTTATTGCCATAAGCTCGCCAAACCGGGTGATTACTGATGACGACCGCCAGCGGGTTGATGAAGCCGCCACTATCGTGCAGTTGCCGCCCAATAAACAGATTATTCAGGTCTTTGCTAAAAACTACCGCCTGGACGGTCAGGAGAATATCAAGGATCCATTAGGCATGCACGGCGTAAGACTGGAGGTTGATACTCACATAGTGGTGGCCTCTACTCCGGCATTGAAGAGCTTAGAGCAAGTCTTTGACCGAGCCCAACTGCATCCGGCCCATCGTACAGTAACGTCTTTAGCGGCCGCTGAGGCTATCTTGGACCGTAAACAGCGTGACTCCGGCGTGGCGGTACTGGATATCGGCGCGGCGACTACTAACATGGTGGTTATCGAGGACGGTGAGGTAGAGCACGTCGCAGTCATCCCCATGGGGGGCACCCATATCACTAATGACTTGGCCATTGGCTTAAAGTCAGATTTGGATGTTGCCGAACTGGTTAAGTTAAAACACGCCAGCCTCAACCCGGTTGGAAAAGGCGAACTTAGTTTCGTGAAGGATGGTGAAACCCTGCGCTTCGATAAAGAAATGATGCGTATTATCGTTGAGGCACGGGTTGAAGAGATACTGGAATTTGTCGATAAAGAGCTAAAAAGTATCCGACGTTCCCGCAAACTGCCCGGCGGGGTAGTATTTACCGGCGGTACCGCTAAGCTGCCCGGACTTGTGGACTGCGCTAAGGAAGTCCTGGAGCTGCCGGCCCGGGTCGGTCAGTGGGGACACATTAATAAAGTAGTCGATGGCTTAGACGAGCAAATTTACGCCCCGGCGGTAGGGCTGATGCTGTTGGATATGCTGCTTGGCCCAGCCGAGCGGCACACTTTCTCGGAGAACCAACCGGGTATTCTTCAATCTGTCAATGTGTCGATCAATAGCTTGATTGGCCGTTTCCGCCGGCGCTAAAAACAGAAACGTAACATTTTTTTGTTCAGTCGCTAGCCGCCCGAGTATTTTTGTTGCACCACAGCGATTGCATAGCTATAATTAATAACTGATTTGAGGGACTATAAATGATTTATCGCAATCGCCAGCCGACAGCTAATAGCTCAAAGCTGATGGCCGCCGCAAAAAAGCTATCAGCTAACGGCTATCAGCTGATAGCTAAAGCGAGTAAAGGGAGCGTTAATGCCGCAAGTTGAACCAGCTGTCGAAACATTCGTCCGGATTAAGGTTATTGGTGTTGGCGGGGCAGGCGGTGCGGCCATCAACCGGATGGTTGATGCCGGTGTTTCGGGTGTTGAATTCGTGGCCATCAATACTGATGGTCAAGCGTTGCATCACTCCAAAGCTGGCAGGAAAGTTCACATTGGAAAAGAAGAAACCCGCGGTTTAGGGGCCGGCACCGATCCTTCGGTCGGCCAGCGGGCCGCTGAGGAGTCAGAAGCCGAAATTGCTGATGCGCTAGCCGGCGCCGATATGGTGTTTGTGACCATCGGGGCTGGCGGCGGAACCGGTTCAGGAGCCGGCCATTTGATTGCTAAAGCTGCTAAAGAGGCCGGGTCTTTGGTGGTTGGCTTTGCCACTCGGCCATTCGCTTTTGAAGGTGAAAAACGCCGCCGCAATGCTGAGGTAGCTATCGAAAAGCTGTCTAAAAATGTGGATACCCTAATTACTATCCCTAATGACAAGCTGTTAACAACCATTGATCGGCGGACCCCGCTTCTGGAGGCCTTCAAGGTAGCTGATGATGTCTTGCGTCAAGGGGTTCAAGGAATATCGGATCTTATCACCGTACATGGCCTGATAAACCTCGATTTTGCCGATATTAAGACGGTCATGGCTGATGCTGGAAATGCCTTAATGGGCATTGGCCGGGCCTCCGGTGAAAACCGAGCCGTGGAAGCCGCTCAACAGGCCATCTCTTCACCACTTTTGGAGGTCTCAGTGGATGGAGCCCGTGGGGTGCTGTTTAACGTTATTGGCGGCAACGATATGACCATGCACGAGATAAACACCGTGGCGGAAACCATCACTGCGGCTGTTGACGATGAGGCCAATATTATCTTTGGGGCGACTATCAACCCCGATCTGGAGGGTGAAATTATTGTCACGGTGGTGGCCACCGGTTTTGATGAATCCTATTACGCTAAACGCAGTGCCAAGAGTGCTGAGCTTTTGCGTCGAGCGGCTGAGGAGGAACTTAGCGGCAGTCCAACGGTTGATGAAGCTTCAATGAAAGATCTGGATATGGAGTTGAAAGAAGGCGGTGAAGCCGAGACCGGGGCTGAGGATTTTCACAGTGAAGAGACCCCTAACATCTGGGCTATCGGTAGCGATGGCGAGGCGTCTGACGATAAGGCTGCCGAAGAGGAGCAGGAGCTGGATAAGCCGTCGTTTTTACGCCGCTTAACCCGGCGCGGCAAGCAGGAGGCGGAGTCTGATGATGATCAGGACGATAGCGCTGACACGGCGGACGATGAAGACGAAGACGACGAGCAGCAAATGCCGGACCAAGCAGACGATGATCCCAAAGATGAGGACAGTTCGGCTAAGAGGGGTAAAAAAGCATAGCCGGATACGGCCATGTAATTAATACACCAAAAAAGTGCTTGCAACCACACTATGGCTAGAGTTAACATAAGTCTCACGAACACTATATGTAGTGACTGCACCTTAAACAAACATCTGTTTTACAGGGGGAGCTTGAATGAAATGTAGTAACTGTGGAGCAACTGATATCAAAGTCGTCGAGTCACGAGACGTAGCTGACGGCGAAGCTATCCGCCGCCGCCGCGAATGTCTAAAGTGCGGTTATCGCTTTACGACATATGAGCGGCTGGAAAGACCCAACCTAACTGTCATTAAGCGTGACAGTACTCGCCAGCTGTTTTCAAGAGACAAGCTGCTGGCCGGCTTACAGCATGCCAGTGAGAAGACACCAGTCACCGCCATGCAGCTGGAAAGCTTCGTAGCTCGGATCGAGCGTGAGCTTTACGGCCGCGGTGAACCGGAGGTGTCATCAACCGATATCGGCGAGCTGGTAATGCGTGAACTCCCGGCTCTTAACGAAGTTGCTTATGTACGCTTTGCCAGCGTTTACCGCAAATTCCGCGATATCGGTGGTTTTGAGCGCGAACTAACGCGCATGCGCCAGGCTAAACAGCCAACAACCCCTAAAAGCAGAGGCAAAACCAAAAAAACGGGCTAACTTATTGCCTTGGGCCTTTTTGTGCGCTAGCATAGAAAAAGTCTAAGGGAGTCCAGCACTTAAGATTTGAGAGCTCAGTGCTGGGAAGTAAAAAATTAAAAACTAAACAAAAAATAAATTAAGGAGGGTAGAAGATCATGGCGCAAGCACTCAAGAGCGGGGTCAAGAGGTTTTTCACCAAACCAAAGACCGAGGCTTATCAAGCTTTAGATTGGGCCAAGACAGACGCCGCTATAACCAACCCGGTTACCGGCAAGGCAGTGTTTGAGCAAAAAGGAGTGGAGTTTCCAAAAGGCTGGTCCCAAAATGCCATCAACATAGTCGCCCAGAAATATTTTGTCGGTACTCCCGGCAAAGATGACCGTGAGCACTCCTTAAAACAGCTTATCAATCGGGTAGTTGATACCATCACTCGCGAAGGTCTGCAAAATGGTTACTTTGATGCGCCCGCCGAGGCCGAAGATTTCCGTGAAGAACTCAAAATGGTATTAGCTACCCAGCGGGCGGCCTTTAACTCACCGGTGTGGTTTAACATCGGAGCCCCTCAACGCGCCCAACAGGCCAGTGCCTGCTTTATCTTGGGCATTGAAGACACCATGGAGTCAATCCTCAATTGGTATGTGGAGGAGGGAATTATCTTCAAGGGCGGCTCCGGCTCGGGTATTAATTTGAGCCCCCTGCGCTCGAGCAAAGAGAGACTGGGCGGCTCGGGTGGTACATCATCCGGTCCGGTCAGCTTTATGCGCGGCGCCGATTCATCGGCTGGCACCATTAAAAGCGGCGGCAAAACCCGCCGGGCCGCCAAAATGGTCATTTTAAACGCCGACCATCCTGACGTTGAAGATTTCATCTGGTGCAAGGCCATCGAGGAGCGTAAGTCTCGGGCGCTAGCCGAAGCTGGTTTTGATATGGACCTAGATGGTAAAGATGCCTTTTCGGTCCAGTACCAAAACGCCAACAATTCGGTACGGGTAACTGATGATTTCATGAAGGCTATACAGAACGACGGCGATTGGGGCTTGAAAGCCGTTAAAACTGGCGAGGTGGTCACAACTATCAAAGCCCGCGACCTGATGCGCCAAATCTCTCAGGCAGCTTGGGAATGTGCTGATCCGGGCATGCAGTTTGACACCATCATTAACCGTTGGCATACCGCGCCTAACGCTGGCCGCATTAACGCTTCTAATCCCTGTAGCGAGTATATGCACTTGGACAACTCGGCCTGCAACTTGGCTTCCATTAACCTGTTGAAATTCTTAAAAGATGACGGCAGCTACGATATTGAAGCTTTCAAGCACACCGTGGAGCTGGTGTTTACCGCCCAGGAGATCTTGGTTGGGTATTCAGAGTATCCAACCAAATCTATAACCAAGAATGCCAAGGCTTATCGCGAGCTAGGCCTGGGCTATGCCAATTTAGGCGCGCTGTTGATGGCTCAAGGCCTACCGTATGATTCTGATGAAGGCCGGGCCCAAGCAGCAGCTATAACCGCCTTAATGACCGGCCATGCTTACACCACCAGCTCACGTATGGCCGCTAAGGTCGGGCCGTTTGCCGGCTACGACAAAGACTCACTAGCTATGAACAAAGTTTTGGGTATGCACCGCGAGCAAGTGGATAAAATCAACCCCAGCCTAGTTTCTGAAGACCTACTTTCAGCTGCCGCCGCGGCGTGGGACGAAGCCGTGGAGCTAGCTAAAAAACACGGCGTCCGAAACTCCCAAGCTACGGTACTGGCACCAACCGGCACCATTGCCTTTTTCATGGACTGCGATACCACCGGAATTGAACCCGACTTGGGGCTAGTTAAGGTCAAAAAATTGGTTGGCGGCGGCACCATGAGCATCGTCAATCAAACCGTGCCGCGAGCCCTCAAAGCGCTGGGCTATAACCGTGGGGAAGTTGAGGATATTGTCAATTATATTGATGTGGAAAAGACAATAGTTGGCGCACCACATCTTAAAGAAGAGCATTTACCGGTGTTTGCTTGTAGTATGGGCGACAACACTATTCATTACTCTGGACACGTCAAAATGATGGGTGCCGTCCAGCCGTTCATTTCCGGAGCAATTTCCAAGACTGTTAATATGCCCGAGGAGGTCAGCGTTGAGGACGTTGAGAAGTTGCACATTGACGCTTGGAAATTGGGCATCAAAGCGATAGCTATTTACCGCGACAACTGCAAGGTTGCCCAGCCGCTTTCCATGGCCAAAAAGGACGGGGTCAAGGGTACCTCGACAACCCTAGCTGAGGCTGTCACTGATCCCTCGGTGGCTCGCCAGGCCAGTCGTGAAGAACTCCCCCGAATCCGAAATTCCAAGACCTTCAAATTCTCGGTGGCTGGAACTAGGGGCTACATGATCGTTGGCGAGTATGACGACGGCCGACCCGGCGAGCTGTTTATCTCCAGCTCCAAGATGGGGTCGACCTTGCGCGGGGTGCTAGACGCTTTTGGGATTTCCATAAGCTACGGCTTACAACACGGCGTACCTCTTAAGCAGTATGTCAGAGCCTTTACTAGCACTAGCTTCGCGCCGGCCGGAATCACCGAGGATCCGGATATCCGAACCGCCAGCTCAATCATTGATTACATTTTCAGAAGGCTAGGCAAGACTTATCTGTCTTTTGAAGATCAGCTGGAGGTTGGCTTGGCTACCATTGACGACATACCGGAGGGCCAAACCAGTTTGCTGGGAGACTCTAGCCAGCAGGAATCTACGGTAGAGCAGGCCATCGGCGCGGTGGCTGAGGCCGAAGCGGCGATTTCTGAAGCGGTGGCGACCATCGCGGCCAGCACCGCCCAACCGGATGCCGTAACTGAGCTGGCAGATGACCCGATTGACGATTCAAAACCTGCAGATACCAGACAACCCGCCTTAGACCCTGACGCTCCACTGTGCTTCAACTGCGGCAATCAGACCCAACGGGCTGGCTCCTGCTACGTCTGCACCGCCTGCGGCTCAACTACAGGATGTAGTTGAGCCACCCTGAGCTTGTCGAATGGGTGGTTCCACCACCGGCTGCAGCTAGAATTGATTCACCCCGTTCTCTTCCCAGACTCGTCGCCAACTTGATATATCTGTTGATTAAAAACAGGCTCGCAAAAGATCTCCTCAGTAATTCAGCCACCGGCTAAATTACTTCGTCGGACATGCATTTGCGCCCAAAGACGCCTCTTTTAAACAACATCTACTCAGGTTGGCTCCGATGTCTGGTCATAGAAGGGGTTCATCCATCGGTTGAGTGAGCCCATCAAAATCCGCGAGACTCGAGAAAACTGAGAGAGCGAAGAGCGAAAAACCGGTAGAATCGAGGACCAGCCTTCAGGCCGACCAGCGGGAGTTCCGCAGATTCACCTATTTTGAGTGACGAGTGACCATCAGGTCTTGGAATGTCTTGAGGATTTTCGGTGGGCGAGTGAGTTTATCCACAGTTTTTGTAAAACGCTATAGCTTTTTAGCAACAGAGTATGGTATGAAGTAGCTAGGTACATCCAAAAAATGGCAAACGGCCATATAAAAACTAGAGGACACACTGTCAAACAAAAAAATCATATGCCTGAGAAAAACCCCCCGGGCTTAAAACAAGCATACAAGTTTTCTAGAGCCAATTTTGTATTGTTCGCCGGTGTCTTTGCATTGGTTGGTGCCTATTTCTTGTGGCAGACCTTCGCGGCCACCGCCTGTTTGGTGTCGAATCGAACGGGGTGGGCGCTGGGAGGCGCAGACTGCAACGTTGGTACAACCATCAACCGGATTGACCAAGCCTTTATCTGCAACCAGCCTTTATCCAACTACGGAACATTACCGCTGAAAGTTGTGGTTGATAATACTGGTGCTTGGAGTTCGGCCGGAGCAGTCATGCTGGATGGCGGATGCTCCGGAGACGGCAACCCCGACACCATTGACCTAATTGTTGACATCAGAGGCAATGGGCCCTTTAGCTCTACCGGACCTGGTGAAGACGCCTTTAAAACCAGAACCAGCCCCGGTCCGCAGAACGTCCAACTGACAGGCATTATCGAGTGCGGCCGCCAAGCTTCCGGAGCTCATCAGGATGGAGTCCAAATTCAGGGCGGCTCCGACATCTCTTTTGTCAACATTAAAATGGGTAATTATCAAAGTGGCCTAAGCACCTGCCAGGGTGCCGGAGGGGCTTTCTTCTACTCTATAAATAATCCCGATAATGTTGATATTTACGGCGGCGAATTTATCGCCTGTAACCACGGGCTGCTGGGCGATATTGGCACCAATCACGACGTGATTGGTGCCAAGTTTCGTGCCGGGCGCAATGACGGCTCCGATCCTAATTGTAACTTTTCGTCCGGTGGTGCTTGCACGCAGTATGCGGCACTCAACATGGTCAACGTTACCTGCGGTAACTGGAACACCACCACCAATACCTGGAATGACACGGTTGTTAATCCTACGAATCCACCGCCACCTCCACCTCCTCCACCTCCGCCCCCTCCACCCCCACCTCCTCTACCTCCGCCCCCTCCACCCCCATCTGGCGGC
>MGCX01000033.1 GCA_001788565.1 Candidatus Saccharibacteria bacterium RIFCSPHIGHO2_12_FULL_49_19 | reverse complement strand
AATTTTGATAGTCTTACCATCCCGTATGACTGTCAAAGTAACCTCGTCGTCTACCTGAAACCTACTCAAAGCACTAGATAAACTGGTCTTATCATCAATGGTAATACCGTTAACTTTGGTAATAATGTCCTTTTCTTTAAGCTCCGCCTTGTCCGCCGGACTGCCAGCAATCACCGCCGAGCTGTCACCGGGCGCCAAATAAACCCCCCGTTTAATATCTAAATTGAGCTCGTAGGCCACGTCGTCGGTCAGCGACACATAGCGCACCCCCAGATAAGACTGCTTCAGTTCCCCGCTGTTAAGCACGCTGGAAATCAAACCTTTGACGTCGTTGATGGGGATGGCGAAGCCGATATTGTCGGCCCCGCCGGCTACCGCCGTGTTGATACCAATAACGTCGCCGTTGATGTTGACCAGCGGCCCGCCAGAATTGCCCTGATTGATGGCGGCGTCGGTCTGGAACAGATCGGTCAGCGATTCGCCGCCTTCCCCGCTGCCGTCGGCGCTGGCCACCACATCGCGGCCGAAACCGGAAATAATCCCCGAAGTCACGGTGTTTTGAAACTGTCCTAAGGCGTTACCGATGGCTACTACCTTGTCACCAACTTCTACTTTGGCTGAATCCCCAAGTGTTACTTTGGTTAGCTTCTTGCCTTTTGGATCCTTGATTTTCAGAAAAGCCACGTCCAGTGAGCTGGACTGCGTACTGCGGCCTATAACTTCCACATCATCATATTTTGTACCGTCAGCTAAAGTGACCGAAACTTGGCTAGCCCCCGCCGGTACAACGTGACGGTTGGTGACGATGACGCCATCACCGCTGATAATAAAACCGGTGCCGGCGCTCTCTTGGGTCTGGGTTTCTGATGATCCAAAAAAGGTCGGCACCGAGATCTCGCTGACCACATCAATTGAGACCACGCTTTGGCCGACGTCTTTGGCGATTTCGGAAATTAGCTCGCTCTCATTAGAGATATATTGAGCCTTAGCTTCACTGCTTAAACTGCTCGGCTGGCGCTGATTTTGGAGGGTGGCGCCTAGGTAACCACCTCCAAAACCCAAAATTAAGGCCCCCGCCAAAAAGGCTATCACAAGAACTTTTGGCCATCTCCGATCGCTGGACGAAGAGTCGTCGCCTGAGTTGCGGCCCAGCGATGGCAGGTTGGGTAAACGCCGGCGGCTTGTTGAGTAGCTGGCCGACGTATCGTCGGATTTTTTACTAAATGTAACCATATCCGCATCTGATTTTGCCTATGTTCGCTGAAACCAAACTGAAAACGCGGCTAGACGGTGGTGCCCGTCCAATCGGAGAGCGCCACTACCAGTACCAAAATCATTATCATAATGCCCAGTAGCTGCTGTTTAAGTTTAGGCGATAGCCTGTCGACAGAATCCAGATAATAAAGCGCCGCCATTGAATAACCTAACACTGTAAGAATGACAATTATTTGAGCAATCGATCCATAGAACAGCAGCCAGTGGCCCAAGATAAATGCTAAGCCAGCTGAAAAATAGGCCCAAACGTGGGCGTAAAGCGAAGTACGAGATTCCTCGAAGCTCGACATAAAATGTCTAGCCGATAGATAAGTCACCAGCCAGGTGCCGCCGACCAGTACGAATAACGGCGTGTCACCAAATTTAAGATATAAAACCGCCAGTCCCAGCAGCTGACCGAGCATAGCTTGGGCCGAAACGCTCAAAACATCGGAGCGCGGTTTTAAAAAGGTAGTCCAACTAATATATGCCGCTGTCCAGAACAGCTGCCACCATTGCACCGAGGTGTTAGCCATGAATAGCACAAAGGCCACCGACACCGTGATATCAACACCTCCGGCGATGACATTAGCCACCCAGTAGCGCGGTCGCACGGCGAACATCCGCCACTTGCTGAGCAATATCAAAAGGATAGCCAGTGAGACAAAGTCTATCCGAACCAGCACGTAAGCCGCCAGCGGCAGCAGGATGGTAAGCCCAATGTGAAAAGCGTGCGAATAACCCTTTAAGGGCTTTATTCTGAATACTCTGTCAGATCTAAGAAGCCTCGGCATCGTGACCCAAGATTATCACAAATTTGGTTCCTTGGGGTACCGCGATACCGGTGTCAGCCGGAATCTTTTCTACTGCCGCTACGCCATAACGTCGCTCCAGATAGTTGCGTGTATAGCGATCGGCGCCGGAACTTAGATCAACCACCGTGGTCTTAGTCGGGTTGGTTAAGCTGGGCGCGCTATCCACGATGGTTACGTTATATCCGTAACTTCTAAGCAGATCGGCCTGCTCGGTCGCCAGCCCATCAGTGCTGGTGGCGTTGTAAACCGCTACCGAAGCGTTTTCTTTGGCCAAAAAACTATCGCGCAGGGAGGTTCTTAGGAAGGCCTGCAAAGCGTCGTATTCAAATAGACCGGCCTTGGGGCGGACTATTGAGGTACCGCTTAAATTAGCGGTGGCTAGAAGGTCATTAGGCGGCGTGGCCATATCCAACGATTTGATATTAGCGGCTTGAACTTGGGAGATTTGATCATATAAACACTTCAGGCTCTCGGTATCAAAATCGGTGTAAATGTTCTCTCCGAGGGTGTCCAAAAGCTGGACAACCTTAACGGGATTGGAAAAGGTACCAATAGATAAGATTTTGTCCTGAAGAGCTACCAGCATCAGGCGCTGGCGTTCAGCACGGTCAAAATCACCGCGAGGGCTGGTTTTACGTGAGCGCGCAAAGAATAGCGCCTTAGTTCCGTCGAAGTGCTGTTGGCCAGCCGGAACATTCAGGAAGTAGTTTTTCCCGGTGGCCTCGTCCCACAGCCGCTCGGAGACCGCCAGCTCTTTGGGCACATATACGTCAATGCCGCCGATGGCGTTGACAGTTTCACGAAAAGCCGCGAAATCAACCAGAATATGATAATGGATCGGCAAGCCGACAACTGGCTGAAGGGTTCGATCCAGCCGACTCAAACCGTCACGCTGCTGCTGATGCGGATCTTTGGAGTTAGAGCTTTCCAGACCGTAAAAGTAAGTAGCGTTGACCTTGCTGGAACCGTCACCGGGTACGCGAACCCATAAATCCCGAGGTATTGATACCAGATCGGCCTTGTCGTTAACCGGATCTAGACTGGTCAGCATAATGGTGTCAGTCAGGTTAGGACCATCGGAGTGCTCTGGCCCACCGATCCCTACCAGCAAAATATTTACCCGGCCGTCACCTTCGCGCTCCAGTTGAGCAACATCAACATCACCGTTGCAGACTGCCGGAGCCCGCCCGCCGCCAGCTAGTATTTGACGCTGAGTATCGTAAAACTTATAAGCTAGGGCCCCGAGCGCGGCGACTATGACGATGGCAACCAGCGTCAGCGCTCTTTTTATATACTTGCGTCGGCGACTGTGATGCCGGGTTTGCTTCTTTAGCAATTTGCGCCGCTTTTTACTTTCTTTCTCCGGTGGCTGATCGAGCATAATCGGCTGGTCCAAATGATCCATATAATCACTATCGGCGCCTAGGGGCTGATCGGCTCCGGTCCGCATCGGATGAAAACCGTCGGCTTTGTGCGAAGAATCACCCAGCGATGGTGTTTCGGACTCCCGATTTGGCTGATAGGAGCGGTGAACTTGGTGCCCCTGCCTGCCGGCAGGCAGGCCAAGTTCGCGATTCCCAGATGTAATTCCGTCAATCGAGGGTTGCTTGCGCGGTCCCCCGAAGTCTTTATGCTTGTTCATGCGCTAGCGACAAGTATAACATCACTAGAGCTTAATTTTTGCTGAGGACCCCTGTTAGTAGCGACGCTTACCTGTACTACTACAGTTATGTTCAAGCTAAGGTAGTCTATAATAAATTGGCAATGTCACCTAACCAGGATCAGCCCAACCCGCCTCCACCGGCCGGTCCGCCGGCTGGGCCGGCCGGACCTGCACCGCTGCCAACTCTGCCACCAACCCTGCCTACCGGCCAGGCGGGTCCGCGCGCCGTCGGACAAGAGATAAACCTGCCGCCCGGTATCTACCCCAATGTGCCAGACCCCTACTCCGCGTTGCCACCTGATGGTAGCCAGCAACCTTCGGGGCCACCCCCCGTGCCGGCTGAGCCTCCAAAACAGCGGTGGGAGCATACCCGCTCAGTCATCTCAACCATTCTGCTGTTAATACTGGCGCCGCTGATAGCATTGGCAATTACAGCTTTTGCTTTCCAGTCCTATCAGGTGGAAGGCGCCAGCATGGAGAAAACCCTATCTAATAATGATCGCCTGATAGTTAATAAACTGGCTCGCACCTGGGCCCGTATAACCGATGGGCACTATACTCCGACTCGCGGCGAAGTAGTGATCTTTAACCAGGCTGGACTGTATGACTCCGAAGGTCAGCCCCAGAAACAGTTAATTAAAAGGGTTGTAGGCTTGCCCGGCGAACGAGTTGTAGTCAAAGAAAACAAAGTTATAGTCTATAACGATAAGTTTCCGGAAGGTTTTAACCCCGATAAAGATAATGGCTACTCAATTTCGGCGGATGAAACACCCGGTGATGTTGACACCTTGGTTGAGGAGAATGAAGTTTTTGTATTAGGCGACAATCGTACTAATTCTGAAGATTCACGCTACTTTGGGCCGATCAGCACCCAGCAAATTGTTGGAAAATTGACGTTTAGGATATCGCCCCTCGACAAAATCCAAAAGTTCTAAAAACAGGACTCAAGAAACAGGATTCAGGGTTTAGAAAAAACTATGTCCTAGATCCTATATCCTAATTCCTGGTGAATAATTTTATTATTCACTGGTGTTCCGGAGCTTTTCGGTTAGTTTAGCTAAATGGACCTCGTCTTTAAAGCCAATAATCAGCTGCCCGCCCTTAGCAGTATGTTTAATTTTTACGTCAGCGCCTAATTTACGGCTTATTCGGCGAGTCAGCTCGGTTTCAGTTGCTGTCCGGCCTTTAGCCTTCGATGTAGATAGGCCCCTCTTAGCGGCAACGGCGAATTGCTCCGCTTGGCGGACGGTCCAGCCGTTGTTTAAAATACTATGCAGTAATTCACTCTGTTTCGCAGGACTACCTCTTAGGGCCAGTATGGCCCGGGCATGACCCTCGCTGATCTTACTAGCCTTGAGTGCCTCACGGGCCGATTCGGGTAACTCTAGTAATCTGGTCAAATTGCTAACGGTTGAAGGAGCCTTACCAAGTTTCTCGGCAATCTCATCTAAAGCTAAACTAAATTGTTGTTGTAATTGATACACTGCCATGGCTTGCTCTAAAGGTGACAGATCAACTCTCTGGATATTCTCGATCAGTGATAGCTCGATGCGTTCCAATTCCTGCAGGGAGCGGACGATGGCTGGTAGTTCTTTGAGACCCGCGTCACGAGCGGCCCGCCAGCGGCGCTCGCCGGCAACTATCAAATAGCCGTTTTTATCACGTACCACCACGATCGGCTGGAGCACACCATGGTGTTCAATAGATTTGCTCAACTCGCCTAGCGCCGTCTGGTCGAACTCACGGCGCGGCTGAGCGGGGTTTGGCTTGATATCGGAAATTAGTATTTTTTGGACGCGGTGCTTGTCCTCTTCCAGAATGGATTGATCGATTTCTTTAGGAATCAAGGAATCAAAGCCGCGACCCAACGGCGATCTTTTAGCCATAGAGCTTACCATCCAGTTCCTTAGCCAGCGCCTTGTAGGCCCGGGCGCCTTTACTCCACCGGTCATGCTCAGCGATTGTCTTACCGAAACTAGGCGCCTCAGCTAGCCGGACATTGCGTGGGATCACCGTTTCAAATACCCGCTCGCCGAAGTGCCGGATAAGCTCTTCTTTCACCGAGTCGCTTAGCGAATTGCGGCTGTCATACATAGTTAATATTATACCTAGCAAGTTCAGTGAAGGGTTAAGGGCCGCTCTGACTTGCGAGACCACATCTAGTAGCTGGCCCAACCCCTCTAAGGCATAGTATTCCGCCTGCACCGGTACCAGCACATCACTAGCCGCTGTTAAGGCATTTACTGATAGAAGCCCCAGAGACGGCGGGCAGTCTATGAGGATAACATCGTAATTTAGCGAATCAAGGACTTTCTTGAGCTGAAATTCGCGCTGAGCAGTACCAACCAGTTCTACCTCAGCAGCAGCAAGCTGGGAGTTAGATGGAAGGATATCAAAGCCCCGGCCAGTATCTTTTTGGATAGCTTCCAGTGCGTGAGCCCTGAAAAACAGCACGTCGTACAATGTTGGAGATATAGTTTGCTTATTGATTCCCAAACCACCGGTGGAGTTACCCTGAGGGTCAATATCACAAATCAAAACCTTACGGCCGTCTTTCTTAAGATAGGCTGCCAGATTAATAGCGGTGGTTGTTTTACCAACCCCGCCCTTTTGGTTCAAGATCGCAATAACGTGTTTGGGCATTTTTATTTGAAAAAGGTCCCTGTATTCACGTATCAGCGTACCATGAGGTGGCCAGTAGCGTAAATACGGCCATAATTTATACACAACCCCTATTGACCAAGGCACTCACCTGTGACATATTAATGCTTAAGCTAAGGTGTACACCAAGGAATAAAAATGAAACTTTTGGAAAGACTGCATCCCGGTAAAACCGTTGCCGCGGGTTCATCAAGCGCGCTAAGTCGGGGGCTCGATTTTTCACATCACCATTTAATGGC
>MGCX01000032.1 GCA_001788565.1 Candidatus Saccharibacteria bacterium RIFCSPHIGHO2_12_FULL_49_19 | reverse complement strand
CGAACGACACTCAAACTGATATAAAGCAGTCAATGTCAATACAAAAACTTTCCAAAGCACTAGCCGGTATTTTCAGAGGTGCCTGGCGGGCAATTGTTAATGGATTAGGGATCCTAAAAGCTCACCCCCAAATTCTGATATACCCCTATCTGGCGGCACTTTTTGTACTTTTAACTTACCCAATCGTTAACGGATTAGTCTTTAAGGTCTGGAGCGAAGTAGCTCACAGCACCATCTTCACAACCGTCAGTGACACGGTACTAGTTGAAGAGACACCACGGTTCTTGCGTATAACGCTGGGGCTGGTGGCTTTTTCAGTTTTTTACACGATCTTTGTGACCGCCTACTTTACTACAGCTATGGCCGCCGCCGCACTAGCCAATTTAGATAACAAACCAACGCCCTGGTACTACGGGCTGGCTGGCGTGGGACGCCATTTTGGCAGAGTAACAAAGTTTGCCAGCTTAGCCATCTTTTTCTTTCCGCTGTCGATCATCGCTCAACGTCATAAACCAGTGAAAGAACTACCGGGCGTAATTGGCAGTTCGCTATCGCTGAATATGGCCCAGCTGGCGCCGGCTATTCTTACCACCAACCAAGGAATCTTGCCGACTATCCGCCAATCGGTTGACACTCTGGGCCGAGCTTGGCGGGAAAATCTGGTTATAAAAGTTGCGTTGTGGCTGTTGATTCTTGCGATTTTATCGTTTGGTTTCTTGCCGCAATTTGTACAGGAGCACTGGGTTGATGCTGACACTGCTCAGCTGGTCGGAGCCTTAACGGCTATCTTAGTTTCTTTTGTCGCTTACGTAGTTACCAAAGTCATCGGCAGTGTCTTTACTGCCACTCTTTACCATCAGGCTACGAAAAAACACCGCAGATAACTGACAATTTACCTCTGTTTTCTGGTATAATTACCTCTGTTGAACGGGGATTGGCGCAGCCCGGATTAGCGCGCTCGCTTTGGGAGCGAGAGGTCGCCAGTTCAAATCTGGCATCCCCGACCATACTTATAAGTCAAGTCGGCGCCAAAGCGCAGGTCTAATTTTATCTGCAATCCATTTGTGACCCTTGGTATTTGGATGCAGTCCGTCTTCATAGAGGTAATCAAGCCAGCCTAGCTTCTCCGTCTCTTCAATCAGCGGTATTACCTCTATACGATTCTGTTCTGCGACTGCCTCCATAATTTTTTCAAGTCTTTTTCTGGATCGATTGAAAAAGTAGACCTTTGTGCCGTCAGCATGGATCCTGGGATTAGTTTTGGTTTCATCAACTGGTGTCATACCATACAGGACAATATCAACTCTGAATTTCTTAAGTAAATTAACGATCTTTTGCAGATTTTGACGATACTGCTCATCCATGGAGGTATCATCAGGATTACTCAAGAATTTAGTATCATTGCCGCCACCGCTGAAGAAGACAATAGTTTTACCCTTCTGGCTACGGTGTTGCAATTCCTTCGGCATTCTGTCAAGCAGATCCTCGGTACTGGCGCCGGATATGCCGAGGTTAAAAATAGCATGATGTTCACCAATTCCATTTGCGCCATACATTGCGGCATGCAGGTCGCATTTTAAATAGTCGGCCGCGCTTCCCAGTTCGCCACCAACCCCATAAACTGAGCTAGAGCCAAAAAATAGGACTTGTGTCATTTTTATTTGGCGAATTCTATGGCGCGGGTCTCACGGATGACGTTAACCTTGATAGTACCCGGATACTGCATGGTTGACTCAATCTTATTGGCAACATCTCGGGCTAACTTTATGGCCTGCAAGTCATCAATTGCTTTAGGCATCACAAACACCCGGACTTCCCGCCCGGCGCTGATCGCATAAGCTTTCTCTACGCCCTCGAAGGCAGTCGCTGTATTTTCTAAATCTTTCATTCTTTCTGCAAAGTTTTCGGCACTGATGTTACGAGCACCCGGTCGGGCACCAGATATGGCATCAACCACTCTTATGATCAGTGCCTCCAAGGTTGTGGCTTCCATATCATCATGATGAGCCTCGGCAGCATGGGCCACCTCTTCAGATGCGCCATATTTCCGGAGCATCTCCCCACTAATGTGATGATGCTTGCCTTCTACCTTATGACTTAATGCCTTACCAAGATCATGGGTTAGAGCGGCGTATTTAACCGTCTTTACATCGGCCCCTAAATCAGCAGCAAGAACCCCAGCCAACTGAGCCATCTCAACACTGTGTTTTAAGACATTCTGTCCGTAACTGGTCCGGTATTTAAGCTCACCCAGAAGTTGGAGTATTTCTTTAGGAACACCAACGATACCGACTTCACGAGCAGCGTCCTCACCAGCATGCATTACGTCCTTTTGAACCTGCTTCTGAGCCTTCTCAACTACTTCCTCAATCCGTCCCGGGTGGACCCGGCCGTCTTTGAGTAACATCTCCATGGTCTGCCGGGCAACCTCGCGGCGGATCGGATCAAAACTAGACAGCACCACCATACCGGGCGTTTCGTCTACCAGGATATCCACGCCGGTAGCTCTTTGCAAAGCCTGGATATTTCGACCCTCTTTGCCGATTATCCGGCCCTTCATCTCTTCATCTTCTAGTTTGACCGCAGTGACGGTTCGTTCAGCCGTTACTTCGCTAGCCATCCGCTCCATGGTAGATATCAGAATTGCTGCGGCCTTAGCCTCAGCCTCATCCTTAGCTTCATCCTGCATTTTCTTAATCAAGCCAGCCAAATCATTTTTCACATCGCGCTCGGTCATGGCCATCAGCTTCTCGGCGGCCTCGGCCTTGGTTAATTTAGCAACCTTCTCCAGTTTCTCTTGCTGTTTGGTCCGGATATCACGGATTTCATTTTTGAGGGCTTCCACCTCATCCTCAGACTTCCGCAGTCCCTCAGAGCGCTTATCCAGCTCGTCGAGTTTTTTATCCAATGCGTCTTCGCGCTTGGCTACTCTTTCCTCAATGGCTTTCAGTTCATCACGGCGTTTTTTCTCATCCTTGCGGGTTTCTTCGACTCGCCTATCAGCCTCCTCATTAGCTTTTCTTATAGTCTCTTCGGCTTCTTTTTTGGCTTTAGCTAACGCTTTCTTGGCGGCTTCTTCAGCCTTACCACTTTGGCGCTTGGAGTAATAAACTCCACCGCCGGCGCCCACGAATAAACCGACTATTGCCAGCACAATAGCAACTGCTATCATCTTCTACCCCTTTCTAAGGGTAGCTTGACCGTTCAGACCCCCGAGCGATCACTATCACTTCATTAGCTCTAAAGTTCTGTCGATCAGCTATCAAAAAATTATTGTCTAAAGTTGGACTCCCTGCCTGCCGGCAGGCAGGCCAAAACTCCGGGAAATCCTAAATATAATATACGTCTTTTTACTTTTTTGGGGAAGTAGTTTTGGCCGGTGCGGCGTAGTTAGGGAGGGCGATTCTATCATCTTCGGCAGCCAATAGCGCCTTAATACCAAGTTTAATCCAATCATCGCCGGGCTTGGCAACAATCGGGACTTTTAGACTGTAGGCCAATGCATTAGCCACGCTCATGCCAATCCGTAAGCCTGTGAAACTGCCCGGGCCCTTAAACACTACAATTCCCTGCACTTCGGCATACGAAATACTTAACAAGTCAAGTATTTTCTTGATCTCAACGTGGATTGTCTCAGCTAAGCGGCGATCAGCTTGCCACTTGGTTTCGGCTAGCTTCATATGATTTTCGTAGACACATAGCTCTGCTTCTGGTTTATCCGTCCTAATGGTCAAAATTTTCATGGCTGTACTCTCGCCCACTTTGTTTCAAGTTTTTTGACAATTGCTGCCAAATTATCCGGATAAGAAAAGCTGATTTGGCGCTCATCTGTATTAGTCGCTACGGGCTTGAACTCAATAGTTATCCTATCCGCCGGCAGAACATCTTTCACAATTTTACTCCACTCAATAACCGAAACAGCCTTGAGATCCGCTAATGACTCACTGAGCTGGTCAGCGACTACACCCGGCTCATCCAGGCGATAAAAGTCGAAGTGATGAATTTCTCCAGATTTGGTTTTGTAAATTTTACTTAGCGTAAAAGTCGGACTGGCAACTATATCGGTGCTGCCCATTCCACGGGCTAGCCCGCGAACGAAGGTTGTCTTGCCGCCGCCCAAATCAGATTTAAGTTCCAGAACTGCGGGGGCTTTCAATAACCGGCCCAGTGCTTCCCCTAACCGTTCGGTTTCGGCGGAGCTTGTAGATTTGGTTTGCCATATCATGACGGTACTCATAGCCAGCATATAGTAAAGCGGCGGCCCCTACGCCGACAAGTATGAATGGGTGAATACTGCGGCTGGCACCAGCCGAGGAGCCTGTGCTGCCGCCGGTTGCGCCGCTGGTAGAAGCTCGGCCAGCAGCAGTGCTTGAGCCATCAGTTTTTTTCGTCCCGGCCGCCAAAATGACCACGTTAGTAGCGCCAGGTGTCGGTTTAGTGGTCCACTGCCACTTGTTGGCGGCCAATACCCACGATTGGCCGTCCTTAGCAGAGGTGTACACGTCACTCTCGGTAAGTGTCTTACCGGATGGATCTTGTAGCTTAACCTGGCCTTCTGAGTTGGATAGGGTCAGCTTGGTCTTGGTTATATAGAACGCTTCAAATGTTTTCGGCTCTAAAAGTGTACCTTCGGGGAAGGTGTAATCATGCGTTGAAGATGTACCGGTCTGGAGAATAAATCCGGAGAGATCAAAGGCTTTATCGTTAGGATTATATATCTCTATGAATTCGTCATTAGCATCGGTCTCTGGCGGAGCTGGATTTGGTAAAATCTCGGAAATTTGCGGCGGCGCCAACCCGGCGTCAGCCGCTGGGATGCCATTACCTTGTGATTCTGAGCCGCCGCTGGATGTTACATAAGGAGGCGACCCGGTGCTGTCACCCAGTGTGGTAGTGGCAGCTGAATTGCCGGAAGACCCGGACGAGCCCGGTTGACAGGCCGAATTGTAATCTACCAAGCCAGATTGCCAGGTGGCTTGCCCTGATGCCCTAAACCATACTTGCTTAGTATCCTGAGAACTGGGCAGTTTTAAGTCAGCGCTGTTAGCGGTTTTAGCGTTACTCCATGAGACCTGATCTTGCGGCTGGTAACCTATTACCGCACCAGCCTGGGCAACTGCTACCACCTGAAGCAGGCCTGCTGAGTCTTTGAGAGCAAACGGCAGCTTGGACACTAGCAGCTGACCGCATACCGGGGCTAGCCCGGTGCTTAAGATAATTTCGCCGTGAGATGGTAGTTTGGCGTCTGGCAGTTGAGCAGATGAATTAGATACTCCGACAGCCAGACTCGCTTCATTAAAGTACTGCAACCAATAATTACTAAGTTGAATGTCCAGGTCGGTACTATTGCGGAGCACCACAAATTCCTCGCCGGAGATCTTTACCTGAGTGATAGTAACGTTTTGCGGCAGAGCAGGGTCAGCTAGAAGCGTGTTGCGATATAACCAAATACTAGCTATCTCCAAAAGCATAAGTGTAAATATCAGACAATATTTTCTCATTTTCATCAATTATCATCTTCTGGGAGAATATAGGCAAGTGCTTATGATTAGCGAAAATGAAGTTATAATGAGCTTATGTTAATGATGAGTAAGAGTCTGCATGGCCGGCCAATTATCAGCATGCGTTCTGAAAGTCCAATCGGCATAGCCGTCGAGCCAATAATCAATCCCCATAATCTGAAGATACTTGGCTGGTGGTGTAAAAGCGGCGCAAATCGGCAGGTTCTGCTAACCGAGAGCGTAAGAGAAATGGCACCTAACGGACTAATAATCGATGATGAAAGTGTGCTTAGCTCAGCGGATGAGCTGGCTCGCCATCGGGAAATTTTAAATATAAAATTTCAACTTCCCGATAAACTGGTTAAGACTAAGCGTCACAAACTTGGTAAAGTCAGCGATTATACTTTTGACGAAAGTATGTTTATCCAGAAGCTTTATGTTACACGTTCACTCACCAAGATATTTTCACCTGAAGACACCTTGATTATCGGCCGCGATCAAATTCTGGAAGTTACCGATCACTACATTTTGGTTGAAGATACCGACATTAAGGCAACCGACGAGGTAACGGTCACAGCGGGCGCACCAGCAGCATCTTAACCTGCGTCGTCGATCTTAAGGGCATCTCTAACTTGAGAATAGCCAAATCCTTGACTTGTTAAGTATTTTGCCAGTTTGAGTTCGTCGTTTTTGTAGCGGGCGCTTTGGCGTTTTTTGGCAACAAGTTTTTTTAAACGCTTTAACTCATCGTCATTTTGGTCGGCCATCAATTCATCTACCAATTCCCTATCCAAGCCCTTAATAAAAAGCTTGGAACGGATGGCCCGGTTGCTTTTTGACCGCCGCGTTTGTAGATCGATAAACCATAGTCCAAATTTCCGGTCATCCAGATAGCCTCTTTTAGAGAAGTCTTTTATAAACGACTCGATCAGCTCTGGCTCGGCTTTCTTGCGGTATAGGTAGTCTCGGAACTCCCTCGTGGAGTGTGGCCGGTTGAGCAGCCACTCCATGGCCCGCAGTTTAAGCTTGCCGTCGGTCGATACTTTCTTAAGTCTTTTTACATCGGCTTTGGTAAGCTCATCGCCATTTTTTAACTTCTGCTGCAGAAGCTCATCCAAAGAAAGTGAGAACTCGTATTTACCATCCACAAAAACACTGACCCGCTCCGGGTTTTTAACTTGCTGTTTTATAGAGGTAATCTGTGTCATCACTGCAATAGACTGATAAGGAGCAACATACCAAGCACGTACCAGGCAATTTCAACGAAAAGTCCCCAAGACCGCTCAAGCTTTTGAATTCTCCAGTGAAGATTCCCAATCGGGCTTCTCCAAGGCTTCTTCCCTTTTCTTTCAAAGCCCCAGTAGGCTACTGGCCACTCAAAGTCCGGCAAGACAGCCGCGAGGGCGGCAATATATACCCATACATCAGCCAAATAATAGATTAAGGCTGCCAGAATACTAATGATCAGCAGAGGATCAATAATCAGAATAATAGTTGTCAAACGGTACTTAAATGCCTCGCCAAAGCCTTCATTACCCGGGTAACCAAAATGCGGTAAGGCATCTTGCAGAAAGTGCGATGCGAACGCCAAAGGAATAGCCAGCAGGGGTTTATCTATAACAAGAGCAATTACCGATCCCGTTATGGCATGGTTAACGGCAGTCATGCCACAATTTTACTCTGTTTGGGCGGCGGCCAAGGTTTCTTTGGTGATTTTCTCTAGTTCTTTGGGATGCTCGCGCAAGAACTTCTTAGCGGCTTCACGGCCCTGGGCAATTTTTTCACCTTTGTACTCGTACCAAGCGCCGCTTTTCTCTACCGCGCCCTTGGCAACCGCTAGATCAATGACATCGCCTTCGCGACTGATACCCTCGTTGTACATAATGTCGAACTCGGCCTCGCGAAACGGCGGTGCGACTTTATTTTTAACGACTTTAACCCGGACATGATTGCCAACTACCTGCTCGCCGGATTTTATCTGGGCGATGCGGCGGATATCCATCCGGACCGATGAATAGAACTTCAGGGCATTGCCGCCAGTGGTGGTTTCCGGGTTACCGAACATCACGCCGATTTTCATCCGCAGCTGGTTGACGAAAATGACCGTGCATTTAGTCTTGCTAATAACACCGGTTAGTTTTCGCAGAGCCTGGCTCATCAAGCGAGCCTGCAGGCCCATATGGGCATCGCCCATATCACCCTCAATTTCGGCTTGGGGCACCAGCGCGGCAACCGAATCAACCACGATAATATCCACAGCGTTGGAGCGGACCAGCGTTTCCACGACTTCCAGAGCTTGTTCACCGCTGTCCGGCTGGCTGAGTAGCAGGTTGTCAGTATTAACGCCGATTTTTTTGGCATAAACCGGATCCAGAGCGTGCTCGGCGTCAACATAAGCCGCCGTACCGCCGGCTTTTTGGACCTCGGCCACCACATGCAGGCTAACGGTCGTCTTTCCAGAACTTTCCGGTCCAAAAATTTCAACGACCCGCCCTTTGGGTACACCGCCGCCCAGTGCCAAATCCAAACTGATTGAGCCAGTCGGTATAGTCTCGACATCGGCCTTGTGGGTCTCCCCTAGCCGCATAATCGAGCCGACCCCGAATTGCTTTTCAATCTGGTCAACCGCTAATTTTAAAGCTTGCGATTTGCCGTCCGAACTCACCGATTTTTTGCTCGCCTTATCAGCCACGTTAACTCCCATTTACACTTCTCCCCATTATATATCAAGAGACTATAGACCTCGCTCAGCCATTTGAAAATTGCTGGAGCTTAAAAATCTCAACAGACTAGAAGAACTGCGATCCAGTAGTGCAATTAATACAATGTCCGGGATGATTCGGCGGCTTGCTGGAATGCGAGCGGCAGGGATTACCCTTGATACAATAGTAAACCGAGCTGTAAGAATCCCAAGCATCCAGCACGCTTTGGTCGACTAGGTTCTTAAAGTACTTGTTAGCGTTGGTGTTGCAGGTGGCATTGTCGCCTATATTGCAGCAGCGGATGCTGATTTGGATGACGCTGATGCTATCCCAGCGGTCATAATCATACACACAGCCCGGATAGGGGGTGTCTGGCCAATCGTCCTGATACTGACCTTGTAAAAATTCCTGAATACCCGAGGGCAGGTCGCGGTTCACATCAGCCGGATAGTCATTGTACTTGGCAACATACAGTGTTAGGGCATTACCCACAGTATTAAGCTCTGAGTTAGCCCGGGTCTGATAAGAGCGTTCCCGATACTTGGGTACCGCAATCGAGTAAGTCAAAGCCGCTAAAATGGCTAAAACCACCAGCACCACGGTAATTTCTACGATGGTGAAGCCGGATGACAGGCGCCTCAATGGCTTAAGCATAAGCATAGTATATACCGGTTTTGAGCATTCAGGTTTTAAGTTTCTAACTGTACAATAAGCATATGCGCATTAGCGACAGGCTAGTTATCGAATTGCTCAAAAAGAGCAAGAAAATCAGCGACGAACAGTTCTACAACCTTTTCGAACAGCAGCGGACCGAGAAAAAACCTTTGCAGGATGTAGTGCTTAAGAGCAACTTGCTTTCCGAGAAGGAGTTGACCCAGCTGTATGCCGCCGAGATTGGTATCCCTTTTGTTGACATCGTTCCTCGCAACCTTCATAAGGAAATTCTGAGGCTAATACCGGAACACATCGCCCGCCAGTATAACGCTGTATTGTTTGATGTTCTGCCAGACGGCACCAAGATGCTGGCCATGGAGGACCCCGACGATGTCCAGGCCCTTAATTTCCTGCAAAAGCAGCTCGGTCATAACATCAAAGTTCACGTCGCCACTAAGTCCAACATTGGCGCGGCACTAGATCAATACCGCGGCAGCATCACCACCGAGCTAACCCAGGTAATCGCCAGCGACACATCTAGCACGGAAGAGGAAATCAGTGAAGAAGATGTTGCCGAGGATAGCCCGATCGCCCAGACCGTCAACCTGCTAATCGACTATGCTATCAAACAAGGGTCTAGCGACATTCATATCGAACCCAGAGAAGATTATGTCAGCATCCGCTACCGGGTAGATGGGCAGCTCCGTGAAACCAACCGTCTGCCTAAAAAGGTCCTGTCGGCACTGGTCAGCCGTATTAAGATTTTATCCAATCTTAAAATCGATGAGCGCCGGGCGCCGCAGGATGGCCGCTTCAAGGTACAGATGGGCAGCGGACAATATGCGCTGAGAGTTAGTACTTTACCGATCGTAGACGGCGAGAAAGTGGCCATGCGTATCTTAAACGAATCTTCTAAGGCTTCGGTCCTGGAAGAGTTGGGACTCTGGGGCACCAGCTTAGAGCAAGTGGAGCATGCCCTGACCCGCCCCCATGGCATGGTTTTGTTCACTGGGCCGACTGGTTCCGGAAAAAGCACCTCACTATTTTCCATCCTGACCCGCCTAAACCAGCCAGCTGTAAATATCAGTACTATTGAAGACCCCGTAGAATACAAGATCCCCGGCGTCAATCAGGTCCAGGCTAACCCGGCGGCTGGTATGACCTTCGCCACCGGCTTACGGGCCCTGCTCCGCCAAGACCCCAATATTATTATGGTGGGCGAGATCCGCGATGGTGAAACGGCTAATCTGGCAGTCCAAGCCGCCCTAACCGGACACTTGGTTTTCTCTACCCTGCACACCAACAACGCTGCTACCTGTCTGCCGCGGTTATTAGACATGGGTATCGAGCCATTCTTAATTGCCAGTACCATCAGGGCAGTGGTTGGACAGCGTTTGGTGCGCAAGCTAGTACCCGAAAGTGTAGAACCTTTCAAAATTGATATGAACACCCAAGCTCGAATACAGAACTCCTTCGGCATCAAGGGTCCGGAAGATTTCACCCGCATACACAAGCTTGAAGCCGAGGCGATAAAAGCCAAGATCGGCGAAGGGGAACCAGCTACCGATGAGCAAAGCATTAAACGGCTGTGGCGTATTAAGGGCGGCAGTAACGTGTCCTACCGAGGACGAATTGGTATTTATGAGGTACTGCCGATGAGCCCCGACATCCAAAAATTAATCATCGCCCGCTATAGCGCCGACCACATCCAGAATCAAGCTATCAAGGAGGGTATGATTACCATGCAGACTGACGGCCTGATTAAGGCCCTGCGTGGTCAAACTACCCTGGAAGAAGTCATGCGCGTCACGTCTGAAAGGTAAGCCATCCATTTATGCCTCAGTACTCATATACCTATCTAGCTAGCGACGGTAAAAAGATGAGCGGTTTGACCAATGCCAAAGACCGTTCAGCGGCGCTGGTGGTGCTCCGCGGACAGGGAGTCCGAGTCTTAAGCATCCGTGAAGCCAAGGCGCAAGCTAGCCGCCGCTTTAAACTACCCGGTAAAAAAGTCGGCATAAAAGATCTGGTAGTTTTCACCCGTGAGTTGGCCACCATGATTGATGCCGGTGTGCCACTACCACGCAGCTTAGCAACGTTGTCTGAGCAAACCGAGAACAAGCACTTTAAAGTTGTTATCGAGGCTGTGACGCACGACATCGAGAGCGGCTTGCCGCTCGCCGATGCCATGGCTAAGCACTCCGGCACCTTCAGCGAGGTGTATATCAACATGGTACGGGCTGGAGAGGCCGGAGGAATCTTAAATGACATCTTAAAGCGCCTAGCTACTCAAGTCGAGAAAGATTCAGCTATGCGTCATAAAATCCGCTCGGCAATGGCTTATCCGGTTGTCATTCTAACAGTCACGATTGTGGCCTTTTTTGGCATCATGCTCTTTATCATGCCCAAGATCTCAAAAATAATTACAGATCTTGGCGGACCGGACGCTCAACTGCCGATTTACACCGAAATAATGATTGGTACTAGTAACTTCATGTCAAACAACGCTATATTTATCATCGTCGCTTTCGTGGCTATTATAGTTGTTTTTCGACGCTACATACGTACCGAAAAAGGTCGTTACCGCTGGCATCTGTTCCTTCTTAGGATGCCGATCTTTGGGAAAATCATCTCCAAAGTGGCAGTTGCTCGTTTTTCACGGACTTTTGCTTCGTTGATGGGCGCCGGGGTAAGCGTATTGGAGGCCTTGGAGGTTACTGGAAAAGCTGTTGGCAACCGGGTCATCCAGCATGAACTGGATGAAATCGCCAAAGCGGTAAAAAATGGTCAACCATTAGGCAAACAGCTGTCACAAGCCGCATACTTTCCGCCAATTGTCGGACAGATGATGACTGTCGGTGAAGAAACCGGCAAAATCGATGAGATTTTAGTCAAGGTCGCTGACTTTTACGAGCAGGAGGTCGACGCCGTAATTGACTCAGTAGCCAGCATAATCGAGCCGATAATGATTGTTCTTTTGGGCGCCATCGTCGGACTGATTGCCGCATCAGTAATGGGACCGATAGCCGGATTGAGTAAGAATATCGGCGGTTGACAGTAGTGTGCTTATGTTTATAATCAAGGTCATAGAACAGTAAGTTCTCTAAGTAAAGCAATAAAATAAAAGATTAAGAAGGGTGGGAACCAAATATGGTCTCAATCAGAAGAAATAATCGCGGTTTCACGATCGTCGAGCTGCTTATCGTCATCGTGGTTATCGGTATTTTAGCCGCGTTAGTCATCGTGACTTACACGGGAATCCAACAGCGAGCTCGTGACACCGAGCGTAAAACCGATATTAACGCCATTCACGGTCAGGTAGAGGCCTACTATGCCCAGAATGGTAGTTACCCCGGATTGGGCACGCAAGGCTCCAACGACGGTATTAATGACTCCACTTGGCGATCCAACAATATGAAGGGTCTTGACCCGGCAGCATTGAGTCCCCCGGGCAGTACCTCGACTTTGGCGGCAGCCGCCTCAGCTACAGCGTATGGCTACGCAGTGTTCCAAACTGACGGCTCCACTGCCTGCACCACAGCGGCCGGCGACTGTGCGGTATACACACTAACCGCCAACCTGGAAGCCGGTGGTACATACACCAAGTCTTCACTAAACTAGGACAAGCTAGTACTTTCAGAAAAACTCCGGGTCTATCCCGGAGTTTTTCAATATAATAAGGTTAAGCATGATACAGCCATCTAAGCAGGGTTTTACCGTCGTAGAGCTATTAATCACGCTGGTTGTAATTAGCGTACTATTTACTGCTTTTACTACCTCTTTCTCCGGACTGCAAAACATCAGCAAAAAAGGTAATGACGTGACAATTGCCTCTACGCGGGCATTCTCTAAACTCCAGAGCTATGAAAACCTAAACTATAACACCTTACCAGCCACTGCCCCGGCCGGTACTTTAGTAGAGGTTGAGGATTTCTCAGCCAGTCTGCCAACCAGTTTGGAGTCCCCCAGAGTAGGTAAAGTCTATATTAACTCCCAAACCTCCTCCATGAAGCAGGTCCTGGTACGTGTTACTTTCGGTTCGGGACCCTCTCAGCGTTTTATTGAATATGTCACCTTTATTCAGCGAAATGGAGTCGGCAGATGACACTGAAGGAGCGTGGTTTTACCCTTGTAGAATTACTGGTAATTGGGCCAGTGATGTTATTGGCAACCATCACCGCTATGACCTTTCTATTTAATCAGTATGGGCAGATTGTCAAACAGGATGGTCAGCTGCGTCTGCAAGTGGAGGCCCAAAATATTTTGTTCGGTTTTCAAGACGATCTATGGTTTGCCAATCAATTTTCCAGTACTATCAATGCCAACCTAAGTGACCCTTATCAGCCGGCCGGCGGCTGGACTAATGCGACAAATCCACCAACGTTAATCATCAGCTTGACGGCTCTAACCACTAACCAGCGAGATCCTAATCGCCAGCCAGTTTATATTAACGAGTCAACTTGTACCCCGCCTGATGGTGGTGGAGCGAATTCCATACTATACAACAACACTATTTACTTTCTTGAGGGCACCAATCTATATAAACGGACCCTGACCGCGCCAGTAAGTCTAGCCACTTGCGGAACTTCCTTTGAAAAGCAAACCTGCCCGCCACCCAACGGTTCGTCGTCCTGCCGGGCAGATGCTCTGCTTAGCGACCATGTCACCAGTTTCAGCGTGACTTATTACGACACCGACAATACTGTTACCACCACTCCCGAAAGCGCCGAAAGCGTTGAAGTAAGTATGACTCTAACCGATAAAGCCTTCGGGGAAGACATCACAGCCAATAGTAGTCTGCGACTTAGAAAGCTTAACCAATGAAGATACTAGATAAAGCACTTAACCCCAGAAGTAAAATACTTAACAAGTCAAGTAATTCTGGTTACGTGATGCCGTCGATTATTATCTTAATGGTCATCATGAGCACAGTGGCTTACGCCACATTAATCTCGGCGAATAATTCACTTAACCTGGCCTATAAACAGACCTATATACAAATGGCCCGCACTGCCTCCAAGGCGGCAATCGATTATGCTCAAGAGCAGTTCGATTCCTCAACCTGCGGAGCTTACGACGGCACCTCCGAGACGGATCTGACCGGCGCCTCCAATAGCCGTTATCGTATTACCATGCAGGCTGAGGTGATTGAAACCAGCGCCGATGGTTATGAAAAGAAGATTGTCGGCACTGGTCGGGTTTATCTGCCCAAGGCCACAACCGAGGCACTCTATGTGTTCGATGTCCGCTCGGAAATTGTCAGGACCTACGCCGTTTGTAAAACTCCGGATAACTTCGGACCGTTGGTTTGGCTGGATGCTTCCGATACCTCGACCTTAAAGAAAACAATAACTACAGTACTATCCGATTCCACTACTTTTGGTGGCTCCGGTGATTCCACCCGGGATACCGTTGAAGAAAGGGTCGATAACGGCGCTCAGGGCGGATCATCATGGACCAGCAGTGATTTAGAGATGCATAGCTGCAGCTCTTCGGAGTTCTCCAGCGCCATATGCAATAATAATCCTACTAAGTATTTGTACGCTGGTCTGGTCTTCAATAATATGAGTATCCCGGCCGGGGTTACCGTTGATACAGCTACTTTGACTTTCACGGGCGGTACGCCTTCCGGTACCAGCGGCAGTGTAACGCACCGGGTCTGCGGCATTTATGAGACATCTACCAATCCTCATAAAACTTTGTATACCAGCTCCGGTTCCAGCCAAGTCCGCTCGCGCATACAGACCGCCAACTTACACACCGGAACCTGCCAAGACACCAGCACCAATAATTTCCCGCCCGGTAACACCACCGATTTTGATGTCACTAATGTGATTCAAGAGATGGTTAATCACGGCGACTGGGACCCCAGCGCTAACGAAGGGCGTCTAGGATTGGCGGTCTATCGGGTCAGCGGGTCGGGCTCACGGCGGGCCCTAAAAAACGGTGTTTCTTTAAGTGTCAGCTACGACACCGGCAGCATCGTCCAAGCTAACGACACCGAAGCTATTAGCCAATGGGATG
>MGCX01000031.1:21123-24839 GCA_001788565.1 Candidatus Saccharibacteria bacterium RIFCSPHIGHO2_12_FULL_49_19 | reverse complement strand
ACCCTATTTACCGGCAGTGGAATGCAGCCGCTGATACCATATTTGCTTGGCCAGCCATATCCGGCCGGCAAACGAGTAGTTGATAGTCAAACCTGCTTTCGAGCCGAAGACATGGATGAGGTGGGCGATAATCGCCACACCACTTTCTTTGAAATGCTGGGCAACTGGAGCTTGGGCGATTACTACAAAAAAGAACAGCTACCTTGGGCTTGGGAGTTTCTGACAAAGGTTGTTGAGCTCGATCCTAAAAAGATCTACGTCACATGCTTTCTCGGCGACGAAATAACTGGGGTGCCTAAAGATATTGAATCGGCCGAAATTTGGAAAAAACTATTTGCTGATGCAGGTATTGAGGCCAAAGAAGTTGGACTTGGTTCTATGGAACAGGCGTCAAAAAAGGGGATGGCTGACGGACGAATATTTTACTATGATGCTTCCAAAAATTGGTGGAGCCGCGAAGGTGAACCAGCCAACATGCAAGAGGGCGAACCCGGCGGTCCAGATAGTGAAATGTTCTATGACTTTGGTACCCCGCACGATGAAAAATTTGGAAAGTATTGCCATCCCAACTGTGACTGCGGCCGCTTTGGGGAAGTTGGTAACTCGGTCTTTATGGCTTACAAAAAAACTGCCACAGGTTTTGAAAAATTATCAGCACCGAATGTTGACTTCGGCGGCGGTTTAGAGCGTATTGCAGCAGCAGCTAATAACGACCCTGATATGTTTCAGATCTCTGTCTTAAAACCGATTATTGATGGCCTTGAAGTACTGTCTAAAAAGGACTACCAGCAATCCAGTACCAGCATGCGGGTTATAGCTGACCATTTAAGAGCAGCCACCTTTTTGGCCGTTGATGGGGTAGTACCCAGCAATAAAGAACAGGGTTATGTGCTAAGAAGACTGATCCGCCGGGCGGTGCGCTTCGCCTTTGATTTAGGCATTGAGCAAGACCTCTGTAAGCAAGTTGTGCCAGTCGTGGCCGATTTGTATCACGATGATTTCCCGGAAGTGGCTAAAAATCGCGACAAAGTCGCAGAAACCCTTGATAAAGAAGAGAAAATCTTCCGCCAAACCCTCCGAAAAGGACTGAATGAACTAACGAGTATCTTTAATCGAAATAATGGAAGGTTTAATGGGTCAGATATCTTTAAACTCTATGACACCTATGGTTTCCCCCCTGAGCTTTCTATTGAAACCATAAACACTTTGCATAGAACTGCCAAACTCGATCAAAACTGGAGCGGGAACTTTGATGAATTAATGGCGGAGCAACGTAAAAGAAGTCAGACGGCTGCCCAAGGAGCATTCCGTGGCGGGCTAGCTGATGCTTCTGAAGAGGTGGTAAAGTTGCATACCGCGACGCACCTGATGTATCGGGCTCTGAAAAACACGCTAGGTGACCACGTAGTTCAACGGGGTAGTAATATCACCGCCGAGCGCACCCGCTTTGATTTTTCGCATCCTGAAAAAATGACCCCGGAGCAGATTAAAAAAGTCGAAGATGTCGTAAACCAAAAAATCTCCGAGGATTTACCAGTCACTTGGAAAGAAGAGAAAGCTGAAGAAGCCTTAAAAACGGCCAGCGGCGCTTTTGGCGATAAATACGGTGATATGGTCAAGGTTTACACCATCGGTGACCCGGCCAATCCATTTAGCCGCGAAGTTTGCGGCGGCCCACATGTCGAACATACCGGTCAAATCGGCTTGCCCGCCGGAACTTCCTCCGGAGGTTTGGCGGGTAAAAGCGGCAATGGTTCGACAGGCTCACCACTAAGAAAGTTCAAAATTGTCAAAGAAGAATCCTCAAGCGCCGGAGTAAGGCGCGTAAAGGCGGTCTTACAATGAATGTAGAAGGTGTAAAGAAGGAACTTACTGATCTATCATACGCTGTCATAAAGTTTAAGGTGGACACTGATGCTAACGGCAATGCAACCCAAGTAGTAGGTGAGATTAGTCCGGATTTTATGGGCGAAAAGGACCGTGACGTCGAGGTTGTAGTAATCGATGGGCATCATTCTCCGGAACATTGTCATGAGGATACGGTGGAGGAGGTCAGGGCTGTAAGGGGGAGTTTGCGCATCATCCTAAACGGCGAACCTACTGTCTTGGAACCTGGCGGCGACCCGATAACTATTCGGCCTGGGGTAAAGCACAGTCTAGGCAGCTTAGACGGCCAAAGAGCACGCTTTTTACGTTACTATACTCCCAAGAAGGAGCCCGAAGATTATCCCTCAGTTGAAGTTCAGAGCGAAGAAGAAATCTCAGAACCGCCCTTCAGTAGTTTCTAAGCTGTCGCCGGCAAGCTGGAACAGATAAGAATGCTATAATTCAACCTGATTATGCCTATACATGAAAAGCTCGGTAAGGCTAAAACCAAAGCTAAATCCGCTGTAAAACGTCTGCCCAACCTGGCTAGTCTTCCCAAAAGGGGCAAGCCGCTGGGTAACTATTTAGTTGCTCTAGATATCGGTACCGAGTTTGTGAAGGCCCTGATTGGCCGGGTAGTCGGCGACGAAGTCAAGATAATCGGAGTCGGCCGGGTGCACCAGGAGTTATCTGATATGCAATCCGGAGCTATCGCTGATATTGCCGCAGTAGTCAGTAACTGCGACAGAGCTCTAGCCGAAGCCGAACAGCAGGCCGGGTTTTCCGCTAGGACGGCAGTCATCGGTATCGCCGGCGAACTGGTTAAAGGAACCACCTCCACCGTTAGATTTACCCGTAAGAACCCTAGTAGCGAAATTAATATTGATGAAATGGGACGCATTATTGATTTGGTTCAGGAAAGAGCTGAGACCAAAGCCCGCCAGCAGCTGGCTTGGGAACTGGGAGGCAAGGACGTCGAGGTACGACTGGTCAACAGCGCTTTGGTAAGAATTGATATTGATGGGTATAAAGTCACTAACCCGGTCGGTTTTCAGGGTAAAGACCTGGTGGTAGAAATGTACACCGCCTTTGCTCCGATGATCCATATCGGCGCACTGGAAAGAACCGCCAACGAGCTGGACTTGGAACTTTTGGCAGTGGCCGCCGAGCCGTTTGCCGTAGCCCGGTCGGTGGTTGGTGATGATCCCAACGCTTCAATCAGCGCTATTTTGATGGATGTCGGCGGCGGCACAACCGATATAGCAGTGGTGAATGAGGGGGGTGTGGAGGGTACTAAGATGTTTGGCATTGGCGGCCGGGCCTTTACACATGCCATCGCCCGCGAGCTGGACGTTGATTTTCCCAAAGCCGAGGCTATCAAAATAGATGCTAACAGCGGCAAGCTTGACGGACACCGGAAGGCGGCTGCCGATAAAGCCTTGGACAAGACCTTAAATGTCTGGATTAACGGTGTTGAGTTAGCTCTCTCGGAGTTTGATAAACTTGACCACTTACCAAACCGGATACTGCTTTGCGGTGGGGGCTCTAGTCTTGATATATTGATGGAACGGTTGGAGGGGAGCGAGTGGCGCGGCGATCTGCCGTTTACCAAAAAACCCACCGTTCAGCACATCCAGCCCAATGAGGTCGTTGGCATAACAGATGCCACCGGCGATGTTAGTGACCACACATTCATAACAGCTATGGGGCTTTTGCGCGTCGGAATGGACACCTTGAGCTCCGGCGGTGCCGGAGACGAAGACACCGTCAAAGATAAACTTAATAGATTACTAAAGATATGAGTTCAGCTAAGAAGCCAGCCAAAATACCGCCCAAAGAGAGCCTGAAAC
>MGCX01000031.1:16812-21103 GCA_001788565.1 Candidatus Saccharibacteria bacterium RIFCSPHIGHO2_12_FULL_49_19 | reverse complement strand
GGGAGCTAGGGATAAGATCGTCGCTCTGGTCCTGCCAAAGAGGTCCAGCGTGATGCAAAGTACCGTCAACATGCGGCTTTTGAAACGAGCTGCCGATAAAGCTGATAAATCAGTGGTGCTGATAACCAGCGATGCCGCCCTGATGCCGCTGGCGGGAATTGTCGGACTGCATGTGGCTAAGAATCTGCAGAGTAAACCGGAAATACCCGAAGCGCCAACCGGCCAGGCGCCGTCTGACAAGGAAGAAAAGGCCGATGAGCTGGATGCCGTCAGTGAAGAGCATCCTACTAAGCTTGATTATCACCGTTCCATTGGGGAGCTGGCCGCCGCCCACGCCGTAATAGACGACGGCGAGGAAGCCATTGATCTTGATGAAGAGCCGGATGCCGAGCCAGACAAGAAAAAATCCAAAACACCCTCTAAAGACAAAAAACTGAAAATCCCAGACTTTGAACGCTTTCGCTTGAAGCTGATGCTAGCCGCCGCCGGTGGTGTAGCTTTGTTGGTCTTTCTGTTCCTAGCTATCTTTGTACTGCCCAAGGCGACAATTGTCGTTAAAACAACCAGCGTGCCGGTTTCGGCTGAATTCAGCCTGACTACTTCTGATAGTGCAGCTGCCCTGGACCAGGAAAAAGGTATTATTCCAGCGCAGCTAAAGACCGCTGAGCAAACTGTTAGCCAGTCAGTTTCGGCAACCGGCCAGCAAAACCAGGGTGAAAAAGCCAGTGGTACAGTAAGCTTGAAAAACTGCAGTGCTAATGATGTTACAGTTCCAGCCGGGACGGGTGTTACTACATCTGGGTTGACCTATATCACTCAGTCTTCAACTCAACTGGATTCTGGGAATTTCGATATTTTGGGAAACTGTAAGTCCACCGGCAGTCATGTTAAGAGCGTTGGGGTAGTGTCCCAGACCGGCGGCGCTAAGTATAATATTGGCCCCACATCATCTTTTTGCGTTCAGGGCTATACCTGTTCGAGCACCAATGGATTAACAGGGAGTTCAAGCGGCTCCATGTCCGGCGGGACAGATAATATTATCACCATCGTCACCCAGTCCGATTTGGATAAGGTTAAACAGCAAATTACCGCCGAGAGCTCCGATCAGTTTTCTAAGCAGTTCACTGAGCAGTTGGATAAGGAAGGACTGTATGTTGTATCATCCACCCTTAAACTTGGAGATCCGGTTACTACGGCCACACCGGGAGTCGGCCAGCCGGCCAGCACCACCAATGTAACCGTAAAGGTTAAATACACCGTCATCGTGGTTACCAAAGATGATCTTAAGAAAGCAGTGACCGACAAGCTCAATGAACAGATGGACAAAAGTAAGCAGAAACTTTCCACCGACGACGTGTTAAAGGGAATAACCGTTGAAGCCACGAATCAGCAGGCTCCGGCGGTAGTTACTTTAGATATTAGTCAAACTACCACTGCCGTACCGATTATTGACATTGAGACGGTCAAGAAACAGTCTGCCGGACAGAAGACCAGTACTATCAAAGCGGCTCTGACCGAAGTCGCTGGTGTGGAAGATGTCGAAGTACATTTGAGTCCCTTCTGGGTCTCCAAGGCTCCTAAAAACGGCGGCAAAATCACAGTAGTTCAGCAGGAGCTCAAGAGCGATCAAACCAATCAGACTAATGAAACCCCTTGAAATATTGGGCTTGGATGTGGGTAAGTCACACACCGGCATCGCTAGGGGGAATATGCTGGCTAAAATTGCCGAGCCGCTATCAACCGTAAAGACTGATGAAGTCTTCGGCACACTGGACAAGATGATCGATCAACTAGGGATTAACACGGTGGTTGTGGGTCTGCCCAGAAGCCTAGATGGCCGTGACACCGAACAAACAGTTTGGACGCGCCAGTGGGCAGCTAAAGCTAAGCACAAACTGGGTATACCAATATATTGGCAAGACGAAGCTCTCACCACCAAAAAGGCCATCAGCCATCAGCCATCAGCTAATAGCTCTATTGATGAACATGCTCTGGCAGCAGTAGCGATTTTGCAGGACTTTCTGGATAGTCCAGAGAATATGAGGGTTTCGGTATGAAAGCAAAAAGGTTTCTCAAAAAGCACAACTGGTTTAAGGAATGGCTCCTTATACTAGTTGCCACGGCGATAGTGATAATAGGCGGCATCTGGGGGTTGAGAACATGGTATTCGTACAATCTGCGGCCGGTATCAAGCAGTCAGCAAACCAGCTATTTTACAGTGGAAAGTGGGGACAGCGTTAGCCTGATTGCTAAAAAATTAAAACAAGCTGACATGATACGCAGTCCAAGAGTATTTGAAGCCTATGTGCGCAGTAATAATCTCTTTGATGACCTACAGGCCGGAACTTACCAGCTGAGTCCGTCGATGAGTACTCAAACAATCGTGCGCAAGATAATTGATGGCGATGTTGCCAAAGACCTACTTACCATCTTACCCGGTAAGCGCCTGGACCAGATTAAAGAAGCCTTCATCAAGGCTGGCTATAGCCAAGAGGTGGTTGATAGCGCTATGAAATCGGCTAACTATAGCGACCACCCGGCTCTGACCAGTCTGCCAAGCGGTGCTAACCTAGAGGGCTATCTGTACCCGGAATCCTTTCAGCACCAGGCTAACACCCCGGCAGAGACCATTGTCCGCCAATCACTGGATCAGCTGCAAAAGCGCCTTACTCCTGATATGGTAAATAATATCAGCGCCCAAGGACTTAGCTTGTATCAAGGTATTATCATGGCCTCCATGGTTCTTAAAGAGAGCGATGACCCCGACGCTATGGCTAAAATCGCCCAAGTTTTTTACACGCGACTTAAACAGGGAATGTTGTTGCAATCTGATCCAACAGCCTTCTACGCCGCCGATATAAGTGGTCAGAAGCGGTCTTTGAGCATTGACTCGCCATACAATACCTATCGCAATCCGGGGCTACCACCCGGGCCGATAAGTAATGTCAACGACAAAGCCTTAACCGCTGTGGCTCATCCGGCAAACACCGATTATTTGTACTTCGTGGCTGGTGACGACGGGACAGTCTACTTTGCTCGCACTCTAGATGAGCATCGGGCTAATGTAGAGAAGTACTGTACTACGGCTTGCGGCCGTTAGTGGGGGGGGGTTGACCAACCAGTTGGTTTGGTATAATGGATGGGTGAGTCGGTACGATTTTGCCTCTGTTTAACACCTTATGATCGGCTCGCTTAAGAGGGGGTGATCCCCTTTTATTTTTAGGAGTTTTTAAGATTCGTAAACTACACCTTAAACTTCGTCGACATCTTCCTGATGTTCCTAATTTAGACTCTTTACCGACTTTGCCAAATCCCTCGAAGATTAATAAGCGCCGCCGCCGTACTATTATCCGGTGGGGAATAATTACCGGTAACTTAGTACTGTTAATCGGGGTTAGTGCTTTTATACTGATTAACAGATCGGCTAGTCAGACTATCCGTTCCGGAACGGTCAATAGCGTAATTACAACCACTAGTTCACTGAGTAACCCCTTGGACAGTGTCTCCTCGGCTCAAATAGCGCTCTCAGCCGCCCAAATGGCCAATTTACCGGAATTAACCGCGGTGCGTAACCAAACCGACTCAGAGAATGCCCAATTGGCGGTAACAGCTAATGACGAGAGTGTAGTGGCTAAGCCTCAACTGGTAGGTACTTCTCAAAAGTCCAAGAAGGATATTATTCAGTACACTGTTGTGGCTGGTGATACTATCAGTTCCATAGCTGGCCGATTCGGCTTAAATGCCCAGAGTATCAGATGGTCCAACAACGTAACCGGTGAAGCCATAGCTGCTGGGCGGGTTCTGGTAATCCCGCCGGCTAACGGAATCGTTTATCAGGTTAAGAACACTGACACTATTGATAGTATCGTTAACCGCTATCAGGTTGAGAGATCACTGTTTATCACCGTCAATGACGCCGAGAGCGGGATAACGGTCGGCGAATACGTCTGGCTGCCCGGGGGCTCGATTGCCGCCCCGGCAGTTAGCCGCTCTTTCTCCCCGGTACTTGGTACCGGCGCCCACCGTTTTGGCTCCTGTCGCTTAAGCATTCCAAATGTCAGCGGGGCCTACGATTGTGGTTACTGTACTTGGTGGGCGGCTTACCGTCGATATCAAATTGGCCGCCCGGTGCCCACCGGCATGGGTAACGCCATTAGCTGGAAAAAACGGGCCCCGGCGCTGGACCTAACCATCACTGTTGATAATAAACCGCGGGCCGGAGATGTCATCTGGTTTAATTCCAATCACGTCGGTTTTGTTGAGCAGGTCTTATCAGACGGCACCGTAGAAG
>MGCX01000031.1:0-16726 GCA_001788565.1 Candidatus Saccharibacteria bacterium RIFCSPHIGHO2_12_FULL_49_19 | reverse complement strand
GTGTCGCCTCCCCTTATTGGTATTGATAGGTCGAGGAGTTTTCCGAGCCGAGTGCGCCCACCAAGCTGTGGGTGTTACGGACCGCGAGGCCCGCTCATCGCATCTCCTTGTTCCTCGTGGCCGCCCCTCGTCGTCGTGTAGGCGACCGGTGTGCCTACGTTCCGTTGAGGACCTTAGCCCTCAACTCGGTCGTCTTTTGGGACGATTCGTTAGGCATCACCCCTTTCCGGCTCTACTTATCGTCCGATGTGGTCCGAAAGTTAAACCTAACTTCGTTACACCCTTAGTCTGCAGGGCTGTCAAGACCCTAGAGCTTAAGCTACCCCTAGACCCTACTCCCTAAAACCGATAATCTATAAGTGTATGTTTGTGGATAAGGTGAGTGTCACATTCCGTGCCGGCAACGGTGGCGACGGCCTGGTTAGTTTTAGACGCGAGAAATTCCGGGAACGCGGCGGCCCTAATGGCGGTGACGGCGGCCATGGCGGCCATATTATCCTTAGAGCCTCGCGTAATGAGAACACCCTAGCTGCTTTTCGATATCGTAAGGAGGTCAGAGCTGAAAACGGCGCTAACGGTATGCGCCAGAAGAAGCATGGTAAAAGCGGCGCCGATACAGAGGTTAGTGTGCCCGTTGGAACAGTCATAAGCTCTGATCCGGGCCAGATTCTGGCCGATCTCTCCAAAGATGGTGAATCAGTCGTGATCGCCAAAGGAGGTCGTGGCGGCTACGGCAATGCCCACTTCGTAAGCTCAACCCGCCAAGCTCCGCAAGTGGCTGAACTGGGAGATAGAGGCGAAGTAGTCAAGGCCACCCTGGAACTAAAAATGATTGCTGACGCAGGAATAATCGGTCTGCCTAACGCCGGTAAATCCACTCTGCTATCGGTTATTTCCAATGCTAAACCGGAGGTCGCCGATTATCCGTTTACCACCTTACATCCCAATCTTGGTGTGGTCGATATCGACCAGAAGATTAGTCTGCTGTTTGCCGATATCCCCGGCCTGATAGAAGGCGCCAGCAAGGGGAAGGGCTTGGGTGATGAATTCCTGCGCCATGTCGAGCGCACCAGTGTGCTGGTACATCTGATAGATGCTTATAAAGAGGATATCAAAACCGCCTTTAAGACGATTACGCAAGAGCTTAAGGACTATAGTATTGATTTAAGCCGGCGGCCGCAGGTTGTAGCTCTCACTAAGGTCGAGGGCTTTGATAAAAAAGCTCTGGATAAAATTATTTCGTCACTTAAGAAAATCGTCCCCCGGGGCACCAAAGTCATGGCAATTTCCAGTGCCAGCGGCGAAGGAGTCAGGGAGCTTTTAAGAACTGTAGCGGCCGAGGTCGAAAAGGATCACCGACACAAAGCAACACAAAAACTTAAGCAGCGGTTGCCGGTTATCGGTCTGCGCGAAGATGATCGAGCCTGGCATATCAAAAAAAGCGGCGATAGATTTGTAATTTCCGGTAAAAAAATCGAACAGTTCGCCGGCCGCACCAGATTTGGCGATTTTCATGCGCAGCAGCGTCTGCGCGACATCATGCACAAGATGGGCATTACCGCAGAACTAAATCGTCGCGGCATCCAGCCCGACCAAACTGTAGTAATCGGCGATCCCCCCATCGGCCAACTGGAGTGGTAGTATGACCTTTTACTTCTACGATCTGGAAACTAGCGGAGTAAATCCGCGGTGGAGCCGGATAATGCAGTTCGCCGGCCAGCGGACAGATCTTAGCTTAAAACCGATAGGTAAGCCCGATAACTTCTTGATTAGACTGAGCGAAGATATTCTGTCGGAACCGGAAGCTGTGTTGATACACGGCATTTCTCCGCAGAAAACCCTGGCTGAGGGTATCACTGAAGCCGAAGCGGTAAAAAACTTAACTAGTCAAGTATTTTTTCCAGATACCATTGTCGTTGGTTTTAATAATATCCGATTTGATGATGAGTTCATCCGCTTCTTGTTTTGGCGCAACTTTGCCGATGCCTACGAGTGGCACTATAAGGACGCCCGCAGCCGTTGGGATTTACTTGATCTAACTAGGATGACCCGGGCCTTGCGTCCGGACGGTATCCATTGGCCGTTTGCGCCTGATGGTAAGCCCAGTAACCGTCTGGAGCTATTGACCTCTGTAAATAAACTGGATCATGTTGATGCTCATGATGCCTTAAGCGATGTTAAGGCGGCCATCTCAATTGCCCGGCTGATTAGGAATAAACAGACTAGGCTATTTGATTATCTCTTGAAAATGCGTGATAAAACCAGGGTCGCGGTACTGGTGGGTAAAAAAGAGCCCTTTGTTTACACCAGCGGCCGCTACCCTAGTGAGTTTGAGAAAACAACCGTCGTTGTTCAGATTACGGCCCAACCTGGACGTGATGTCGGTTTGGTTTATGATCTGAGAATTAATCCGGACGAGTTCATCAAATTGACGCCCGCTCAGCTAGCTAAGCTATGGCAACTGCGTGGTCCGGAAGCACCATATTTCCCGGTTAAAAAGCTGTCATATAACCGCTGCCCAGCTGTAGCTCCGATCAGCACCTTAGATTCCAAAAGCGCCAACCGGTTGCAGCTTGACCTAGCAGAGGTTAATAAAAACTTGACTAAGTTAGCCAAAGCCCAGGATTTTGGGGATAAGCTAGTTGCGGCTCTGGAGATTATTGAACCGCCGCGGCAAGGACAACTGATCGTTGACGAGCAAACCGTTGATGCCCAGCTTTACGACGATTTTATTAAGGGCCCCGATAAAACTAGAATTGCGGTGGTGCGAGCCGCCGAGCCGGATGAGCTAAGCACTCTCAAGTTAGATTTTGCTGATGAGCGATTAAAACTGCTTCTACCTCTCTATAAAGCGCGTAACTTTCCAAAAAGTCTGACTAAAGATGAAAAACAGTGGTGGCGAAACTTCAAGAAGCGGCGTTTGGCTGACGGTGGCAGGCTAGATCAGAACCTTGCCCGGATTGAAGAGCTGGCCAGCTGGCCGGGTCAATCCCCGGAAAACCAAGTTCTGCTTGCCGAGCTTAAATCCTACACCCAATCGCTCGCATCTAAAACCTAAGGGTCTAGAAGGGGAGGCGGAGTTGCTGGCCTTTTTTGGTATGGATGTAAACTGCAGCCAGCAAAATGGCGCGCTTAAAATCAACGTGCAAAAACTTTTTGCCGGATATCCAAAGCAGGGGTGCAACAACGCTAAAAATTACAATTTGGTTAAAGGTAATTTGAAGATCGGTCCCCGGAACCTGACCCAACACTATGAAAAAATCCAGCGCGCCGTCCATTTTTTAGCCTCTCGCTTTGTTAATTTAATAATAAAACCTAATTGCTAATAACACAATAATATTTTATTGTGCTTACGCTAATATCAGCACCAGTTTATCCTATGGATGGAATCAATTATACGAACTCTCACCGGTCGGTGAGGATACGCATGTATGTTTTAATTGTTGGTTATATGATGGCGCACTCGTATAGCTGGACGAAGTTGGCTATATCGAGTTCACCAATCAGCTCTTTAACGGATTGTTTGTGATCATATGAGGTAAGCCACACGCTTTTTTGGGCCTGCTTGAAATGCCAATCTTTTAAAACTCGCCGGAATTTGGCACGCTGGACGGCCATGTCCTCGGGAATGTCAAAGCTAACCATCAGCCTGGTGTCTCCCGGCAGCTTTTTAGCCACAAACGGCCGAACGGTTCGTCGTCCTCGAGCGGTGAGCCGGATTATTCTTTCATCTCTAATCTCTTGAAGCTTAATCATTTTTTGTCTTTGTGCCTCGCGCATCGCCGCCTCGAGAGTCGCTCGTTTGTAGCGTGAGATTTTCTCTAGCTCGTTAAAGAATTTGTTAGGCTTGAAGGCTAGCATCACATTTGCTTCGGAATAGGGGATAAAAGCCTTTAGCACAAAGACCAAAGCACTCTTTTCTCGTTGCCGGTAGTTGCTATTGTGCCCATAACTCATAGAACAACGTTAACACGAATTCTCACCGATCGGTGAATATTTATGTAGAGTAGACATTGGCTTGTGGTGGATGGGGGTAGGGCAGATATTAGCTTGTGGGGGATTGGAAGGATTGGGTTGACATTATGGCTGTGTGGATTGATAATTTAGCTTAAGCACATAAAGGGAAACAAAAATGCCAGCTGACGAAAACCAGGAACCTAAATTTGAACCATTGGATAGTGAGCGAGTACCCCCATTAACGCCTGATGGTGGCGAATCACCACTAATTGTTGAACCTGAGATAGGGTCTGATACTCCAGTAGAACCGTTAGCTAGTGTACATACAGGTGACCAAGTAGGTCTGCCCAGCGAGCCACCAGGCAGTGATTCAGGATCTCAACATGGTTCATCCGAAGGTGGAAAAGAGATCTCAGTTCGGTACGATGAGGAGCATCCACTATCACCAGACATTGCCGAGACTGATCCAACCAGCAGAGAAATGTATGTTTTTGAGCCAGAAAGGTTTGACGCAGAAACAGTTGAACGAATTCAGCGTGAACTTGAGATCCGCCAAGGTAATAGTTGGAGGGTGAGGCGTATCCGAGAACTAGTGGATGAGCGGGAAGTTGAGAGAAAATGGGCTGAGGAATTTTCCGGGGAAATTCCACTAAATTGGGTTGAGGTTCAAGCAGGACCCGTATGGTTTTCTATAATGGAAGACATTAAAGAACCCGACTTTGAGCTTACAGATAGCATGGTAACTGCAGCTATAAAACACCCCGTAACGCACGTTGTCGATACGCTAGTAACTCAGCGCAGATTAACTCCAGAACAAATGAGATTAGTTGAAAGCCAAGAAGGGATCCCGCACTGGGTTATTGAAGAAATGCGTGAAGCCCAGCCTAAACTTGTACCACCTGTTACGGATTCAGAGTCAGCATCTTAAGACACTAGAAAAATTCAGCCAAAACCTGTATAATCCCAGCACTAAAAAATCGAGAATAGCCGTAGTGACGGCTATTTATTAAGTACAAAGCTCGATTTTTAGTGCGGGGCAGGCACCCCGCACAAAAACTTGAAATTACGAAGTAGGGTTATTCACCCTCTTCTTCATTCAGGTTTTTTAAGCGGGGCAGGCTCAACAGCAGTACAGGAGGTCTTTTTTAATTGTCTGATTCTATTAAAGTTCAAGGTGCTAGGGAGCATAACCTAAAGAATATTTCGCTGGAGATTCCGCGAGGCACATTGACGGTCATTACCGGACTGTCCGGCTCGGGTAAATCCAGCTTGGCCTTTGATACTATTTATGCGGAGGGCCAGCGCCGCTATGTGGAGTCTTTGAGCGCTTACGCTCGTCAATTCCTGGGCTTAATGGAAAAGCCGGATGTTGACCAAATTGACGGGCTGAGTCCGGCGATTTCCATCGATCAAAAATCTACCAGTCGCAATCCGCGTAGCACGGTGGCCACCGTCACCGAGGTTTATGACTATTTACGCCTGCTGTTTGCCCGGATCGGCGTACCGCATTGTCCGGTTTGCGGTAAGCCGGTCAGCCGCCAAACTACCCAGGCGATTGTTGAAAAAGTGGCGGCTCACGATAAAAACGCCCGACTGATGGTGCTAGCGCCTATCGTGGTGGCCCGCAAGGGCGCTTTTGAGCACATTCCGGAGAAGTATTTGAGGGCCGGCTTTGCCCGGGCTCGGGTAGATAGCGTGGTTTATGCCCTGGATGAATTCCCGGAACTAGATAAGAAGTACAAGCATACCATTGAAATCGTGGTGGACCGGCTGGTTAACGACGAAGCCAGCCGCGGCCGCCTCACCCAGTCCATCGAGCAGGCCTTGTCTATCGCCGACGATATTTTGACTATCCATAACGCTGATAAGAACACGTCCGAAACTTACAGCTTAAAATACGCTTGCCCGGACCACCCCGATGTTTCTATCCCAGAGCTAGAGCCGCGGACCTTTAGCTTCAACGCTCCGCATGGTGCTTGCCCGATTTGCACTGGTCTGGGTTCTCGTTTGGAGGTTGATCCGGAACTGGTTATCCCCAACGGCCGCCTGACCATCGCCGAAGGCGCCATCCGGCCGTTTAACCGTTTTAACGCCGATGCTTGGTACACCAAGAAAATGCAGGCCGTAGCTGATAGGTTTCGTTTTTCTCTGCAGGTGCCCACCGCGGAGTTACGTAAAGATCAACTAGATAAGATTCTTTATGGCACCGGCGATGAAAACTATCTGATAAAACTAGGAGTCGGGCGACATTTCCGAACAACCTATGAGGGGGTGATTCCCAATTTGGAGCGCCGCCATAAAGAAACCAGCAGTGACTTTATGCGCCGCGAGATTGAAAAATTTATGCGTGCCCGTCCTTGCCATGCCTGCCAGGGGCGTCGCTTAAAACCCGAAGTATTGGCCGTCACGGTCGATCGTAAATCCATCATGGACATCTCAGATATGAGTATTGATGACGCCATGAGATTCTTTAGTGGCCTTAAGCTCAACGAAACCGAGAATATGATCGCCAAACAAATCCTAAAGGAAATTAATGCTCGGCTGAAATTCATGGTTGACGTTGGTTTAAATTACTTAAACTTAAGCCGCAGTGCCACCACACTTTCCGGCGGGGAGGCCCAGCGCATCCGATTAGCGACTCAGATAGGCTCGGGCTTGCAGGGAGTGCTTTATGTACTGGATGAGCCCAGCATTGGGCTTCATCAGAGAGATAATCGTCGCCTGATTAACACACTCAAAAGATTACGCGACCTGGGAAACACTGTATTGATAGTTGAGCATGACGAGGAGACTATCCGTAGCGCTGACCATGTGGTAGATATGGGGCCCGGCGCCGGCCGGCATGGCGGTGAAGTGGTGGCCATTGGCAAACCGGCTGATATACCCAAAGCTAAAGCTTCGGTAACCGGTGAATTCTTAAGTGGTAAGCGTCAAATAGCCATCCCCAAAGTCCGCCGTTCGGGCAACGGTAAGAAGTTAGTTATCAAAGGCGCCCGTCAGCACAACCTTAAAGGCATTGATGTAGATATTCCATTGGGCAAGATGATCGTGGTGGCTGGGGTAAGCGGCTCGGGCAAATCAAGCCTAATAAACGATGTGCTGGCCCGGGAGTTGTCGGCCAGGCTGATGCGGGCCCATGTAGTTCCGGGCAAACATGAAGAAATCGTGGGCATTGACCAGCTGGATAAAGTAATCATTATCGATCAATCGCCGATCGGCCGGACACCACGCTCCAATCCAGCAACTTATACCGGTCTGCTTACCCCTATCCGCGAGCTGTTTGCCCAAATGCCGGAAGCGCGGGTGCGCGGTTACGGACCGGGTCGCTTTAGCTTCAACGTACGAGGCGGACGGTGCGAGAATTGCGCCGGGGACGGGGTTATCAAGATAGAAATGCACTTTCTGCCGGACGTTTATGTGCCTTGTGAAGTTTGCCACGGCAAGCGCTATAACCCGGAGGCACTGGAGATCCACTACAAGGGCAAAACCATCAGTGATGTGCTGGAGATGACCTGCGAGGAAGCTTACGACTTCTTTGAAAGCATCCCGGTAATTTCTAGAAAACTAAAAACAATAGTTGATGTCGGCTTGGGCTATATCACCCTCGGCCAACCGGCAACTACCCTTTCCGGCGGCGAAGCTCAGCGAGTCAAGCTGGCCACTGAGCTATCACGGCGACCGACTGGACGCACTCTTTATATCCTAGATGAGCCAACTACCGGACTGCATATGGCCGACGTACAGAAGCTTCTGGAAGTTCTACATGCTCTGGTGGATACCGGAAACTCCATGATAGTCATTGAGCATAATCTGGATGTGATCAAATCAGCCGATCATATAATTGACATGGGACCAGAGGGCGGCGAAGCCGGCGGTTTGGTAGTAGTGTCCGGCACGCCAGAGCAGGTAGCCAAGGACAAAAAAAGCTACACCGGCCAATTCTTAAAAAAAGCTCTAAGTATCTAACGACGCCGCCCGAAAAAATAGTGGAATTCCTCGGCTAAGCCCTGCCTTAGATTTTTACGGCGCTTAGCGTCACCCAAAACGTGCCAGATTATGATTATTAGAGTTACCTGGGCGGTAATGAATAAAAACCACAAAAAATACTTATCAATCTCCGGAAAAGCTCGCCCCAAGCTGTAACCAATTAGCGGCAGTCCGCAACCCCACATAAAAGCTCCAATGACATTAAAAAAAGCAAAGCGCTTCCAGCTCATCTTACCCACCCCGGCGACTACTGGCGCGAACGTCCGGATAACCGGGAAAAAGCGGGCAATAATAATAGTTTTACCGCCATGTTTATCGTAAAACTCACTGGTGCGCTTGATGTACTCGCGTCTGAAAAGAATACCGTCTTCGCGTTTGAAAAGGTGTGGGCCCAAGCGGTGACCGATATAGTAGCCAACGTTGTCACCAAGAACAGCGGCGGTCACCACCAGAGGTATCAGCCAGTAGATTGAGATTAATTCCTGACCGGCTAAGAACCCGGCGGCTAACAACAAACTGTCACCGGGAAATAAAATACCGAAAAATAAGCCGCTCTCAGAGAAAATAATCAAGAAGATAGCCAACAATCCGCCACTTTGGATGATGGTCTCGACGCTCCAAGGCATGACTGCCATTGTATAGCAAGTTTCGGTACCTGTCGCTTATCTGATATAATTTAGCCTTACAAGGAAGGATAATAGCTAAACTAATGGCGGATTTGGATAAACCCGTTAAGCTATCGGAGCGCACCGTGGTGCGCAAGGGTTTGAGTGGTCTGCGCTCTGAAGGCTTGGTACCGGCAGTCATTCATAATCATGGCGCCGATTCAATCCATGTCATGGCCCCCGAGCGGGAGCTGGTCAATATCTATCGAGAGGCCGGCAAACACCACCCCCTAAATATAGAAATCGGCTCGGATAAGTATTTGGTGCTGATAAAAGATGCTCATTTTAATCCGGTAAAACGCCGCTTGCAGCATGTGGTTTTTCAAGCTATCAAACGCGATGAAAAGGTAGAGGCCGAAGTACCTATCCATATCGAAGGTGAGATTCCAGCTGAAAAGATTGGCTTGATGATACTTCATCAACTGGATGAAGTGGAGGTTGAAGCGTTACCGGCTAATCTGCCTGACGGGCTTAAGGTTGACGGTACTAAACTGGCCGAATTGCACGATAAAATCACCGTGGCTGATCTGGAAGTCCCCGAGGGCGTTACCATTTTAACCGATGCCGAACATCCGATTGCTACAGTTGTAGAAACTAAGGCTCAGATCTCTGAAGAAGAGGCTGAAGCCGAAGCTGCTGAGGGTGAAGAAGACGAAGCCGCCGGAGAGGCCGCTGAAGGCGAGGCTGGTGAGTCTAGGCCTGAGGGAGACGAAGCTAAGAGCTCTGAAAAGGAGACCTCATAGAAAAATACTCAGGCAAGTCAAGTACTTTTGTTAATCTTCTAGGAACCCGCCGGACTGATGGGCCCACAACTCGGCATAGATTCCACCCTTTTCTAGGAGTTGCTTATGGGTTCCTTGCTGGGCAATCCGTCCCTCATCTAAGACAACGATCCTATCCATACGAGAAATGGTGCTTAGCCGGTGGGCGATAGCGATGGTGGTCTTACCTTCCATCAATTTCCATAAAGCGTCTTGGATAACTTTTTCGCTTTCCGAGTCAAGAGCGCTAGTGGCTTCATCCAGAACAAGAATTGGCGCATCCTTAAGTATGGCTCTGGCGATAGCGATGCGCTGACGCTGCCCGCCCGAGAGCTTTACTCCGCGCTCACCGACTAACGTCTCATAAGCTTTTGGCAACTCCTTGATGAAATCATGGGCGTGGGACAGTTTGGCGGCCTTAAGCATCTCGTCATCAGCGGCGTCTAATTTACCGTATCTGATGTTATCTGCCAAAGAGCGGTGGAATAGGGAAGTGTCTTGGGGAACGTAAGCTATGGAAGCTCGCAGTTGGCGCTGGGGTACCTTGGAAATGTCCTGCCCATCGATAAGTATCTTGCCGGCCTCAATGTCCATGAAGCGTAGTAGCAGAGTGGTAATGGTAGTCTTGCCCCCGCCAGAGTGGCCAACCAGGGCAACCTTTTCTCCCTCATTGATTTTCAGATTTAAGTCCTGAAACAGATGCCTACCGGCGCTGTCGGAATACTGGAAACTTACATCCATGAACTCTATTAAGCCCTTCACGGGTTTGAGGCTTTTGACATCCGAAGCATCGGTGACCCGGGGCTGTTCGATTAGTAGTTCTGTGAATTGGGCGGCATCAGTTAAAGACGATTCCAAGTTGCGGTATATCTGGTTGAACTTCCACATAAAACCACTGATCTGGACAAAGTAGCTGAATGAGACGAAGATGGCTTCGACGTTAAGGGCACCATTGGATGACAAGGCAAGAGCAATGGTCAGGCCCACGACGTTGGTCAACACAAAAAAAGGTGACAGGGCAATTTCAATCCGCAGGGTGTTATAGTCCCAGGACTTCAGCATTTTCTGGGCATGATCCTTTACCCGGCTGGCGTGCCGTCGGCCCTCGTAAGTCTCTTGAGCGAAGGAACGCACCGTTGTCATATTAGAAATCGTATCGGCTACGTTGCCGGCCATGACGTTGCTGGCCGCTTCCCTGACAGCAACCAGCTTAGCTCGCCGCTTAATGAGTGGTATGGCAACTAGTGCCGCGATGACCATCATCGCTAGTAGAGCTACTACCAGCCATGGAGAATAGCCCCAAAGGACGAACCCGGCAAAAAATACCGGGATTAAAGAGGATGTCACAGAAAAAGCTAAGGTATCCATCACATCCACGTAACGACTACCGTAACCGACCACTTTCTTGGTTAGTGAACCGGCAAAGTTGTCGTTAAAAAAGGCCTGGTCTCTGGCGAATAAGTATTCCATGGCCTGTTGGTACAGCCGCTCCATGCCTCTGACCTCAGCCCGGCTTAAACAGAGCATAGCGATACGCCATAACACTTCACCGATAAGCCACAGGCCGGTGAACCAGAGCACATACGGTAACAAACTGGATGCCCCCGGGTGGGGGTCGTTACTGAAGGCCACCAGTATTTTGGCTACGATTAGCGGCGGTACATAAAAGACCAAGATATTGCCGAGCCCCGGCAATACCAAACCCGGCACGGCTGTAGGCCAGTCGTGTTTAAGTTGCTGCCAGTAATTGGTTGCGGCCAGCTTGACTGCTTCGGTATTCCGCTCGGGGAAGGACATGGCGCGAGCCTCCTAGCTACGCGTTAATTTGCCAATCTTTTTAAAGTTTTTATTAAGCCTTGGAACTTTACAGAGACGCTCTAAGAGCAGCTCTGTAAGCTAAATCAACTGATGTATTCATGTCCGGCTGCTCCTTTCTCCCTGTTAGTTATCTATTACATGGCATTGTAACATCTTAGGTAATCTGATGACAAACTTTTTTATCCCTGTTAGGCTAGATTATAGAAATGAATCGGAGCTTAAAGTCAAAGCTGGCCAAACTGCCCCCGTCACCGGGGCTATACTTTTATAAGGATAAGACTGGCGAGATTATTTATATTGGCAAGGCCGCCAATTTACGCAACCGGGTCCGCCAGTATTTCCAAAAGAGTCGGCTGCGAGACCCTAAAACAGACGCTCTGATCAACGAAATCAGCAGTTTGCAGTGGCGGGAGCTGGAATCCGAGGCTGACGCCCTATTTTTGGAAGCCGAGCTAATCCGGCGCTACCAGCCGCGTTATAACATCATGCTCCGTGACGATAAGTCACTGCTTTATGTACGTATCGACTATGATAGCGATTACCCGACAGTCAGCACCTTGCGCCGTCCGCTGGATGATGGAGCTCGTTATTTTGGCCCCTACTTAAGCGGTTACGCTGTCAAGAAAGCTCTGCGCCATCTGCGGCGGGCCTTTCCATATGCCGAGAGACGATCGGCCGGCGCCAAGCGGTCCGGGTTGCATTACCATTTAGGGTTGGACCCCGGCCTCGAAGATGGGCATACCAGCCTGGCTGAATATCGGAGCAATTTGCGTAAATTGATGCGCTATTTAAAAGGAGAAGGCGCTCAGCTGGCTAAGCTTGCCGAAAAAGAAATGAAGGCGGCGGCTAAAGCCAAAAACTTTGAGTCCGCCGCTCGAGCCCGTAATCAGCTGTTTGCTCTCCGTGCTTTAGATAGGCAAATTCTGTTCGGTGATCGGGAAAATCTAGACCTCTCGTTAGATGAGGCCTTAAGTGGTTTGGCTGATATCTTGGGGCTGAAAGTACCGCCGCGGCGTATTGAGGCCTTTGATATTTCGCATTTTGCCGGCCGCGAGGCGGTAGCCAGTATGGTTGTTTTTACCAACGGTGTGCCCGATAAGACTGCTTATCGGAAATTCAAGATACGCCTAAGCCGAAATGACGATGTGGGCAACATAAGAGAAGCGGTTGGCCGCCGTTTTAGCCCCCGGAACGTGGCAAAATGGCCCCTCCCGCAACTGCTGATCATCGATGGCGGTAAGGGCCAACTGGCAGCGGCTATAGCAGCGAGAGATTTTGCCGTCCAGAGTGCTATAACAACCGTTGGATTAGCGAAGCGCCACGAAGAATTAATAGTCCACCGCCCGGGAAGCTCCATTGGGTCTGGTGATAAATTAAAAAATCGGGTCGGTCTGTCCGGTGGGTTTGTCAGTTTTTCAAATCAGTTTGCGAATGTCGCTTTGCCGACTAACTCACCAGTTATTAAGCTTCTGCAAAGGATCCGTGATGAATCACACCGCTTCGCTGTTAGTTATCACGAGAGTCTATCACGGAATCGACAGACAGCCAGTATGCTGGACGAGGTACCAGGAGTCGGCCCGGCGACCCGCAAGAAACTGGTTAAGAATTTTGGTTCTGCTCGGGGAGCACGGGAGGCCAGCGAGGAACAGCTGACTGCGATTTTTGGACCCCGCCTTGGCCGACAAATTTATAAAAACCTACACTCCTACGGCCACCCGGCCGACGGTGCTAAAACTGCTAAAATATAATCAATGCCCAAACTACTAAGCAGTTTTTTAATACACTGGGCGGTATCGATTCTAGGCCTGTGGATAGCTCAGGCTTTACTTAGCGAAGAACACTTTTACTTAGGTGGAAGCTTGACGACCTTGCTGGTTACAGCCTTGCTGCTGGCACTGATTAACATGTTCCTTAAGCCATTATTAGTATTTTTGTCTTTGCCGGCTATCTTGGTCACCTTGGGTCTTTTTATGCTGGTTGTCAATGGCCTGACCATTCTAATAGTCAGCTGGTTATACGAACCGTTTTTCGTTGACAATCTCTGGGTGGCTATCTTAGCTGGTATAATTGTTGGGCTGGTAAATTTCTTAGTGTCGGTAATAATTTCCGACTTAACTAAAAAGGACATAGCTAGTATCAAATGACTATCTGGAATTATATAACAATAGCCACCGCGCTCCTGGTAACCCTGCTTATCCTAATCCAGACCAGGGGAGCCAGTTTAGGCGCCGGTTTAGGTGGAGCCGGTGAGATTAATATTGTGCGCCGAGGTTCAGATAAAACCGTTCACCAGCTGACTATTATCCTAGTTTTTATATTCAGTGCTAGCATTATTATCGGCATAGTGGCTCAGTAAGGAATCATTAGCGGTTGTGTGAAAAAACAGGTGGCTAAGCTTATACCCGGTGACATGTCCCAAAAACGCTTGCGCAGTCTCGTAAAGCGCCGCCAAAAGGGAGCCAAAGAGCTAACCTCACAAGCCGATCAGCAGATTGAGAAGCTGTTAATTAGGCGCTTTGATCGCCTGGTTTCCGTTAAGCGTTTTATGTTTCTTTGGGTCGCGCTTTTTGTTTTGCTGTTTTTAGCAACCGTAGCCCAGCTTAGGGCTCTATCGCCGTATTATCAATCACTTCAACCCATTCCCGGTGGGCTGTACAATGAGGGGCTGGTCGGTTCTTTTACTAACGCCAGTCCGCTATATGCCAGTAGTAGCGCAGATTCAGCTGTCAGCCGGTTAGTTTTTTCGGGGTTGCTGCGATACGACACTAGCAACAACTTAACTGGTGACTTAGCTACCGCTTGGGAAGTTACCCCCGATGGTAAGCGCTACACTGTTCATCTTCGTAAGGACGTTCGATGGCATGATGGACATCCCTTTACGGTTGATGACGTGGTCTTTACCTATCAAACGATTGCTGATATTGAAGCTCAATCCTATCTCTACACCAGCTGGCAGGGAACAAACGTTATTAAACAGGATGACTACACCGTAATTTTTGACTTACCGAGTCAGTTGGCATCTTTCCCCAATGCCTTAACGAACGGCATCGTCCCCAAGCACTTGCTGGCTGATATTCCATCCGGGCAACTCCGAAGCGCTGGTTTTAATACTTCACCGGTTGGTACTGGTCCTTTTGAGTGGAAATTAGTGCAAGTGAGCGGCGTAAGTAGTACCGAACGACAGCAGCTAATAAATCTCTCTGCTTACAGCAGATATCACGAGGGACGGCCCAGACTGGATGGTATTTCACTGATAACTTTTAGTGATGAAAAACAAATGATTCAAGCCTTCCAGGATAAGCGCATCAATGCTATGAGTGGCTTGGAAATCGTACCTGACGAACTTACCGGGCAGGCCGAGACTGAGTTTTATGCCACGCCGCTCACCGCGGCCGTCATGGCTTTCTTCAATAACTCGCGCCCGGTCCTTGGCGATGCGAACGTCCGCAAAGCACTAGTTAGCGGAACTGATCGTAGCTCAATGATTAGTACTTCGTATTTTCCTAAAGCCCTGCTTAGCGGGCCTCTTCTGCGTAGTCATCTAGGGTATGACCCGAGCATTACCCAGCTGCCGTATAATTCTGAATCTGCCAATCATCTTCTAGATCTGGCTGGCTGGCATCGAGGGGCTGATGGGCAACGTTTTAAGGACGGGCAGCCTTTGGTTATCTCTTTAAGCTCGCAGGACAGCACTCAGTACACACGGGCAGCAGAGATACTACAAAAGGAATGGTCCAAGTTGGGTATTCGTACTGACGTACGCTATTACAACACCGACGAGCTTAAGGGCACTATAATCCCCGGTCATGACTACGATATCTTGCTTTACGGTATCAGCCTAGGGGCTGATCCAGATGTCTTTGCTTACTGGCACTCTTCACAATCTTCCATTAGCTCCCAGGGCCGGCTTAACTTGAGCGAGTATCGCTCAATAGCGGCCGATCAGGCTCTAGAGGCTGGTCGTACCCGCCTGGAGCCCGATCTTAGGGCCACCAAATACCGGGCCTTTCTGCAGATTTGGACAAACGATGCTCCGGCACTGGCCCTTTACCAGCCTAATTTCATCTATGTTACTCGTAGTCCAGTGTTTGGCTATCAAAGAAAAAGCGCTAATGCCAGCAGTGATCGCTTCTACAATGTCCATAACTGGATGGTCCGACAAGAGCGTCAAAACCTGCTCTAGGACATAGGACTTAGGGTATAGAGTTTAGGGAGTCAAAAAAGTATAATTAAGATGTAAGGCGCGTTGGCCGAGAAGTTAGGCGAGACTCTGCAAAAGTCTGTAGGCCGGTGCAAGTCCGGTACGCGCCTCCATGGGCGAGTGCTGGAATGGTTTACAGAGCGGACTTAAAATCCGCGCCGCGAAAGCGGTTGTGGGTTCGAATCCCACCTCGCCCACCAGAGCTGGCCAGATGAATTTTAACCTGGTTATTGCTATAATTACCACTGTTACGAGCGGGTGTAGCTCAGTTGTTTAGAGCGCTTCCTTGCCAAGGAAGAGGTCGAGAGTTAGAGTCTCTTCACCCGCACCACGGCGCTTTAGCTCAGTTGGTAGAGCAGAGGCTTGAAGAGCCTTGTGTCCCCAGTTCGAGTCTGGGAGGCGCCACCATCCGCCGTCGCTTGACCCTTATGGTCGAGCTATGGCGGATCATGAATACCTTCACAGACGAAGAACTGGAAAAGCGAGCGTAGCAAGCGACCAGTTCGGTGAAGCGAGACCGCACGTAGAAATGTATTTCGAGTACGGCCGAGTGGAAAAGGACGAAGTCCGCTGTCTGGGAGGCGCCACCACGCATCAACTAACTTCAACCCCGCTTCAACTTGCGCAATCAAGTGGCACAAGATGAACCGGGGTCTCGCGTTGTTGCTGCTTTCCCCCACGAAAAGAGCAGACTCTTTCCGCGGGGGCCCCAAAAAATGCTATAATTACCCCTGTTCTCATACAAAAACGCAACATCAGGTCGAGTTGTGTTTTTGAGAGGAACAAGCGAGCCGAGGCTGAAAGTAAGTTAGTTATACTGACTTACGGAAGCCGGTGCCTCGATTGTGACGAGGGTGAGTGGTGAAATTGGTATACACGCAGCCTCGAGGTGGCTGTGCCGCAAGGCGTGGAGGTTCAAGTCCTCTCTCACCCACCATTCGACTCGCTTCGCTCACTCATGGCTTGCCCCGAGCTCATCGAGGGGTAAACCATTTGCGAGTTGAATGATCTTGAGCGTAGTCGAAAGACCGAGGGGCGCTTAGCTCAGTTGGCTAGAGCATCTCGTTTACACCGAGAGGGTCGGGGGTTCGAGTCCCTCAGCGCCCACCAAGATATGGACGTCAAGAATTTATTAAAGGAACTTCCAAGCCCGTTTTATAGGGTTTCAGTAAAAGCTATTATCCTGGACCACCAGAATCGTTTATTAATTGGGAAGGGTGACAGCGGGGAGATAGTTGGCTGGGAAGTCCCCGGCGGTGGTTGGGAGCACGGCGAGTCAATTGAGAGCTGTTTAAAGCGTGAGCTTCGAGAAGAGCTTGGCGCTAGGCTAGAGTCGG
>MGCX01000030.1 GCA_001788565.1 Candidatus Saccharibacteria bacterium RIFCSPHIGHO2_12_FULL_49_19 | reverse complement strand
ACTCAAAAAAGGGCAAGCTTCTGATAACCTACTGGATAGCACCAGGAGATAAAGATAATATGCAATTGGTTGAAAAAGTGATCAACTCTTTAGAAATTGACTAGCTCTAGCAGGAATACAAATGGCGAAAAGAAAAAATAAGGGTGGGCGCAACCGCTACATCCAGTTCGTCGAATACATGGTCAGCGGCGGGGCCTATTTCTGGACCGGCTATCTGGTATTTGCTATTCTTTGGTCAGGATTAGATTGGTCGCTTTGGTGGGCAAAACTGGCTGCCAACATAGCTGGCTGGACGGTAAATTTCATGCTGCAGCGCTACTGGGTGTTCCGTAACCCAGCTCTTAAGGGACATCTGGGCGATGTGACAGGGCGCTATATATTTATAACCCTGGTTGACTTTGTGCTGGATTACTTCATTATCTTAGGACTAAAAAATATTGGTATAACACCGTACATCGGCCAATTTATTTCCTCGGGCTTCTTCACGGTCTGGAATTACTTTTGGTATCGCTTCTGGGTCTTTCCCGAGCATCTGGCCAAGAAACGCCCCAAGATTACCTTGGCCCGCGTTGCCGCGCACCGCGCGCATGGGCACCGAGCCTATCATCACACTAGACCATTGCGTTAAGCAGTAATATAGTTGGGGTAGATGGAACAAACTGCGAACTTGCCGGAACCGGTTCGCCCGACCAAAAAACAGAGAGAACTGCTAAGTTTTATCGAGGAGTTCATTACGGCCCATGGCTATAGTCCCAGCTACCGCGAAATCATGAAGGGGCTGGGCTATACCTCGGTGGCTACTGTTTCTTTGCACATCAACAATTTGATACGGCGGGGACACTTGCAAAAAAGAAACCGCTCGGCCCGCTCTCTGGAATTAACTAATCCAACTCTAGATAACATGCCCAAACTAGCTCCTAAACAGCTCAAAGCCAGCGAGGAAAAGTGGCTGGTCGAGAAGGTCGAGTTATTCTTTTCAGAAGCCGAAAAATCACGCTCGGTTAGTGAACGCGAAATGGATCAGCTTTATGTTTTGACAGGGGCTTTAAAAGTTCTAGGTTTAGAAGGTGCCGCTAACTCGTTTATATCCCGCTTAAGCGAGATTAAAAAACGCTCCGCCGACGGTCACTACTCGACTTGAAAAATCTTTAATAGCCTAAACCGGCGCTGCTGTCTTTGAAGAACAAGAAATAAACTACCAGATAGACAACCACCGCAATTATCAGATAGAAGACTATCCACTGCCACATCGGGCGTTTGCCGTAACCCTTTTTAGCTGGCTCAGCTCCGGCGGGTGGAGTTGGTGCTGACGTCCCGGTTGGTGTGGCATCGCCGGCTGGCGGAGTGCTGGCCGGTGCTGACGTCTCTGTTGGTTGTGTGTTTTGAGTTGGCGGATTGGTGTCTTTAGGATCCATTAACTTCCCCTCGCTTTTTACATCTAGATTGTATCATCATAAACGTTTTTCAAACTAATCACCAGATATGAAGAAGGGGCCGGACCTGCGCGCGAGCGCAGGCCGACCCCATCTCCGGTACACCGTCAGCTGACCTCGATGGTCCAGTCGAGAGGGTTGGTGTTCAACAGCCCGGCATGGATGCCGGGAAGCATCTCACCACCGTTCCCGGTGGACACGAGGTTGCCCGTCGGAGTCCCGCCAGCGCACGTCAGGTGGTGATCCCCGACGACGTAGTTGGTCTGAGCCGTCTTGGACGCTACCGGGACCTTCGCCCCGGCCGCGTACAGCTCGACCGCATCGGCCCTGCTCTTGTAGTAGATCGAGTTCGCTCCCGGGCCGTAGCACATCGGGAACATCCGATCGGCGAACGAGCAGTTGCCGAGCTTCGCGTCAGCGCCGCCCACCAGGTACAGGTCGATGATGTAGTCGATGAAGATCTGGTCGATCGACCACAAGTCGTACCCCTTCCCAGCGATGCAGGTCGCGAACGGGACGTTCTCCGGCATGCCGCAGAACGGCACGGCCGGAGGCGGGAAGAACTGGTCGTCCCAGTACTCCACCTGCCCGTAGTTGTCGCCGTAGACCGGGCAGGGGTACTTCACCGGCGGATCCGGCGGTGTGGTGATAGGCGTGCCACCACCTCCACCGCTGGCGACCGCCGCGGTTGTTGCGGTCCCGGCAATGGCCAGAGCCATCACCAAGACCAGCGCGCGTGCCTTCAAGGGGCACCTCCCTGTTGCGGGTTGTACCGGAGTGTACTACGCCGTGCTTAGTTGATCACACCCCGGCGTGTAGTGATATTTTATCAGATTATAGATGATAAGTCAATTGATGTACCTCTGTATGTTACCGGTCGGAAGAAAGTTATAAAAACGGTTCGTTTAGTGGGAGTGAGCCCGACCGCACTTGCGGCCGGGCTCTGTAGTGGTACCTCCTCTTGTCTAGTCGATGGCCCTGGTCTGCGCTCTACGCGGAGTACGGGTAGAGCGCGTTGATCCCGCAACCGAACGGCAGCGGGGGAGCGATGCTTCCCAGCTTCGTCCAGTCGTAGGGCACGGCATCGACGACGCGGTCACCCCAGTTGCCGACTCGGAAGCCTTGGGGTTTCTCGCCGTACTTGGTGGCGGGGTTGTCGCAGGTCGCGCCGTGGCTCGCCGACCAGTAGGCCGGCTCGGCGTTGCCCAGCACCAGCGAGAACCGGGCGTCCGTCGAGGACGTGTCGGTGGTGTTGGCCCGCTTCACGGTCACAGCCGCGAAGCGGCCGTTGTCGACTGGCAGGGGAGCCTTCATGCAGACGTACACGCGCGAATCGACGTGCACCTCGACCGGCGCCTGGGGCGTCGGACCGGGCTCGGGATCCGGGGTGGGGCAGGGCTTCGGCTTGGGCTTCGGCTTCCCCTTCCACTGGATCTCGACGCTGTCGCTGTTGTAGCCGTAGGCGCCGATGATGCCGGCGTCGTCGGCGGGCGTGCAGGGCGGCTCGGACTTGCCGCCGTGGCCCGAGGCCATCGGCACGAAGATGGCGGCAACGCTTGCCGCCATGACCAGCAGAAGCAGTCTCCTCACGGAGACCACCTCCTTTCCTGAGTCGTGGTACCATTATGAACACCACCTCTTGAGAAACAGAGGTGGACTATTATTCTAATATAAAATACCTAAAAAGTCAATACCCTTTGCGCTTAAATCAGCCGGGTAACCAGTTCGAAGGCCGCCGCGCCCAGCAGTAGGGTCAAGCTGATTCCCACCGAGCCGACGACCACCCCGATAATGAACAGCAGGAAATCTTCTAAAATGACCGCTAGTGACATCAGCACAATCCCCATAGCCGGTAGGGTATCAAGGCCGGAAAATGGCGGCGAAGCCGTCACAAATGCCGCTAAAACCAGTACCGCCAAGCCGTATAGCCGGACTAAGAAGTTAGAGCTTAGTAAACTGGCCATCCGCGGTCGGGAGTATTTTTCCAGCCAGCGGATCAAGCGGATCAATGATGGAATCAGCCTTTGCTGCATGGTACGGCTGATTCGCAAATCCTGCCAGCGTTTGGGGATCCACAAACTGCGCCGGCCGACTATCACTTGCAGTGAGATCAGAACGCTGATAACCCCGAAGGCGTGGGTCAGTCCGCCGGTTGGTATCGGCAGGGCCGCGATGGCCATAAGCAGGACAAAGGTCACGGCAAAGCTCTTTTCAGCGAAGACTTTATCCAGACCGGCCAGCGTTTTGGGGCGAGGGCTTTTTAGCCATCGCTCCAGCTCCACACTGAACGGAACATTATTCTCAGGCTTCATGGCCTAATCATAGCAAGGTTAGTTGGCTGAATCCTGGATTTGGTAGATGTCACCGGTAGCGTAGTTAGCTAGATAAACCTCGCCTTGGCTGTCTTCACCAAAAGTACTGATTCGATAAGGCGTTTTAGTAATTAGCGTTGTCTGCCACTGGCTCTCCACCTTTTCAGCCGTATAGAGCTGTCCACTACAAAAATCCCCATAGAAGTACTTGCCGTCAAGGGCGGGATACTCCTTACCGCGGTAAACATAACCACCGGTCACTGAGCAGCGCTCCTCGGAATGGTCGTATTCCAGGATTGGGAAGGCGTAGCTGTCTCTTGATTGGCAACCGCTGATATTAAAGTCCTTACTGCCCTCGAAGCATCGCCAGCCATAGTTAATGCCGCCCTTACTGTCAGTAGTTTCCAGGTCTATTTCTTCTATGGCCCCTTGGCCGACATCGGCGATGTATAAGTCACCGTTTTTACGATCGAAACTGATGCGCCAGGGATTTCTTAGCCCATAATCCCAAATCTCACCCTTCTTGCCGTTTTGATTGGCAAAAGGATTGTTCGAGGGAATCCTATACGGCAGCTGGCTGACGTCCAGGCGCAAAAGCTTTCCGAACAGGGAATTCAAATCTTGGGCCCGATTTTGCGGGTCACCACCACTGCCGCCATCTCCCAGCGCGGCGTATAGTTGGCCATCGCGACCGAATAATAGGGCACCGCCATTATGATTATCATAAGGTTGAGCCAAGCTTAAGATTACCTGTTCACTGGCGGGGTCGGCTTGGTCAGCCGATGTCCCGTGGTAGCGGGCGATGATGGTGTTCCTGCTTTTATCGATGTAGTTGATAAAGAAGTTACCATCCTTGGCGTAGTTCGGTGAAAAAGCCAGACCAAGCAAGCCCATCTCACCACCTTTGAGTACTTTGGAGCTGATGTCTAAGAACGGCTGACTGACAACGGTACCGTCGGCTTGAATGATTCTGATGGCACCACCTTGCTCAACGATAAAAATCCGCTTATCATTTTTAGCCGGAGTAGCCGTAATTACTACCGGCTGACTAAAACCGCTGGCTATGGGCTTAAGCTCTACAACCGGGGGTTTAAGAGCTGGCTTTTCAACTTTTACCGGTGCAGTAGCTGGTTCTTGAGTCTGCTTATGCATGGCTAACGTTCCTACCGCAATGGCCAACATAGCGGCCAGTGCTACGTCAGCAACCCCGATTAGGATGGGAATGCGATTAGCTTTTATCCACTTAATCACACATCTACTTTAGCAAAAGTGCTCATGCCTAGCTTACTGTGATTGAGATCACGGTAACCGTAACCGTTACAGAGTAAGCTGATTTGATTAAAATCAATATGCGCTTTCTCAAAAAACTCAGCTACACCAAACTACTGGTTATCTTATATGTAGTAGCCCAGCTGGGCGTGATTGTCTGGTATGCGGCCAACAGATTATCTAGTAATGAACCGCTTGCGGTGGAGGCCAGCCAAAAAGTTTATGCTGCTGTTGAAGAAGATGGCAAAATCGCCGTAATCAATCCTGAGAACCAGGCAGTCAAATACATCGACTTATCCCAAACCGTCAATGGCACAGACACCCACTACGCGCCGCACAATGTCCAGGTGGCACCGGACGGTCGGACAGTTTGGGTGACCGGTAATGCGGCTGGCGAACACCAGCACGGAACCTCGCCCTTAAATAGGCTGAAAAATCTTGCCGGCCAGCTTAGCTTGTTTAAAAAGGTACTGGCTCACGGCGATGAAGAAGCTATGCCGGCCCAAGATGATTCGCCAATGAGCGCCAGCGGTCCGGTTCAGGATGAAGTAATTGTCATCGATGCCGCCACCGATAAGATAATAAAGCGCATTGGCCTGGGCCAGGGGCTGCACTTGGCTCACGTGGCCCTAACCCTGGATAGCCAATTCGCCTTTGTTACCGCCCAGGAAAAAGATCTGATTTTTAAAATCAACGGCTCAACATACGGCGTTGAGCAGCAGTATAGTGTCAAAGCCGGCAGTGGACCGCACGGCCTGCGGGTAGCGCCAGACAGTGTGGCGGTATACATTGCCAACTCCACCGGCAAGTCGCTGGGCGTGCTGGATATTGCTTCCGGCAGCCTATCGTATATACCTTTAGAAGGCCAGGCGGTGCAGACCGGCGTGACAGCCGACGGCAAGTATGTGGTAGCTTCCATTTACGACACCAAAAGTCTAGCAGTCTACAGCCCGGCCGCCAAAAAACTAAGTTACCTAAAACTACCGGCCGAATCAAAGGGCCCGATCCAAATGTATCCGACACCGGATTCGCGCTACGTTTACTTAGCCGACCAAGGCTATTATTTCAACCAGCCTACCAGCAGTAGTGTTTATAAAATCGATTTAGTTGAGCTTAAAGTTGTGACTACCATAAAAACCGGCCAAGCCCCGCATGGGGTGGCGGTTTCTAAAGATGGACGGCGCGCCTATGTAACCAATTTGCAAGACGGCAATGTCTCGGCGATCGATACCTCCCGGGATATCGTGGTCTGGTCAGTGAAGGTCGGCGCTCAGCCCAACGGCATCAGCATTTGGACCGAGGGTGCCGGCGGAACACCATAACAATGGCATCAACCCTTGAAAAAAGTTTAGGACTGGACGAACTAAACTACCCGGTGCCGGCCCACTCCAACTCAATTAAATATATGCTGGGCGGCATAACCATTTTTTGCATTGCTCTGGCGGTGCTGTCCGGGATATTTTTAGCGATGTTTTACAACCCCGATCCGGCCAAAGCTCACGCCAGCATTGAATACATTAACTCAGAAGTTTATCTTGGCGATTTTGTGCGCAACGTGCATTTTTGGTCGGCCAATATCGCTATGCTGCTAGTGCTATTTCATGTCATCCGAGTGTT
>MGCX01000029.1 GCA_001788565.1 Candidatus Saccharibacteria bacterium RIFCSPHIGHO2_12_FULL_49_19 | reverse complement strand
CCGTGGCGGTCTTTGAAGATATCACTAAAGAGCGCCAGCTGGAGCGCTCCCGCGATGAATTTTTTTCCATCGCCAGCCATGAGCTGCGCACCCCTTTGACAGCCATACGGGGGAATGCCGCGCTGATTGAAGAACACTACCCCGAGCAGCTTAAGGACCCCATGTTGGCGGAGATGATCGGCGACATACACGAATCCAGCGCCCGCTTAATCAGCATTGTTAATGACTTTTTGGATACTTCTCGGCTAGAGCAAAGGCGTATGAAGTTTTTGTTTAGCACCTTTGATATCGTTGAGTTAGCGGAAAAGGCCATCAGGCAGTACCAAGTTACCAGCTCCCGTAAACAGATACTGCTGCAGGTCCAGGAACCACCTCAGCCGCTGCCAGCAGTTTATGGCGATGAAATCCGCACCCGCCAAGTGCTGATTAACTTGGTGGGTAACGCCATGAAATTCACCCAAAACGGTAGCGTGACCGTCTCTTTCGCCAACGGTGAGAACTTTTTTATTAAGGTTTTAGTGCGCGACACCGGTGTCGGTATGACACCAGAAGCCCAGCAAAATCTATTTAAGAAATTTGAGCAGGCCGGCCAGAGTGTTTTAACACGCGATTCAGTACGGGGGACTGGGCTGGGCCTTTATATATCCAAAATGATGGTCGAGCAAATGGGCGGCCATATTAACTTAGAATCATCGCAATTAGGCATTGGCACTACTTTTGCCTTTACGCTGCCGGTTAAAAGTACAGGAAATACTCAACCCCAGAAGGAAAATACTTAACAAGCTAAGTATTTTTAAATTGGCCTAATTGACCTAAAAAATGACTAAATCCTAAGCGCCAAACCTTCTAGTCATCAGTACTTAATTAGAGCAGTTATTCCTATGGGTTTACGGATAAGCTAAAGTGGTATACAGTTGTAGCATAAGCTCAATGTAATCTAGGGAAGCTATGTTTGAAGAGTCAAAAAACCAGGGTGGCATAGCTGCAGCCGCACCCGAGCCCGCACCATCTAATGCGCCATCGCCTCAACCAGCCGCCGCATTTGAACCAACCTCACCGCCACCGCCTACCACGCCAGTCCCGCCAACTACACCAGCCGGCAAAAAGCCAGGCAAGAAGTGGCTCATTGCTGTAGCGGTCGTTCTGCCGCTGGCTGCGGGAGCAGTTTATGTCCTGGCTTTTAATAAAGGTACTGAGCAAACTACCAAAACAACTATCGCCAAAGCTGACACGCCGATTGGCTTTGATACCGATCAGTCCAGCGTGGCAACTGGTACTAGCGGTCGTTCAGCCCTAAAAGGTTTCCAGATTGCCATTGATGAAATTAATGCCCAGGGCGGGGTACTAGGCAGTAAGCTCAAGCCTTTTACGCTTGACGATAAAGCTGACCTACCCACTGCCAAGGAAAACATGCAGCAACTGATTAACCAAGATAAGGTTTCGGCTATAGTCGGGCCAACCAATACCGCAATCGCCATAGACGTAGCGAGCATCCTGCAAGATTCGCAGACACCGCTGGTAATACCGATTTCTACGGCTACTACGATTACCCAAACCTACGCCCAGCGTCCGCGTAACTTTATTTTTAGGGTAACCGATACCGATATTAACCAAGTGCGCTTTCTTACGGCCTGGATGATCCAAAAGACCAACAATGGCCGGATTGCGATTATCTACGATACTTTCCCATACGGTGCTCAGGGCCAGAAAGACGTTTCCGAGGTATTAAGCCGGTGGGGTAAAACGCCGGTCTCGGTACAGGGGTTTACTAAGGGAGCTACAATCGAGCAGCTTGTACCGCTTTTTAAAGCCGCCCAAGCAGCTAAAGCCGATGCTATTTATCTGTATGCTTACCCCGATCAAATAGCCAACTTACTTAAGGCGCTTGACCAAATCAAGGGTTATACACCCACCATGACTGCCCCGCTTGCTGATACTGAGCCGGTTGTTGCCAAGCTAGCCGGCAGCTTAGCGGCTAACTTTGTAGCAGCCTGTTCGGTGCTGCCAGATTCTAATGACCGCACTAAAGCCTTATACCAAAAAATAGTCCAAAAATACGGAGCTGGCCAACCGGAAATGTTCTGGCCGGCCGCCCAAGCCTACGACGCCGTTTACTTAATTGCCGCGGCCATGAAGGCGGCTGGTACGACAACTGATAAGCTAAAAATCAACGACGCCTTGGAAAATCTGCAAAATGTCCAGGGTTCTATTAAGCTCTACAAACAGCCCTTCTCCAAACAAAACCATGAAGCGCTTGATGTCAAGGATCAAACTTTGGTCTATTGGGTAGGCGACAAACTGACTGCCTACAATGACCCGAAGCTGAACAACCTAGAAATTCGTTAAAAACGAACCCGAAACCCGGCTAATAAGCCATGCAAAAAGCATTAAGCAAAATAAAGAATTTGCAATTAACGGCCAAGCTTATTTTCTACATCCTGTTCGTTATAGTTTTGCCGTTTACCCTACTTTACTTATTGGCTTTAAGGTCTTTATCGAATACCTCTTCGACTGTTGAGACGAAGTCGCTAGAACAAACCACGGCATTGGTTAGCCAGCAATTAATTAACAATGTTAAAGCCACTGGCCAAATTTACGACCTGACCTTTAAGCGCCAAGCAATTGATGCTCAAACTATTCAAGATGGCGTCTCAGCGGGCAATTTTTCAATGAACCTACTATCTGACTTTTCCCATAAGCACCAATTTATTAGTGATGCTTTTTTTATAGACCCGTCAGGCAGGCTGTATACGTTCCCGTCCCTTGCTGGCGCGGCGACCAAGGTCGATCTAAGCCAAGCGGCAGGGTTCAACTTCACTAATCCAGTCTCTTATGCCGGACGCTGGGTCGGTCCTTATAATGACTTTAAATCAGCCGATAAAACCAACACTATTTCTTACGTAGCTCCGGTATGGAAGGGCAGCCAATACTTAGGCGCCGTAGGGTTAGATATCGCCATTAGTAAATTCTTTTCGATAGCACCCCTGGATCCAGCACAGTCGTCATACGTTTTTGTGGTGCGTAAAGACGGCAGTATAATTTCTTCGTCTGATCAAATTTACAAAGACTTTGGGGCCAACACCCAACAGTCAAATGACACTTTAACTCTGTCCAAAATCCCGGATAAGAAATTAGCTGGCCGGCTGGCTGTCGACAGCGCTGGCAGTGTTGGCACTTTTAGGTTCCAATCGACCGGCGACGAAAAGCTTGTAGCCTTTGCACCAATTACTGCCTTTGAAGCTAAAATTTTTGTAGCCTCGCCATACAAGGCAATTATTGCGCTCCAGCAAGAAAAGGCCGTTCAATTGCAGAAGGCCGTCAGAAAAGTTGGTACCAGCGGTTTGGTTTATTTGGTTATACTGGGCGCTTTGGTGGTCGGCTTTGCCTTTTGGTTGTTGCGAGCGGGCATCATTACGCCAATAGCTGGTTTGCGAAGGGGTATCGAGCAGCTGGAAAGAAGTAATTTTGAGGCTCGGGTTCCGGTCACCTCGACTGATGAAATCGGCCAACTCGCCAGCTCGTTTAACAAAATGGCAGCCGGACTGGCCGCATCGAATAAACAAATTCACGCCGAGCAAGCCAAACTACGGGCTTCAATCGAAAGCCTATCTGTTGGCTTTATGCTAGTTGATAATAACCAACGGATAATGATTAGGAACTTAGCGCTTAATAAAATTTTGAACTTGGATCCTTCGGCATCGCTTGCGCTGGAAGACCTAGAAGCCAACTTAAGAGGCTCACATCCAGACATTATTGCCCAGTTCCAAAAAGCCTACGACTCACAGCGAGTTTTTGAAATGAAAAATGTCCCATACGGATCCAAAATTCTGCGAATCTTTTTGGCCCCCGTATTCGTTAAGGAATTGGGAGCCACATCTAAGCTGGGCAGCGTGATTTTACTAGAGGACGTAACCGAAGAGCGCGTTTTGGAGCGCTCCAAAGATGAGTTCTTTAGCATAGCCAGCCACGAACTGCGCACGCCGCTCACCGCCATCAAGGGTAACGCCCAGATGATCATTGACTACTACGCACCAGAGCTAAAGGACGAGGACCTTAAAGGCATGATTGGCGATATCCATGATTCGGCAATACGGCTGATTGAAATTGTTAACGACTTTCTGGATGTTTCCAGACTAGAGCAAGGTAAGACGGTCTTTAAGCCGGAGTCTTTCTCGATTGAAGCAATTATCGAGAATGTGGTTTATGAAATGAAGCGGGTGTTGGCTGAAAAGCATCTTTACCTAAATTTCGACAAAATGCTGCTTGATGCCTTGCCTAAAGTTTGGGCCGATAAAAACCGCACTAAGCAAATCGTCTATAACTTAGTCGGCAACGCGGCTAAATTCACCGAAAGCGGCGGTATTACAATCGGTGCCAGTAATGCCGGTGGCCTGGTAAAAGTTTCAGTTAGTGATACGGGGCGCGGTATCCCGCTGGAAGCACAAAAGCTGCTGTTTCATAAGTTCCAGCAGGCTGGCGGCAGCTTGCTGACCCGTGATGGCACCAAAGGCACAGGTCTGGGGCTCTATATTTCCAAAATGTTGGTTGAGAAAATGGGTGGTCAGATTACGCTTGAGGCCTCAGAGCCAGGCCAAGGAACCACCTTTAGCTTTACTTTACCAATTGTTACCGATGAGCTTAGGTCGCAGGTTAATAATGATCAGAAATCAGGCATAGATGTAGCCTCTGGTCTATCCCAGCAAATAAAAGTGAACTAATTTTTACCAAGCTTTACTATTACAAGGTTGAGTTTTGCTTATGCCTTACCTATAATCAAGAATTAAGGAGATTTTAAAGACATGATCAAAGTTCTAATCGTTGAAGATGATCCGCTAATGAGCCGGATGTATCAAAAAATCTTTACTTTTGAGAAATACGAGGTAGAGATGGCCGCCGACGGTGAAGAGGGACTAGCTAAAGCATCATCTACGCAACCGACGATAATTTTGCTGGATGTGATGATGCCCAAAAAGAACGGCCTGCAGGTACTGGAGGAACTCAAAACTAACGAAAAGACCAAAAAGATACCAGTAGTTATGCTAACCAACCTAGCTGGGCAGCAAGACGCTGAAACAGCTATGTCCAAGGGGGCGGTCAAGTATATTATCAAAAGTGAACACGAGCCCAAAGAAGTGGCCGATATGGTCAAGCAGATTGTCGCCGGCTATACGCGCGATGAAGTTCCTGAAACGAAAACACAGGAAAAGCCAAAAGAGGGAAAAGCCAAAGAATAGCACTTGAACTTTGGGCCTGAGCTAGTTAAACTTAAGCGTAAGT
>MGCX01000028.1:4527-26046 GCA_001788565.1 Candidatus Saccharibacteria bacterium RIFCSPHIGHO2_12_FULL_49_19 | reverse complement strand
TTGGTGCGCTTTTACCACACCAACAAGCTAATCGGACGCAGGCCGCTCCCAAAGCGCGAAAGCTTTGCTCCTAAGAGATTATGCGGTATTAGACTCCGTTTCCGGAGCTTATCCCTCACTTCGGGGTACGTTCCTACGCGTTACTCTGCCGTCCGCCACTCGCCGACATTCCTCACCCAAGCTCGGAATATCAGATGCTAGGTTTTAGGTGTTAGGTGCTAGAAAAATCTAGAACCTAGAACCTATTCCCTATAACCTATTCCGAACCTCGGTGAGGAACTCGCTGCCGTTCGACTTGCATGTATTAGGCACGCCGCCAGCGTTAATCCTGAGCCAGGATCAAACTCTTCACAAATGATGCGTTTTTAAGCGCATCAAGAACTGACGTTGATATGCACTACCTAGTTTTCAACGAACATTTTCGGGCACTCGCAAAAGATACCACCCAAAAAGTGTCATCTTTATGATAGCGCATGTGCTAAGGGGTAGTCAAGGCAATAATGATGTAAGCACCACCACATTAACACCTTAACTACTCATCAAGCAACTGTCTGGATTGAAGGAGACGCAGTGCTACTAGACCAGCGACTAGCTGCAGCAATGCCATGACTACAAAAATAGCTTTGAAACTATAGTACTTTAAGATAAATCCGCCGATGATGGCGCCGGTGGCGATAAAGAAGCGGTCTCCGCCCTCCATGAACGCCCATTCCTTGGTTTCCTTACCCCTGTCCTCGGCGTTGGCGTAAACGGTCCGCCAAGCCGGTGTTAACATCCCCAGCCCGATGGCATTGAACAGTTGGACTGCGAATAGCTCCTTTATATCCGACACCAAGAGATATGAAAGAGCCCCGGCGGCCATCAGAAAATAGCCGGCTACAATTAATTTTTCCTTATTCTTGATGCGGTCTTCATATCTGCCGAACACCAGCATCATAAGTGCGGCCGTATACATCGCCACACCCCAAGCTATACCAACGAATTCCGGATTGGGGTTTAAATCAGTAACGAAGAGCGCGAACAACGGCGTGAAGAAGGCAAAAGCGAACAGGTTTAAATAATTAGCAAGCAACAGATAGCGGATTTTGGCATTCATTATTTTTTAGCTTTTCTGGGTGCTTCGGTTTTAGGTTTTCCAGGAGTCTTCTTGGCAGGTTTTTCTTCTGATTCCAGGTGTTCAGCCTCTTCGCCTTCGTCATCGTCCTCTATCTTCTCTACCAAAGCCAAGGAGGCCACTGAGTCGCCGTCGTTAAGGCGCATAATACGCACTCCTTGGGTTGCCCTGCCCAACGCTGGTATATTCTTCAAGCCCAAGCGGATGGTCTGGCCCGATGAGGAGATAATGATTACTTCCTGGTCGTCGCCAATAAGCGTCTTAACACCTACCAGCGCCCCGGTTTTCTTATTGACGACCGCCGAGCGGATACCGACGCCGCCGCGACGATGCGCCGTGAACTGTTTGACCTTGGTGCGTTTACCATAGCCAAATTCGCTGATAACAAACAAGTATGACTCGTCGTTGACGATATCCATACCAATCACCTGGTCGCCGGTCCGCAATCGGATGCCGCGGACACCGCGGCTGGCCCGCCCCATCGGCCGGGCGTCTTTCTCGTCGAAGCGGATAGCCTGTCCCTGGCTGGTCGAAATAATCACTTCGTCGTGGCCGGTGGTCATGCGAATCCATCTAAGTTCGTCGCCTTCATCCAGTTTGATGGCGATCAAACCGGTAGCTCGGACATTTTGGTACTGATCAAATGGTGTCTTCTTTACGACTCCGCGGCTGGTGCACATCAGTAAATGACCGCCATTAGATTGCTTTGAGACATTGATCACTGAGCTAACAATTTCTTCAGGCTGCAGTTGTAACAGATTAACAAGAGCGATGCCTTTGGCATTCATGTTCACTGCCGGGACTTCATAAGTCTTTAGCCGGAAGACCCGACCTTTGTTTGTAAAGAACAGCAGAAAATCATGTGTTGAAGCGTTTACAACATGTTCTATGACGTCTTCCTCCCTGGTGACCATACCTCGGCGGCCTTTTCCACCACGGCCCTGTCTCTTGTAATCAGCGATAGAAGTACGCTTTATGTAGTTAGCTGATGTAAGCGTTACTACGACTTGTTCGTCTGGAACCAGATCTTCATCACTCATTTTACCTAGTTCGGCGGCCACGATTTTGGTCCGGCGATCATCTCCGAATTGCCCTCGCAGGGCAAGCAGTTCATCTTTGATAATGGCCAGAATCTTCTGCTCGCTCGCCAGAACGCCTTCCAAATGAGCTATCAGCTTCACCAAATCGGCCAGCTCATCTTCTATCTTCTTACGCTCCAAGCCTGCTAGCCGGCGCAGCTGCATGGCCAAGATGGCTTGGGCCTGGATGGTGGTAAGTTTGAACTTTTTGATCAGATTTGCCTCGGCCTCTTCTTGAGTTTGGCTGGCGCGGATAGTCTTGATGACCTCATCGATGTGATCAAGCGCTATCTTAAGCCCTTCCAGAACGTGCGCCCGGGCCTTGGCCTGCTTTAGCTCGAACTCAGTCCGGCGGCGGACCACTACCTTGCGGTGCTTGATATATTCGCCAAGGATATCCTGCAGGCCCAGGACCCTCGGCTGGATACCGTCCACCAGCGCCAGCATATTGTAGTGCAGGGTCAGCTGCAGCGGCGTCAGCTTATAAAGCTGGTTGAGGAGTTTATTGGGGTAAGCGTCTTTTTTGAGATCAATCACGATGCGTACAGTGCCCCGGGCGGTCTCGTCGCGCAGATCCCTAATACCGCTGATTTTCTTCTCTTTATAAAGCTCGGCAATTTTCTCCAGCAAGCCGGCTTTGTTAACGCCGTAAGGAACTTCACTGATGATGATTTGGCCCAGGCCCTTTTTAGTCTCTTCAATGGCGGCCACGCCGCGCACCACCACGCCGCCGCGGCCGGTGGCGAAGGCTGTCCGGATAGACTCCTTACCGTAAACCACCCCGCCGGTCGGAAAGTCCGGGCCTTTTATAAATTTCATCAGGTCGTCCAGGCTGGCATCAGGGTTGTCGATGAGATGAATGGTGGTATCTACGACCTCTGAGAGGTTATGCGGCGGGATGTTGGTTGCCATGCCGACAGCGATACCGACCTGCCCGTTAAGAAGCAGGTTGGGGAGTTTGGCCGGAAGGACCGATGGTTCTTTGCGCTCGCCGTCATAGGTGTCGCGGAACTCGACGGTTTCTTTTTCGATGTCGTTTAGCAGCTCTTCAGCGGTGCGGGCCATCCTGGCCTCGGTATAGCGTTCGGCGGCCGGCGGGTCGCCGTCCATACTACCGAAGTTACCCTGTCCGTCTACAAGCGGATAGCGCATAGACCAGTCTTGGGCCAGACGGACCATCGCGTCATAGATAGCCACGTTGCCGTGCGGGTGATAGCGAGCCATGACCGTACCTGTTACGTTGGCGCTTTTTCGGTATTTACCGCCCGGTCGGATACCTTCTTCTAGCATGGTGTAGAGAATCCTTCGGTGTACCGGTTTCAGCCCATCACGTACGTCCGGCAGAGCCCGGGCGACGATAACGCTCATCGAATAACGGAGGTAGTTGTCCTCCATGACGTCTTCAACGGTGTGCATCTCCAACTCCCGTGAATGGGTCTGCGTAGGAGCTAGTACTTCGGGTTTCGGTTCTTCTTTAGGTCCCATCAGGCGCGGCCTCCGGCCGCTTCAGGTGTTAGGTTATAGTTGATAGGTACTAGAACCTCGAACCTAGAACCTAGAACCTGAAGATTCGCGTAAATAACCATCTATATATCCAAATCTTTGACAAATTTGGCCCGGGTCTGGATAAAGTTCTTGCGCAGTTCTACCTCTGTTCCCATCAGCTTGTTGAAGATAGCGTCGGCCTTTTCGGCATCCTCTACCCTGACTTGAACAAGCACCCGGTTCTCGGGGTTCATGGTAGTGTCCCACAGCTGTTCGGCGTTCATCTCACCCAAGCCCTTGTAGCGTTTCTGCTCGACGAAACCGGCCCGTTTATACTTCTCTTCGCTACCCTCGTTGGCGCCCTTACCTTCGGTCTTGCGGTCGGCTATCTCTTTATCAAGTATTTCGTCCAGCTGGTTCTCATCGTAGATAAAGACGCTGGATTTGCGGCCGGGCTTTAGAAGTTCAAACAGCGGCGGTTTGGCCAGATATAGATGACCGCCATCAATGACCGCCCGCATATGGCGGAAGAAGAAGGTTAAAAGCAGGGTACTGATGTGGCTGCCGTCTACATCGGCGTCGGTCATGATGATAATCCGCCCGTAACGCAAGCCAGCTACATCAAATTGCTCTTCTATGCCCACACCGAGGGCCTTGATTAGCGTGACAATTTCATTGTTGGCCAGCATCTTATCCAGCCGGGCGCGTTCAACGTTGAGCACTTTGCCTCTTAGCGGCAGGATAGCCTGGGTCTTGCTGTCGCGGCCGCTTTTGGCACTGCCGCCGGCGGAGTCGCCCTCTACGATATAAAGTTCCGAGTTGGCGGGGTCACGGCTGGAACAATCGGCCAGCTTACCGGGTAATCCGGAACCCTCCAGCACACCTTTACGGATGATATTGTCGCGGGCAGCGCGGGCTGCTTTACGGGCTCGGGCCGCCAACAGTCCTTTGTTAACGATTTTTCTGGCCACATTAGGGTGTTCTTCCAAATAATAATTGAGCCATTCATTGACGGCTTGCTCAACGTAGCCCCGGACTTCGGGGTTGCCGAGTTTATTTTTGGTCTGGCCTTCAAATTGCGGGTCCGGGATTTTTACCAAGATGACAGCGGTCAGGCCTTCGCGAACATCTTCGCCGGTCAGGTTGTCTTCCTTGTCTTTTAGCAAGCCGCTTTTGCGGGCGTAGTCATTAAGCACACGGGTCAGCGCGGTGCGAAAACCGGTCAGGTGCATGCCACCGTCCGGGTTATAAACGTTGTTGGCGAAAGCCATAACCTGCTCGGTAAAAGAGTCATTGTACTGCAATGCAATTTCTACAACTGCCTCTTTTATCTGCTTATCGATGTAAAAAATATCTTCGTCGATAACTTCTTTACCGTTGTTTAAATGACGCACATATGACTGGATTCCGCCCTCGAAATAAAAGGCGTAGGAACGGCCGGTTCGCTCGTCGCGGATGGAGGCTTTGGCGCCTTTGGTCAAGTAAGCTTGGTGACGCAGATAGTTCAAAATCCACTCAAAGTCGAACTCTACTGCCTCAAAGACTGTCGGGTCGGCGTAAAAAGTTATGGTGGTGCCGGTCTCTTTGGTAGCCTGTCCTTTAGTTAGCTTGGTCTTAGGGGCACCTTTGGCGTACTCCTGTGTCCAGCTAAAGCCGTCACGTTTGACAGTAGCTATCATCTTGATGGACAAGGCGTTAACCACGCTGGAGCCAACACCGTGTAAGCCAGAGCTGACTTTGTAGCCGCCGGAGCCGAACTTACCACCGGCGTGAAGGGTTGTCAGGACCGTCTCTAAGGTGTTTTTCTTAGTTTTGGGGTGCATATCTACCGGGATTCCCCGGCCATTATCAGATACCGTGACGCTGCCGTCTTGGTGCAGTACTATTTCGACATCGGTGGCATAGCCGGCGATTATTTCATCAATGGAGTTGTCGGCCAGCTCCTTGACCATATGATGCAGACCGTCGTAGCCGGTGCTGCCAATGTACATGCCTGGTCGTTTTCTGACGGGGTCAAGACCCTCCAGAACTTGGATCTGGCTGGCGTCATAGCTGTGGCCAGCCGGATTCTTTTCTGCCGAAGCCGAACTCATTAAATCAGATACCCTCTCTGGGACTTTTTATCTGTTACCACTCTGTAAATATTATACGCTCCAGGGCTCTTTAAAACAAGGGTTTTTCATGATTAAATAAGCGTGAGGACTAACAAAAAATCTGGATAAATATAATGTTCAAGAGGCTGCTCGCTAACTTACCCTTCAATCCCGGCCTAATGCCGCAAGTCTCGGCCTTAGCTGGACAACTCCAGCGAGAAACCAGCCTGCGGCGCAGCGGTATTGTTGTGCTGGTGCTGGCTTTGGCCATTCAAGGCTTGGCTATAGCCTACCCCTCAAGTAATTCATACTTGGGTAGTGGAACAGCCGAAGCAACCGGCAATAAGAAACCACCAGCCAAGCTGGAACTTTCTAAGACTGTTGAGAATGTCACTAAAGGCATATGGGACGCCCGAGGCAGTACGGCCAGAGCCGGGGATGTGCTAGAGTTTAAGATCATTACCAAGAATGTCGGGGGTAAGGACTTTCAGAACTATCAGGGACAAGACTACTTTGGAAAAGTCCTGCAATACGCTGACTTAACAGACACCAGCAGCCTTGCCCAGCAAGGCCTTACTATGGACAGCGCTAAAAACCTGAAGTGGACGACGGCGACCATCAAAGCCGGCGCCTCTGATACCAAAGTAGTCAGGGTCAAGGTCAAGTCTCCTGTCCCGGCGACCAACAAGCCATCAGTCGGTTCCAGCGAATATAACTGTCAAATCAATAACTTCTATGGTAGCCAAGTTAGTCTAAATGTCGATTGCCCGATCGTAAAAACTATCGCTGAAACTGCCACTACACTTCCCAAGACTGGTCCGGGCGCCTCTATGATTATCGGTACGGCTGTGGCCGTACTGGCCGGCTATCTATACGCCCGCAGTCGAATAATGGCCAAGGAACTAGCTATCGTCCGCCGTGATTACATCTCATCAGGAGACCGCTACGATGGCTGAAGAAGTTAAGATTCGGATTCGTCACGAGGAACCGCCTCGCAAACATGAGACCAATCACGTAGCCGAGCAGCATGCTGGGCACGCCGAGCTGAACCAGCGTCGAGAGTACAACCGCAAGCTGGTAGAAGCGCGGGTTAAAGCCGCCGAGCAAGCTATTAGCGCCCGCGAAGTAACTGTCGGTGAAGAGGATAAGCCTTACCAGCCCAAAGAAGCTTTTGTTAATAAAGAGCTAAAAGACATGGCTTATGCGCGGACGCTAAGCCGCGTTCGTAAACAGATGGGACCGCTGAACCGACTGACCAGTAAGGTTGTGCATCAGCCGGTAGTTAACGCTGTATCGGAAGCGACTGCTAAGACTATCGGCCGCCCATCGGGCATTCTGGGGGGCGCCACAGCCGCCCTAGCCGGCAGTTTGGTTTACTACTGGCTAACTAAGCACTACGGCTACGAATACAGCTACAGCGTCTTTGTAGTACTTCTAGCAGCCGGTTTCATCGCCGGCTGGGTGTTTGAGGCCTTTTATCGCCTCCTGCGAGCCGGTAAATAGTTATTTATTAGAACGTTTTTGGGCAGCTTTTTCGGAAGCCTCCCAGAAGATTTTTATTAGATGTGAATCGTCGAAGTTGACTCTTTTAGAGATAGCCCACATGTCCACCAGCTCGTCGCTTTCGTTACGGTGTGAGCGCTTGGTCTTAGGCGCCACCCGCACTACCGACCCAGCTGGAACTTTGACGATGTTGTTATCAAAGCGCATGGTCAGGGTACCGCGAGTGATAATATAAAGCTCCTCAATTTTGTCGTGATAATGCCCCGTTCCCTGTTCAAAGTCAGAATGTGGCGGAATATGCAGATAGGTTATCGCTACCTGATCTGTTTTGAGGGCATCTTTGAGCGGCCGGAACTCGCCGGGCACATCGGTACCCGCATAAACATCCCGCACGTCCTTAGCCTTAACAATCGAAAAGCCCTTCATACTACTGTTCGTAAGTCAGGTTCCCGTCTTTGTCGATATGGACAGGCTTGATATCTTCCATCTCGCCGTCCAGGTCAACATCAACATCAGGTTCGACAGTTCTTTTAATCTTGAGCTCCCCTTGGTGAGGGTTCTGAGTTGTAGCCTCAATCACCGGCGGCGGAGATACGGGTGCTGGTCTTGGCGGACTGGGCACCGAGGTTGGCGGCGGCACTGGATTAGGTCTGGTGTCCCATGGTGCAGACGGACCGGCTGTTGGAATTCTCGGACCACGGCCTAGAGAGCTTTTACGCTTCGTCAGCCACTCATCAAGAAATGACGAGCCGGATCTGGGAGTTGCCGGCCGGGGTGGGCGACCAGCCTGTCCGGCAGGCAGGCTTGACAACGGCGGCGGCGCTGATAAGTTATCACCGAATCCTCCAGGCCGCATGGTTGGCCGGAGTGGAGCCTTAGTCTCCATACGTTTGAATATTTCCTGCTCAACTAATGTTTTAGGTCGGCCATACTTAGCGGCCGAGAGCTGCTTAAGAGCATCAGATAGCTGAGGGTTAGGACTGCCCAGTTGCGGTATGGTCGCCATGCTAAAGGGTTGGACCGGCACCCCGCCAATCATCATCCGTACTGCGGTGTTGTAATTGGGCAAAAACTGTAGATCATCAATATCGAAGATCGGGGCGAACTGCTTGGTCAAGAACTCAGCGTCGTTAGTACCAACGCGGAAGGAAATCACCGAGCCGACGTTACCAAAGACCGAATCGCGGACTTCATCGGTCAGCTGAGTTGTAAACTGGTTGGCAACTATCAAATTAAGATGATACTTACGGGCTTGAGATAACATATCGGCAAATGAATCGGTAGAAAAGTTCTGGAACTCATCAACATACAAACAGAAGTTTTTGCGGTACTCTTCGGGCATATCGGCCCGGCTCATGGCTGCCGCCTCAAACTTCATCACAAAAATCATGCCCAGTAACTTGGAGTTAAGGTCGCCTACCCGGCCGCGGCTTAGGTTAACCAGCAAAATCTTGCTCTCATCCATAACGGAGCGCAAATCAAAGGAGCTCTTAGTCTGGCCAATGATGTTGCGCATCATTTCGTTGGAGAGAAAGGCCCCGAATTTTGATACAAACCAGCTGATAACATCACCGAACTCGGTGCTCCGCTGGAACTGGGCCATCTCTTTGCGCCAAAATTCTATGACGTTTTGATCAGTGACGTGCTTTAGTTTTTGGTCCACAAAAGCCGGATCGCGGAACAGTTTGGGAATGTCCACGAAACTGCCGCCTTCAGGGTCGGCCATAATGGTTAGCGCGGCATTTCTAAAGATATGCTCATATCTAGGACCGATTATGCCGGTGCGCTGGGGGTCATAAAGCTTATAGAGCATATTGATGGTTTCCTGGATCAAAAAGTCCTTCTGCTCAGCAGTCTGATACTCAAACATGTTAAGCCCCAGTGGGTAGTCCATGTCCGCTGGAGAGAAGTAGATGACATCCTCGGTGCGCTCTTTGGGGATCATGGAGAGCAGTTTTTCGGCGGTGTCACCATGGGGATCAATAAACGCAAAGCCGCGGCCCTCGAGCATATCTTGGAGCGCCAGATTTTCCATCAACACACTTTTGCCGGTCCCGGTCTGGCCGACAATATAGACGTGACGATGGCGATCCTGTTCCGATAACCGGATGGCTTTTTTAGCACCGCGGAACATGTTATAGCCCAGCAACAGTCCCTCTTCCGGTACATTGCGTGGCCCATCAACTTGCTTAGAAGTCTGGCGTTCCAGTTTACTGGTTGGGATACTAGCTTGCTCCGGGAAATGAAATAGGGTAGCCAGCTCCACCGCGTTAAGGATATTACCAGAGGTAGCTTGCGGGAAGAACCTCAGAATATAGGCCGTCACAAAGCTGTCGATGTCACGGGCCGGCACAAATTTAAAGCCGTTTTTGCCCGGAGCGTCATAAAGAGCGAAAGCCGCTACGATGTTATTCAAAATGGTCTGGGCCTTTTGAGAGATGTTGGAGGAGGCCACCAGCCTGATCATCACCTCAAAACCGGGGTGCCGGGTTTTATCCTCGATGGCTTGGGTGATTGATTGTTCTAGGGCGGAGGGCTGCTTTTCATCTTTGCCTTTTTCTTCCCCGGCCTCGGGCGGTTTGTTAAGCGCTCCAAAGGCTTGCCCGACCCAAGACAAGTTCTCAACACCTCTAGATGAACCGGGCTTAGATTTCTTTTTTTCGGCTTCAGTGGTGGCCGACCGACGCCAGCCTTCCTGGGCTGGACGCAGCAGTATCTGGATACCAGCGCCATCTTGCTGTTCCAGAGTCGATAAGGAGTTCAACAGAGCCTGCATGGTATCGCGCTTAATATCCTCAAAAGTGGCTATCGGGTAAGCAAAGTGCTCCTTTAGGTTAAGCTCGCCGCCCATCGTCCCGGTGATATGCCCAACCGGACTGAAGATGTTATGCTCAGCTACTTCTTCCAGACGGGCTGCCGGATAAGCACTGACCACCGCCTGCTCTACGACACTTTGCAGAGCCACTGGCACGGCTACATAAAAACGTACCGCCCCGTGACCGGCCATTATCTCCAAGGCAATGTGCCGCTGGCCATAAAAACGCGACTTAAAGCCCTTCTGGAAAGTGCTGGCTAGTATCCCGTATAAGACTTGAGCCCGTGAGATATTCTCGTTAACGACATCGCGGGCGTCACGTCCCTCTGATGAGGTGTCCTCGGAAGGCGGCGGCAAATGAATAAGCAGGGGAACCATTTTAAGCCCGCGCTCAAAATTCTTTTGCTCCCGGTAGAGTTTTTGGACATAAAGATACCCAAAGGCACATCCGGCTGCAACCAGCACTAAGAAGCTAACTACAACTACTAAAAGAGTCATGTCGCCGGCGCGTCATCTACCTTGAGGTTCTTATTAAATCTCTTCTGGACATAATCAGCCTTAACGCGGCTCATCTCGTTTTTCTGCTTATAGGGGTCCTCCCGGGTAGTAGAAACGATGTTTTTAGCCTTGGCAACCCATTCTTTCTCTATCAAATCTTTGTCAACGGCCGGCAAGTTGGCTGTTGGCGCTTGGGCAGCTGCTTGGGGCGGCTCGGGTTGGGCTGGCGGCAGAACCGGCGGTTGGGCAGTCGGCATGACCGGAGGCGGCATGGCCGGCATAGCGGTAGCTGGTGCCTTTGAGGCACCTTCTTTGGAAGGCCCTCCCTGTTCAATGCCATCCTGAGGCTGTTCACCAGACGGCACCGGCTGTTCAGGGGTCTTTGGCACCTCAAAACTATGCTGGTCTATTCGTTCTGCGCTCATGCTTTCTATTATATTGGCTCAAATCAATTTTTAAAACGCTCTTCTACCGCTATAAAACCATAGCCCAGCACCGATTAACAGTAGTACCAGGATCTCTATGGCACTTAATGAACCGGAACTTTTTAGCATCAAAGCTACGATTATCAAGGAACTCACAAAAAATATCCGGGTCCGGCCTCTTGGTGTTACTCGCCCCCACCTCAGATTGGTAAAAACATAGCCGATACTGACTAAAAAGATTAGCGCAATGGCAAAAACCACTAATGAGTAGCTAATATTTTCAGCCGGACTGGTAACGGAGGCAAAAGCCAGCAAGCCCAAACCGCTTATAAGGGTGGCCCAGATGGGCTTTTTAAGATGTCGGTGTTCAGCCATTAAGCTAATTCTAGCAGTGGAGATAAGAAAAAGTTCAAGTTTTTAGCATTCGCTGCTCCTGCACTTGAACTTTTTCTTACGGCCGCATTGGGAAAAATAGAAGCCAGGACGGTAAATGCGCTCCTAAATTATTTAATATTCAGCGCTTACCGTCCTCAGGCTTTTGACTGACCGCTCTTGGCCGAATCTCTCCGACCTTGAGCGTCATCCGGGCATCAAACTCTACCAGCCCGTAATGTCCCTCGACTATGCTCGGGACAAGTAAGTTTTTTGTTTTTGAACTTACGCTGACGAGCATACTACACTTATAATGTTTAGTCAATTACTAATTGTTGTGTATAACACAATTACAATCTGTTATTGAGTTTGTTATGCACATATCAAAATTTACAACAAAGTATCATTCTTCAAGGCTAAAACGAACAAACCCCAAACACATTCCAGCGTTTTTTGAGTGCCTAAATTATAGAAAATTTTCGGGTGTTGGAAGACTATAAAAATGTTAGCCAGAATGAACAAAAATCATAGTGCTTTGGCTCGTTCAATGAGTGCGATGCGAAGCTTCAAAAAATGGCTAATGTCGTCATGCTCGTCATAGAATGTTTCATGAGTCATCAGGCCGCGTGAGTTATATTTGTTTACTACCACCTGTTTTTTATCGAAAATCATTGTGTCACCGCTTGGAATGTCCAAATCAGCTACTTCTGATCTGTTAATTAAGAAGATGCTCTCATCCCAAAGCGGCTTATTCACATGTTTATAGTGCTCGAGCTCCCATTGTATGTAGGCTGTATAGGGCTCCTGAACAGTGTGTAATCTGATCAGTTTTACGCCTTGTGATCTCTTTTTCTGAAACCCCTTTCCCCTTGCGATGTTGGAGGGCTCCAGCATCAACGTAATTGACCTTTGCTTATCCCCCTCAAGCCAAGCCTGTAAGGACGGCCCTTCGTCCTCAGCCGCATAGTCCTGCAAGACCTCAAGTTTGAACCATTCACCACGCATTTCATCCCACCATTTATCCCACATGGCATTGGCTTTTTCGCGCGGTAAAGTCTTCATGATTTAATTATAGTCCTGAGCGAGCACTTGCTTTTGAAAACATGGCTCTTTTCTGAGCGAGCCTATGGCTTTTGTAAGCATTGAGCCGCCAAACCTGAAAAGCCTAAAGTGAAACAAACGGCACCAAAGGCGAGGACTTGTCGAGCGACTCCGCTAAGGTCAACAAGAGCGAGACCGGCCCGAATGGGCCGTTCCGCAGGCTGTTGTGGGCTTTGACAAGCGGCTTCGCCAAGCAAGCGGGCGTTTGAAAAAGCAAATGCGAGCGAACTTATCCACAGGTTTGTGCGGGTTTTTATACATAAACGTATTGACAGCTGAAAATAAGCTTAATAAGATGTCATCAGCACTTGAATAAAAAAAGTGCTCAAAAACAAAAACCAGAGGTAACAACGCTTTCTCGCAAAGCGTTGTTACCACCAGAAAAAGTCTTAACAAAAACTTTAAGACAAACCCAAAAACGAAAAAAGACAAACCCAAAAACCTAACAAAAGCCAAGCGCCCGGCCCCACAAGGACCGGGCGTTTGCTATTTATCCAACTACCCATTTGCTTAAAAGCCGCGAGCTCTTGTTGCAAAAAGTGGGTTGCTAGCGCCACAGGCTTGAGCAACAGCGAAACCCGTAGAGCGCACACTTTTTGCAATATGTGCTTAAAGGCATTTTAAGCTCCAGCACTTTCTGTGAGCTCGGCTAGTGCGATAATGACATTCAAATGGCTAAATCCATTAAAAGCATGGTCGGCTTTTTGGGCTTGGGCGGCACGTTGGTTGATGTGCAGTGCCACATTAGCAACGGCCTACCAGCCATCGTCATTATTGGCTATGCCTCACGGGCCGTGGATGAGGCCAAAGAGCGCTTGCGAGCCGGCTTTGCCAGTAGCGACATCCCGATGCCCAAAAAGCGCATCACGCTGAACCTATCTCCCGCCGATATCCCTAAAGACTCTACCAGCCTAGATCTGGCAATGGCAGTCAGTATTTGGGCTCAATCGCGCCAAATTAACCCTTCTAACACCGAAAGCTGGCTGTTTTTAGGGGAATTAGCCCTGGACGGCTCACTAGCACCGGTCAGAGGCCTGATTGGACGCATTTTAGAGGCCAAAAAGCTGGGGACCACCAGTTTTTACATTCCTCACGCCAATCTACAGCAAGCTCAATTGGTTCCAGGCGTCGTCGTTAAGGCAGCCAATAATCTCCGTGACGTTTACTTGGATTTATCCGACACCATTTCCCTTAGACAAATCAAGACTGGCCGTGGTCGGCAGATTACCGCTACCACAGCTGTTGATTCGGTTGATTTCTCTGAAATAGCCGGCCAGCAAGTGGCCAAACGGGCACTGGAAATCGCCGCGGCCGGGCATCATAACATCTTACTGCATGGCCCGCCGGGCACTGGAAAGACAATGCTGGCCCGAGCGATGTGCGGCATTTTACCCGCTTTAAGCCACGAAGAAATCCTGGAAGTTACCCATCTGCACAGCTTAGGAGCCGCTGATACCGGCACTATCGTTACCAGCCGGCCGTTTCGCTCGCCGCACCATACCGCCAGCACTATCGCCCTGGTGGGTGGCGGCACCAGCCCCAAGCCCGGCGAGGCTAGTCTAGCCCACCGCGGGGTTTTATTCTTAGACGAGTTGCCTGAATTTACCCACTCGGCTCTGGAAGCCCTGCGTCAGCCTCTGGAAGACGGCACGGTCTCGATATCCAGAATCAAAGACAGCGCTACTTATCCGGCCCGTTTTATTCTAGTGGCCACCCAAAACCCCTGCCCCTGCGGCTATTTCGGGACTAATAAGGACTGTCAGTGTACGGCTCACGCCATCGCCCGCTACCAGCGAAAGGTTTCCGGCCCCATCTCTGATAGGATTGATCTGCACTTGCCGGTCCACGATGTTAATCACCGCCGGCTTTTAGATAACAAAGAACGGGCCAGAGAGACCGATGCCATCAGGGAGCGGGTGCAGCAGGCTTACCAGCGCCAGTTTCGGCGCTTTGGGGCCAGTCGGTTTAACACATCGATGACTAATAAAGAAATTCGCCAGCTGGCCAGACTGTCTGAGCCGGCTAAAGAACTTCTAGATAACGCCGCTGAAAAACTCCAAATTTCGGCCCGCTCGTATGTGCGATCAGTAAAAGTGGCCCGCACCATCGCCGACTTGGCCGGTTCAGAGGATATCTTGCCCGAACACATTGCCGAAGCCCTCCAATACCGACCTCAGAGAGCCTTGGCGGCATACTAGCTATTGAACACTCTTAATAAGGCTGATATTATCGAACTAACTGTGAGGAGCAACCAAAATCGCTAAACCCGCTCGGGTCAACGAAGCCATTAGAGCTGGTAGTTTACGGGTAATAGGCCCAGATGGGCAACAGATGGGAGTTTTAAGCCGTTCGGAGGCCCTAGCGGCCGCTGAAGAGGCTGGCATGGATTTGGTAGAGGTATCGCCAGATGCCGACCCACCGGTCGCCAAAATCGTCGACTGGGGTAAATACAACTACCAACGGACCAAGCAGGCTCAAAAAACCCGTAAGAAGTCCAGGCCGCTGGATCTAAAACAGATGCGAGTGGGTTTAAAGATCGGGGCTCACGACTTGGAGGTCAAACTGCGCAAGGTTAGCGGCTTTCTGGAAGCTGGACATAAGGTGAAGATTGCGGTAATCTATCGGGGACGAGAACTAGCCCATAGAGATTTGGGTTATAAGTTAGCAGAGAGAATAATTAATGATTTGGGCGAGGGTCTGGTGGTGGATCAGCCGCCCCAGTTCGCCGGCCGTCAGCTAACTTTTGTCGTCAGGATAGGACATGCCAAAGTTAAAGACTCACAGCGGGACCAGGAAAAGAATCCGGATAACCAAGACCGGTAAAATTATACGTCGACACGCTACCGGTAGTCATTTTCTGCAAAAAAAGAGCGCCGCTCGCAAGAGACGGATTTCCACTCCCAGTTCCCTATCTGGTAAACAAGCTAAAAATGTTCGTACGCAGTTAGGTAAGTAATTATGAGAATCAAGAGAGGCGTTGCTTCGCATAAGAAGCATAAGAAGATTAGAAAAGCCACCAAGGGGATGAGCCACGCTCACCGGACCTCTGTAAGGCGCGGTAAACAGGCCGTGGTTCGGTCTTTAGAGTACTCCTACCGCGATCGCCGGGCCCGTAAGCGGACATTTAGACAACTATGGAATATCCGCATTAATGCCGCCGCTAGAGAGCACGGCACCACCTACAGCCGCCTTATTAATGGTATGAAACTAGCCGGCATCAAGCTGGACCGCAAAATTCTGGCCGAACTGGCCGTCAACGAACCCAAAGCCTTCGAAGAAGTCCTAAAAGCCGCCATTAAGAAGTAATTAAAAAGACCCTTTCTGGGGTCCAGTCATCAAAGTTGTTCCCCGAGGGAGAGGCGAACGCTTGCGCGCTCATACCTCTACCCCCGGTGCCGGTTAATACATTCACGGCCCGGCTTGACCGTAAGCGCCTAGCTGACCAGGATGGCCGTCTGGCAGATGCCAGACAGGTTCTCCGGTCTGATGGCCACGTAGTCGGTGCTCTCGCCACCGTGCTTGTCCTTCCTGATGACCGCGGTGGCGAAACGATATTCGCCGTCCAGCAGTCGCAGGTTGGGGTAGCGGTAGGTCTGGGCTCCACAGCTTGGCAGCTGGAAGTCGACCCAGTGGTCCCGTACTGATGCATTGACCACCTCGAGTTCGCTCCCGTACGCCCTCGGCAGGTCGGCGAAGACCTGCTCGTGGTGACGGCCGTTGACCGTACTCATGTGCGGGAAGACGATCCCCAGGCCGATGAAGAAGAACAGCGCGAAGCCGAAGAACGGAAGCGGTCCGATACTGCTGTCCGCCGACGCAACAGCGAACACAACGAGAACCAGTCCGATCACGACCCCGGCGACGATCATGAAGATGTTGCCGAAATCGATGAAGTCGATGAACGCCTCAGCGATCATTCTTTGCTCTCTCCTTTATAGGAAAAGGCTCACCGGCACAATTACCGGGAGTGAACAGCTCACCCACCTGAACTGATGAACTGTTTGCTCCCGGTAAAACTAGGTGTCTAATTCTAGGAATGTACGTTCAATCATAAAGATTGAACCCATACATTATACCGCTAAAGCTTACGTTTGTCAATATATAGGGATGTATTATGGTTGGTTTGGCAAATAAAATAGTCTGGTAAAAAGAGGGGTTTTGTGCTATATTAACAGTGGTCGGACTGATAGTTGGTCGCTGAGCCCCTAAAGGACTCAGAGGAAAGTCCGGACAGCACATGGCAAGACAGTTGCTAACGGCAACCGGGGGTAACCCTAGGGAAAGTGCCACAGAAACGACACCGCCGAAGTCCCTAAAGGACTGGTAAGGTTGAAAGGAGTGGGCCCAGCTTGTCTGGGATAGCGACTTATAGCGCCCTGGAAAGGTGCGCGTTAAGTCAAAAGTAAGAGCCCACAGTTCTACTAGGTGACTAGTAGAAGAGGTAAACCCTGTCTGCTGCAAGGGATATGTCGCATCCGCCAACCGGCGGAGAGCAGCCTGCTCGCGGCTATATCATAAAGTAATCCGCTCGAGCCGGTTGGCAACAATCGGCCCAGATAGATGACCAACCCCGACAGAATCCGGCTTACGTCAGCCCGACCACTAAATAGCACCTCACTGATGTGTTTTTTAGTGTTTCCCCCGGTTTTTCTTCCTATTTGATCTCTCCTGCTCATCCAGGATGCGGTTGACTTCGGTGTCGGCGGTTTTGTTAAGTTCTCGGGGTACATAAACGAATTGGACCAGTGAAAAGCCGGCCGCTAATCCCTTTAATTCCTGATTTAACGGCGCCAGTTCCTGATTTTTCACCTTATATAAGCCGTTCATCTGATTGACCACCAGCTGGCTGTCGGAAAATAAAGTGACTTTATCAATACTTAGATCCCGGGCCCGCTCCAGTCCACGCTTCATGCCGTAGTATTCGGCTTGGTTGTTGGTTGCGATACCCATGTAATATCCAGACTTTTCTACAACAGTATCGTCCATTTTACAGATGACGAATGCGCATGCCGAGTGTCCCGGATTGCCTCGTGAACCACCGTCAGTGTAGAGTTTAGCCTCGTCCAGGAGCATCCCCGCCAGCGGCTGATCACCAGCTAAATTGGGCGTGAACTCAAAATGAATGACCTTTACTGGCGTTTCAGCTGTTACCCGATCGCCGTAGTAGCCTCGATAAGTATTCAGTATATCGTCTAGTGATGAAAATTTCCTATGCTGGTCCATATCGGCAGCAGTCACCTTACCCAGTTTCTTCTCAACCACCTCTGTTATTTTGCCTTCGCCTATTATCCGCCAGCTACTGGACTGATCGGGCTTGACCTTATCAATAATCTTTACGGTGTCGTTAACAGACAGGTCTTTATCATCATAAAGTCGCCAAGTATTGGTTTTCTGGGCACCAGCTATAGCTTGAGCATCTTCGTGGTTAAACTTAAGTGTTTTCACCGTAAATCCTGTCTATTTCGGATGCTAATCTCTTATCCTTGTCTGTTATTAGGCCGCCGGCCGAGTGGGTACTAAGCCAAATTTCCACCTTGTTATATTCATTTTGCCACCTAGGATGATGATTTTGCTCTTCGGCAACCACGGCCACCTTCTGCATGAATTCAAAGGCTGATTTGAAGTCCTCAAACTCAAATTTACGGTATAAAGAACCCTTTTTCTCTTCCCACATCCTTATTCGACTTCTCGCTCTAGAGTCCAAGTGCCTGAATTTACTTCAGTTTGATCTCTATTATCTCCTATCCACTGCCCTTTGGCAGCAGTAAAATCATCGTTTAATATAAGCATCAAAAATCCTTCAAATACTTTACCTCGATATTCCCCGGTGCGAGAAGTTCTTTCTCGCCAACTTCCCGCCAACTTCCTCGGAAGTTGAAACTCTAGCTCGAGCACAAGATGCGATTCGCCTTCAACTTCAGGACTAACTCCTAATATTCCTTGATTACGCTGCGGCAAAAGATTAACTTCGTGCTCACCAATCTTTCCATCACCGTATTCATAACGGCTATGCCATCTTCCTTGTAGATCCTTCTCATCCATATATAAATTATAGCCTTCTTCTGGTCGGGGTGACAGGACTCGAACCTGCGGCCTCACGGCCCCCAGCCGTACGCGCTAGCCAACTGCGCCACACCCCGATGACCCCTACAATTATACAGTTTGGGCATCAAAAAAAGTCCGGAGTTAGACCCCGGGCTTTTCAGGTCGGCTCGTAGCACTCAATTTACTCTGCGTGTGCAAAGTGGGTGCCCGCACGTCCGATCCACGGACCGATACGCATGTAAGGCTCCCGATCCTAAACTACTGTTCAGATAATTTATTGTGCTGGTCGTACCGACCTACTCTTATTATAGCATCCAGAACTACCTGCCGCTCCAACCTGCCAACCAGCGAAGCCGGCTGCACCGTTGGAGCTCTTGGCGCATTGCGGCGTCATCTGCCTGCGCTGCTCGCTCAACGTATCATTAAAATACGTCTCGCTCGGTGCTCGTTGCTTCCTTGCACTACATCCAAGCAGATAGCTCTGGTAGGAGTTATAGGACTAGACCCGGCGCTAAGAATTCGGTGAGGTTCTGTATCAGATTGAAGATTGGACCGCCAAGCTGGTAAAACAAGAAGATAAACAGTACCAGACCAATAATCCCCATCCGCTCGATAGACTCCATAAACTCTTGGACTGCACGGGGAGCAAAAGCGTAAAGCAACCGGGAGCCGTCCAGCGGCGGCCAAGGGATACTGTTAAAGATAGCCAAGCCAACATTAAGTGCCACGGCGTATCCCAGGACAGTATAAGCCGTACTGCCAAAGCTCGGATCTAAAAGGTTATAAAGGAGTGATGCAAGCACGGCCAAAACCAGATTAGACGCCGGGCCAATCATACCGACTATCGCTCCCCCGTATTCCCCGTGGCGCAAGCGGCTGAAATTAACCTGTACCGGCTTAGCCGCGCCGAACAGAATCGGGCTGCCGGAAATCAGAAGTAACAGAGGTAAAGCTACCGTCAAGAAAGGATCGATATGGGCAATTGGGTTTAATGTCACCCGCCCCATGTGGTAAGCCGTATCGTCACCTAGCCACTTACTTGCATAAGCATGCAGCATCTCATGTATAGACATCGAGAACAGCAGTACAACCAGCAAGATAGCAATACTAGTGAGATCAACGCTCATCCCAAACCTCCTTCGGGGGCAATGTTCAATGGGCAATGTTCAATGGGCAATGAATGGTCAATGAAATAATGATTCAATGAATTGCGGCATTGAGCATTCAAGCATTCATTGAGCCTTGAGCATTGATAATCGAGCATTTCAAGCTGATTTCCGGGCAAGCTCATGCGTAATAGTATAACCTAGCATTGACTTTACCCCTGATAGTCATTAGAATTACACCTTGATTATGCAGCGATTAGATTTTGATAAAAAAGGTAAGCAGCACGGCCACAACGTCAGCTTTTCTCAGCGCCACACCAAGAAGGTTTGGAAGCCTAATTTGCAGACTAAAACTCTAGTCGTTGACGGCAAAAAAGTCAGAGTCAAAATTAGCACCCACGCTCTACGTAGTCTAAAAAAGAAGGGCTTGATTAAAACTTAAGTTCGTTTGAGGACAACAAGCTGGGTGGTATCAGATAATTCGCCGGGTTTAGCTTTATATTTATCAGTGGTTTCGGCGGCTTCCATACCCAGATTTTTTAAAGCGGTCTCTAGATCGGCTTGAGGGACTTCGTATTTTATAGCCTTATCCGCGTAATGAGTGGGGATCACAATTTTAGGCTCCAGTTTCTTAATTACCGACAGGGCACCGGTACCGTCTAGGGTATAGCCATTGCCGCCGACTGGAACAACAGCGATATCAATTGGACCAATCTGTTCTATTTGCTCATCAGAAAGTTCAGGATAAATATGCCCAAGAACCGCGATGTTTAGATTACCGGAGCTAATCGTAAAAATCGTGGCTGAGGTCTTTCCCTTTTCATCCATGTGGGACCTAGCGGCGATACCATGAATCACCACATCGGTAATCTCGTACTCACCGGGCACATCGGCGCTAAACTGAGTTGACTCAGAGGAGGGTGATTTAAAGGTATGCAGGCTAATATCTGTAGGTTTAGCAATAGATTTTAAGCCAAGCTTAGCCAAATTATCATCGACAACTACACTGGCCTTCTTGGTTGTAATTCGGACACAATTAGCACCATGAAACGACAGCTCCACTAAAAAACTCCTTTTGTCGTTTTAGTTGTTAGGTTATAGGTGTTAGGTGCTAGAACCTCGAACCTAGAACCTAGAACCTGCTGATGAGCGGAGCGAATCTTCATCTGTTAACCGGTATGTCTTGGTTGTTAATTATTACTTGCTTCTTAGCCGCCAGGACGTTATTGATGAAGCGATCGTTGATCTGTTTACGGTAGTTCCAGTCGCCCATGGTCATGGTGACCCAGCGCAGCTCCTTGTTTTCGGCTTTCTCCAGACCGGCGATGAATTTAGCGGTCTTGGCCTGATTGAGATCACCAACTAGCACCACATCGACTCCGGCAGTTTCATCTCGGGTAAATTGGCCTGTTAGCATAGCTAGTTCAACCTTGCCGGTGGTACGAACATCTTTTGTCAAAGGGTGCTCGGGCGCAACATCGACACTGGGCTTCGTTTTAGGCGCAACCTTAGCGGCCGTTTTTGAAGAAGTTTTTTTAGCTGGAATAGCCGTCGGCTGGCCCCCAAAGATCGTTGCTAGGGGGTTGTAGTGCTCATAGGTCTGGTTGACTTCATAATACAGCCGGTTGTTGTTAGCATCGGACGTGATTATGCCAATGCTTAGCAAGTTAGATAATTCGCGGCGGACCGAGTTTATTTGTTCATTAATTTTTCTGGTGATTTCGCGCACATAAAATGAGCGATTTGGGTTGGAATAGAATAGCTGCAGCAGCTTAACCCTCGTCTTTGATCCAAACAGTTGCTCAAACACCTATAACTCCTCTGTTTTTATTGTACCAGAAGCTCATGCAAAAGCCGATGCCGACCTACTTTTTTAGACAGCA
>MGCX01000028.1:0-4492 GCA_001788565.1 Candidatus Saccharibacteria bacterium RIFCSPHIGHO2_12_FULL_49_19 | reverse complement strand
TTCACCTTGTGAGGCCACGTCTCTTGGCTCGCTTGATCGCTTCCTTCGGAGAACGTGCCCCCATCTTGCGGACGACTGCCTTGCGGCGCTGAGATAGGGCGATCGATGAGATGCCGAGCTCATCGGCGATTTCCCGATCGTCTTTACCCTGCACCATGAGACGGAGCAACTCCTTGTCTCGTGTGCTAAGTGTTGCCATGAGCTCACCCTTCCTGTCGGATTGCCCAACAACGATGACAGGCCAGACCTTTCGTGATCGAAAGAACACTGGCCCTACCCAGTCCATCCCCGAGAAGTAGTCCCAGAGCCTTTTTAGCACCGGATTACCACCTTTCGGGAATCCCAGAAGTACGGTTGATATTATAATACTTTATAGAGTTTTAGTCAAAAAGTCGTAAGCGGCTTGAGCTGACTTGAACCACCTAATATACGGGTTACGCTTGAGCCAAGTCCACTGCCGTTTGGCTAAGTCACGGGTCGATTTTACGATTTTGATCTCTGTTTCTGACAAGCTTCGCGCGGTGGCTGACAAACTTTGCATAGGTGACAAATATGGTCGCCACTGCTGGTAACCTATGCCCTTCATGGGCTCAATACCCCAACCGTATTTGGCACTTAAAGCTCTGACTTCCTGCTCCAAGCCGGTGGCTATCATCCGCTTGGTGCGAGCCTGGATATTTTTGCGAAGCTCCTGGGTATCCGGCTTCAGCCCAACAATTAAAACTCCTGGCTTCAATTCCGACTTAGTTGGCTTTTGCCCGCCGGCTTCAATGGCCCGGATAACCCGACGTTTGTTGCGGGTGTCTATACCCGATAGTTCCACTCCGGAGCTCTCGGCCAGTTCAATTAGCTCGCCCAGGCCAGTAGCGTCCAGTTTAGCCCGCTCAGCAGATCCTAAATTGGGCAAAAAGCCGTAGTCAAATAGCACGCTGTCGATATATAGGCCGGTGCCGCCGACTATAATTGGTAATTTACCCCTGTTTTGGATATCGGCAATGGCCTTCTCGGCCAGCTCTTTGAATTTAGGCGCGTTAAAACCCTCAGAAGCCTCCACGACGTCAATAAGGTGGTGTTTTATACGCTTTTGGTCGGTTTTGGAGGGTTTGGAGGTACCGATATCAAAGCCTTTATAGACCTGCCAGCTGTCGGCCGAGATTATCTCGCCGTCAAACTCCTTGGCAACTCTCATCGCTAGTGCTGATTTACCGCTAGCTGTCGGGCCAACTATAACAAATAGTTTGTAGTGGGTAGTTTGTAGTGGGTAGTGTTTTTCGGACATGAATATCTAAAAACTATAAACTAAAAACTACGAACTAGGCGGACTCCAGAGGAGTTCGGCGATATCCACCCGGTAGTCTTCGTCGACAGCTACCCCTTCGGCTCTTAAAGCTTCGGCGTGGCCGGCTGTGCCGCCCGGGTAGCCGGGGGCTAAACTACCGTCTTTCATCACTACTCTCTGCCACGGTAAATCAGGGTCGCCCCAGTGTGCTATACCACCGACGATGCGGGCTGAATAGGGGCTGCCAGCCAGCGCCGCGATTTGTCCATAAGCCATGACCCTGCCCTTTGGTATCTGAGCAACGATGGCATACACCCGAGCCCGAAACTCTGGATCAACGCCCTTCAAAGTAGTCCAATACTTCCTGCCAGTTTTTGACTCTAACAACACCCTTCGGTAATTTATCAGACTGATTCCAGGGATATTCACCGAACAATAAAGCCTTGATGCCTACTTTCGCGGCATCTTCACAGTGGTCTAAGGCATCATCAATTAAGTAATCAGTCTTATTAGCCAGAGCTACAGAGGCCTTTGTCTGGATCTCTCCTTCCAGATTGTACCTGGCAGTAAAGTGAGTAGCTGTAAATAACTCTTTGAAATGCTCATCCAGCCAGTCCTTGGTGGCCCGCTCGAGGATGGTATCCCGAGCTGTGATAACAATCATTTTATAGTTTCGGCTAAGCTCTAGAACAGCCTGTTTAGCCTCAGAGAAAGGCATAGAATTCTTAAACGTCTGGGTGTCAAAGAAGCGGTGGACTCTTCTAATCGCCTCTTCAAAACTATCAGTGCCCCAAGGCCGCGGGTCTGTAGGATGATTATCCAAGGCTGTAAGTTCAGTACCATACTGCTTGTTATACCAATCTATCAAGTCCTGAAAGTGAGGCATCAGTACTTCATCAATATCAACCGCGATTGTTTTCTTAGTTTTGGCCATTGAAATACTCTAAAACTTCTTGCCAATTCCTAGCTCTAACCATGTTTTTACGCAGTTTAAGATCGCGATTCCACTTATAATCACCAAATAGCACAGTCTTGATACCAGCCTTGGCGGCAGCGATACAGTGTTTGGGTTGATCATCTATCAGATAATCAGCGCCTATTTGCTTGATTACGTCGTTCTTTGTGCCCTTAAGTCTTTCAAGAATGTGCAGATCCGTCCTGTCCCACATATCCGCAAAATGAATGCCCGAAAAGATATCACCATACTCCCTGTTTACCCAATCGATTGTATCTTTTTGGATTCGCTTACTCCGTGAACTGACAACGAACAGCTCATAATTATTTGAGAGTTGCTTTAAAACTGGCTTTGCTTCATCAAAAAAACGATGTTTTACAAAAAGTTTTTCCTTTACTATTTCGTCTCGTCTTTTTTCTACCTCATCGAAATCAACGCTCCAGAGCTCAGCCCAATGCTCAGTATAATCATCGGGTGTAAGATTTGTGCCCCACCGCTTATTACTAAACCTAACGAAGTTCTCAGCGTTAGCAGCTAGTACATCGTCAATATCAATAGCTATTGATTTCCTCGCCATAACAGGGATATTTTACTACTCATTAATTGATGTAGCCGTGCTTTTTGAGCCACGGGAAAATTTCTTCTATCAAAATCGGGGTCAAATGTTTGTTGTCGACAGAGGTATCAAAATAACTAAGTTCGGCAATTTCACCATGCGGTTTCGGCTCGCCGCTTAATTTGCCAGTAAATAATCTAATACTTACCCTCAGGTGGGGTTTTCCATGAGCTACTGCTTCAAATTCGCTTAAGAACTCAATAGAATCTTTTTCTAAATCCGCATCCAGCTCCTCTTTAACTTCCCGGATTACACATTCAACATCTGTTTCTCCGTCTTCTATCTTGCCGCCAGGAGTGTAAAAGGCCTCCTCGTTATGGTCATCACGAGCCATAAGTATCTTTTTATCTTTGAAATAGGCTAATGCGGCCTTACGGATGACCCGAACTGTTTTATCTGCGGGATTTGGCATCTTGGGAAAGTCGCTCTAAAAGCTCGTTGACGGTTAACTCGGGTAATTCAGGCAGGTCGGAGCGGTGGCGAGGGGTGACGCGGCCGGATTGGACTTCTTTTTCGCCGATTACCACTGTGTAAGGGACCTTCATTTTTTCGGCTTCGGCGACCTTTTTGGCGACTGACTCGTTGGAATCATCCAGCTCGGCCCGAATTCCCAAGACTTTAGCATTTTCTACAACATCTTTGGCCATTTTTAAGATGTTAGGATCGTCTTTAAGGGTAGCAATTCTAACTTGCTCGGGCGCCAGCCAGACCGGAAATCTGCCGCTGGTATGCTCGATATAGACCGCCAAAAAGCGCTCAATCGAACCCATCACGGCGTGGTGAATCATAACCGGCCGTTCGGTTTTGCCTTGTTCATTTATGTAGGTCAAGTCCAGGCCTTCCGGTTGAGCAAAATCTATTTGGATGGTGGCCACCTGCCAGTCCCGGCCCAATGAATCAACCGCCACAAAATCCAGCTTAGGGCCATAGAATGCGGCGTCACCTACCCCATCTTCCAAATTCTGAGCACCGTGTTTTTCTAGAGCTTCTTTTAGTTCTTTTTCAGCTTTATCCCATTGCTCCGGCTTACCTGCATAGGCTTCGGGTGTCATGGGATCACGGCTGGAAAGACGCAATCTTAAGGAGAAATTGAAGGTTTTGTAGAACTTCTCAACTATTTCCCAGATCTTTAAAAATTCCTCAACAACCTGACTCTCGCGGCAAAAAACATGGGCATCGTCCTGCGTAAAAGAGCGCGCCCGTAACAGGCCATTTAATTCACCGGTCTGCTCATCCCGATAGTTGGTTGTAGTCTCCCGGTAGCGGATTGGTAATTCTCGGTAGCTGCGCGGCTTAGCGGCATAAATTTGAGTGTGGTGCGGGCAATTCATCGGCTTCATGGCGAAGTCGTGGCCCTCACGGCTCTTAATATGGAAAAGGTCATCCTTAAACTTCGTCCAGTGGCCGCTCTTCTGATAGAGCTCCTTTTTGGTTATATGGGGTATATTTACACCTTGAAAACCCACGTTATCGCGCATTTGTTGGATATACTTATCAAGCTCTGTACGTAAAACAGTTCCGCGAGGCGTGAAAAGCGGCAGGCCCGGTCCAACCAAATCTGAGAATACAAACAAATCTAGTTCCTGCCCCAGCCGGCGGTGATCATTATCGGCTAACTTTTGACTCTCATCCATCCCGTCAG
>MGCX01000027.1 GCA_001788565.1 Candidatus Saccharibacteria bacterium RIFCSPHIGHO2_12_FULL_49_19 | reverse complement strand
CAGGTTTTCTAAGGCATTTGCTATGCTTTGATTACTAATTCCGTTTGATGTAAGTAAAAGTTTCATAATTACTTGACTAGTTAAGTATTCCCTGCCTCTACTTTTCTATCCAGTCGGGATAACCTCCGCGGTATTGCTTGATGTGGCTAATACCGACTGTGTCCAGTTGAAGATGTCCAGGTAGTTCAATAACATAGCGGACTATTTTTGCTAGCTCAGAGGGTAAGACCATTCCGCTAGGTTCTTTAATTCCGTAAGTGTTGACACCCCACGGCTCAAAAGTGGTGACCCTAATACCCAGTGGGTTGAGCTCGGTACGCAACACATTAGACAGAGTCGATAATGCTGATTTAACAGCACTGTAGGCCGCCTCCCCGGGGAATATTGGATGCGCTGCTTGTGAGGAAACATTTATTACTAATGGTGCCTCGGCCTTCTTTAGAAGCGGCAGCAGACCATGTGTCAGCCGAGTTGGGGCAGCTAAATTAAGATCTATCTGCTCAAAAAGTTCTGCCTTGGCTGTCTTCTCAAACGGTTTGCCCAGCCAAAGCCCAGCATTATTAACTAACACATCTATTGGTTCTCGATTCCCTACCTGTGTGATGAACTTATCGAGCTCCCCCCTGTCCGTTAAGTCAACACGAAGATACTGAGCGCCTTTAACCAGGTCATCAGTCTTGTAATGAGTGGCTACAACATCGTAGCCGAATCTTACTAGCTCCTCAACAATAGCTCTGCCGATTCCTCGGGCACCGCCTGTTACAAGAACTCGCTTTTTCATATCATTGGAGCTTTTCAAGGAGGTCACTTATCTTGACTCTTTCCTGGAGGGTTGAGTCTCTGTCTCGCACAGTCACGTCATCGTTTTGGAGACTATCAAAGTCAACTGTAACACAGTACGGGGTGCCGATTTCGTCTTGCCGGCGGTAGCGTTTACCGATGTTGCCATTGTCATCCCACATCACAGCCCCGAGCTCTTTTTTTTGCATCTCATAAACTTCACGGGCTTTTTTAACCAACTCCGGCTTGTTCTTTAGAAGCGGAAAGACCGCCACTTTAACGGGTGCAATTTCAGCCGGAAGTTTTAAGAATACCCGCTTTTCTCCGCCCTGTTCATCGGTGGCATATGATGCTACCAGCACAGCCAGAACGAGCCGATCTAGTCCGAAGCTAGGTTCGACAACATGAGGAATGAACGGCTGGCTTCCGTCCTTGGGTTGGTACTCCATGCTTTTGCCGGCAACCTTCTGGTGATTACTTAGGTCATAGTCCCCACGATAAGCGAGACCCATAAGCTCTTTTTGGCCAAATGGATAGTCAAACTCGAAATCAATAGTTCGTTTGGAATAATGGGCTCGCTCGGCTTCTTCAATTTCGTGCTCATGAACCATCTTTTCCGGCAGGCCGACCTTGCCAAAGAAGGTTTTTATACCGACCCTCCATTCCTCAAAGGCCTCCTCCCACTTATCAGGGTGAACGAAGTATTCGATTTCCATCATCTCCATCTCGCGCATTCTAAATAGGAAGTCCCGCGGACTGATCTCGTTGCGAAATGATTTGCCAATCTGAGCGATACCAAACGGAATATCGGGGCTAAAACTATCAAGCACATTCTTAAAGTTTGTAAATATTCCTTGGGCTGTCTCTGGCCGCAAGTAAGCAGTCTGCCCTTCCCCCTCTACCGCGCCAAGTTGGGTTTGGAGCATCATGTTAAATTGACGCGGCTCGCCTAAGGTCGCGGTCTTACCGCAATGGGGGCACTTATCACCTTCTACATGGTCGGCTCGGAACTGGGAGTGACAATTACTGCAGACGACCATCGGGTCCTTAAACCCAGCAAGATGACCGCTGGCTTCAAAAACTTTTTCTGGACCGAGAATAGCGCTGTCCGTGGGGTACATATCGTCCCAGGCGCTAACGAAAGAGTTCCACCACAGGTTCTGGATATTGTGCTTAAGCTTTACGCCCAGTGGACCGTAATCATAAACCCCGGATAGCCCGCCATAAATCTCTGAACTAGGATAAACAAACCCCCGCCGCTTAGCCAAACTTACAATATCTTCAAGAGTCACCTTTTTCTCCATTAGCTAAATTATATAGGATTTTGTGGTATATAATTTAGTCTTGGCTGAATGAGAGACTTGGAGAGAGACAGACTGGTTCGTAGCGAGAGGGCCAGTATTCAGCGTGATATTGCCAATGCGCGCCGCTGCGTCGAAGATTTAGAGAGACGGGCCAGAATACTCGGTGAGTTCGAGGTGGCAACAGGAGGCACAGAGATCTCCCAAACGTTGGAGTACCCAACTTTAGTTGACTCTAAATCGAATACTTTGGCAAGGAGCGAGGAGGCAACATTACCAATCGGCTGGCCAGAGCCGGATACCAGACACCTAAAGTCGTGGATCGTTAAGCTGCCTCCACAGAAAAATTATTACAGCGGCTATGTTCCTTTGCCTGAGCAAATACTTCCATCACCAAACGGTCATAAGAAACTAAGGCCTCGCCTGTTTCATCGTTTGCTTGGACGTACTGCTGAACACTCTGTTCTGCCGCCACCAGCCGAAGACGGCGAAACACCGTTTGGTTGGAGCTAAGCTCAACTATTTTAACGGGTTTCGGTTATCTCGTAAGTCTTTAGCTGTTCGATGATTGGAGCGACTGATTCATCAGTGATATCGGACGGCTTGATTCTACTATTAGCAAAAACTTGCTCCTCAATCTTGTAGCAAGCGCTGCTTAGCTCTTCCCACATGCCGGGCAGAATCCACTTATCAGAACGATCTTTGTACCTTTGCTGACCCTCTGTTAGCCGTTCCAGTATGCTGACCACTCCGTGAGGGCTGACTCTGGTGTCGGCGTAGTCGCAGAGCTTAGCTTCTAAGTCATTACTTTTAGAGTTTTGGACAGCTTTATTAAAGCCGATAGCGCCAATACATTTCAGAACATCTTGGCTGGCACCAAGCTCTTTAGCGATTTCGATTGATGCTTGGTGCTCATTATCACCGTATTTCTTCTTAAACTCAGTCTGGACAGTTTTCCAATAATCCTTACCCTCAGGCTCCAGCCATTTAGGGTTTTTGTCTAAATCAAATTTAATTATGTTGCCCATATCATGGAGTAAACAGGCCTCAATAATAGTTTTGGCATCAACTGGAACGGTTAAGTCGTCGCATATCTGCTTGGCGACAGCTGCTACCCGCAAGTGATGCTCCTGAAGAGACTTGGTAATTTTGTATTTTTTATAAACCTCAGTGATTTTCATCGAGTCTCGACTATTTCGACACGAGTCGGTTTGTGCAGTAGCTTGATGGCCCTAAATCTATAGTCTTTATCAAGCTCTTCAATAATAGTTTCGGCCACCCACGTTTTATCAAGAAAATCTTTATCCGCTTTAGCATCGTCATGCTCTCTCATGACTGAAGGAGCGACGACTAGCACTTTACCGACGCGCTCATCCTCGGCCATACCGCTAGAAAAATGTCCTTCCCCCGCTTTAACGAAATTAAAAACCACCAGTCCTTTTCTGGGTTCATATTGGACCGTGGAAGTAACAGTCATCAGCTGGGCCAACTTACCCTGCTTTATTAGCAGAGAACGCACAAAGAACATCAACCCCCGCCCGCCAACGCTCAAGCTGGCATCAATCTGCTCAGGCGGGAGGTCGGTAATTGTCCCGGGTGGATAAAGTCCGGCGACGTAGTGCAGACTGTCAATTGGCGGAAGACCTTTCACAAAGTCATCAATTGCTTTTGGCAGGTCGGTTTGAGTTAGGTCAAACTCTCTGATGTCCAGCCCGCTGTCTTTTGGCGCATTGCGGCCAGTAGCAATAACCTTGTGGCTGTCCTCGGTTAGTTTTTTAGCTAACTCCAGCCCTAAGCCTGAACTGCCGCCTACTACTAGTACATTCATGGTTCAATTATAGCCGACGAGGCAACTGGTATAATAAAGCCCCGTGGAATGGCAAAGAGATAGTAGCCGTAATCAAAAAATATTCGAAGACGAAATAATGGATAGTTTTTTAGCACTTCCCAGATATTACATCTATGGAGACACGGTTCCCGGCATAGAACCGCTGATAATTATCGGACGTAGTTCTTCATCATCGAACGAACTAGCGGCTGGGTGGCTGAGACAAGTTCTTGAAGGCCTTCAACCCGAGCAAGAACACCCGGCCTCTCAGCGGCAAACCCCAGACGCAGAAACTTAATGTGCTTAGCGCTGTAAGCACCTTCCTCGGCTAGCTTTGGCACAAAGTGCATCCGTTCATGAATGAAGTCATAGGACTCTGAATCAGCCAGTTTATCACCCTTAACGTCACTATGCAGATTAGGCTCATGGCCAGTGAGCTTTAAGAGCTGCATGTTGAACCACAAGCTGATAAGCTTAACTTCTAGCTTGTGGTAGTCCAAGGCTTCAAATGAACCGCGCAACAGATCAAAGTAGCCGCTATCACATGACTCTTCGGTGTTGCGATTAATAAGCCGCATAAACTCGTAGCCCTGATTGGTACGATCCAAATCTTTAACGATGTTGGCAAAGTGTTTTATCAGTCTGGTGGATATCACGGTATTTAGCTCACCTCGACCGGAAACTAATGTCAGATGGCTGACGCTAAATAGCTCGATGCCGCCAGCCAGTTTGCTAGTACTTTTGCGGACAGCCTTGGCGATAGCCTTGATCTTGCCATGGTCCGGAGTCAAAAAAATCATTATCCGATCAGCCTCGCCAAAGTTAGTCCGACTCAAAATGATACCCTCGGTCTTGATAGTTTTCATATCTTAAGCACGGACGGCAAGAACATTCACGGAGCTTATAACCTCAGCCAAAGTTGACTTTGGCTTGTAGTGAAATGCGGAGATATCAAGATCTTCCAAGGCCTGATCTAGCCCCAGCAGCTCCTGCGGAGCCAAGCTGCTGTACAAAACAACCGGTAAAGATTGCCACTCCGAGTAGCTGCGCAACTCATACAAAAATTCAATGCCGCTATGACCAGCGGTGATCAGATCCATAACGATTACTTCGGGGCTATCTTCATCAACAGACTCAATGGCCGCTTGCAAATCCTGGTGCCAAATAGCTTTATGTCCGGCCCGACGCAAAGCTAGTTTAAGGTTCTCAGCCAGCACCTGATCGGCTTCAATCACCAGCACTTGTGACACTACGAGTTTCCTCTCGCGCCGATGTTCAATGGGCAGGTGTCGATTGTCAATGGATAGTCAATGAGCCAATGGTTCAATGCATTGCTGCATTGACTGCTTGAGCATTCATTGAGCTTTGAGCATTGAGATTTGAGCATTCCTAAATTAGGTTAAGTTGTTTGCTAACCGGCACGGCGGTAGCCAGCCCATGCATATTGCGGTGGGCTGCCGCCCGCAGAGGCTGCCACATGGCGGCGCACAGGATATCAGCAATTAGCACACCGCCGGCAGAACCCGCTGGTAAGGCGCTTAGAGGCTGGCGAGCCCGGCCGGATAACGCCCGGGCGCCGCGTAAAACCTTGTCACTCAGGCCAGTCATACTACTAAAGGCGCCGGTAGTAATCACATTATCAGCTGTCCGGTGGGCTCCCAGCATCAGTCGGTACTTTTTCTCTTCACTCATCCCGGCTTGGGCGCGTATTAAGCTGGCTCCCAGGCACTGCATGGCGGCTATTAAACTTGGTCTATGAGCGAGCACTGGCGTCAGTCGAGGCTGGACGTCAACTTCTATAACTGTTTTGTACTGATTGGCGTAATCGTTAAGTTCATGAGCGACTTCGGTCAAAACTGCTCCAACAGTTACCGGTTCCAACGGTAGTATTTCATTGTCGGCGTTAAGAGCCAGCCGGTAGGCCTCGACCAGTTGAAGACCAGTCTCTGAGGCCAGGAGCATTTTTTTTATGTGCTGCTCGTTGGCCTTGGCGGTCAGGTTGCTTTTGCTGCCAACTACCTCAAGAGTCGTTTTTATCTGCAACAGCGGCAGGGCTAAATCACCACTCAAGGATGCGAGCAGGGCCATCGAGTCAGTCAAATCCGAAGAACGCTCTGCCCTTTTTTTTACCATACCCTCTTTTCGAACTTCCTAATCTTTCAACTAGTATACTCGCCGCCGACTAACGCGGCAATTTACGTTTCACATTTTACAATCCGCTGAGATTTTATGGTAGATAAGTAAGCGACGGCAGGACAACGTTGTCAAAGTCGTTAAGATAGTCAGTGGACTCGGTGTAGATCTTTAGTGTTTTGTCTCGGACTTTGATAACTACTATGGCGCCAGTTTTGTCCGATGCGATAGGGCCGTCAAACCGGGTACCCGGCTGGACGTTGGTGACACCAACCATTTTGGGGGGTATGTAGGCGGAGGCTTTCAGGCCGCCCTCTTTATTTTGTTTGGACAAAGTGTTTACAACTTGGGAGTAGTCGGTGTTGAGCATTTCTACCCGCAGGGCGTAAGCCGACTTGGTGTTAAAACCGGGTACCTTATCTGGGTGAAAGTAAGCATTCACTTGTTGATTATTGGTGCCCTCGTCAATATAGGCGCTCCAGGTTTTAGGATATGAAAAGGCGATACTGCCGGAAGTAACCGGGCCTTGATACGACTTGGTGGGACTTTTTGACTGCTCATCGAATTGCTTTTGCAGCTCGGTGGCCTGCGCTTCTTTGGCGGCTTTGACAGCCGCCGCTATTTTGACATCGGCCTTGTTTTTGTAGTCTTGCCGGCCGGAAAACGCCCAGAAACCAAAGGCTAAAGAACCTACCAACACTAAGGCCAGCAGAACAATAATCAGCGCGCTTGAAGCTAACCCAGATTCAGATGATTTAGACATGTTTATACGCTTATGGTAACCGAGTCAACGACTGTGCGCAAGACGGCCATAGTTATACAAATATAGAGCATTAACTGCGTTTGCCGGCCTCCGGCCGGGAACTTTAAATGCATAACTTACTACCTTAACCCGTTTATTCTTGAATTGCCCACTCAGGTAGTGATCGAGCCGTTTCATATAACGATCTATCAAAAAAACAAAAACGGCGTCAGCACCGGAGATATCAGCGCGCCAGAAATTACCGCAAACAACCTTAACTCGCCCGCCATAACGCCGCGTACGCAAATAAGCAATAGCCGCAAGTGCCGGGTTTATCTCATACCCAACCGCCCGATAGCCGGCTTTAGCGGCGGCAACCAGCAATCGGCCATCGCCGCAGCCCAGGTCATAAAGCACCTGCCCCGGTTTAAGATCAAGCAGCTCCAAGGCAATCTTCTGCTGACGTCTAAGCGTGGGGACATAGGGCGCGCCGACCAGTATTACAAAGCTGAACATAAATAAAAGAGCAAAAACCGTTAACCAGACAACAATCATTGTATTTGGGAGTTTATCCTTTTAATTTTTATTTGGGCGGATTTTAAATAATCTTCCATATCGGCTATCAGTTCGTTAACCTGCTCATATTTGGCCAACGCTTCGTCCAGGTCGGGCTCGGCTTCATCGAACCAAGTCAGCAGCTTTTCCAACTCAGCGCTCATCTGGCGGTAGGATTTAGCAGACTTAAGTTTTTTACTTTGTCTTGGCATTTTTACTAAGTGAGCGCACGACAGACTGTATTGTACCATCCGATACTCTGGCTGCCAGCTCATCACCTACCTTGACCTGCCCGACTCTCATCACCTGACGACTAGCAACCGTCAAAATAGCATAGCCCCGCTTAAGAGCGGCTTGCGGATTAAGGAGCTCCGCCAAGCGGCGAGCGCTGTCCAGTCGGGACTCTTCGTTAATTAGTAGTCTTTGAATGGTATTCATGATGCTCTCTAAGCTCCGAGCCGCATAAGCTACTATATCTTCATAAATAGTATTAAGCCGTTTGGCTAAATCGGCTTGGACCTGCTGGTTATTCTTTAGTTCCTGATTCTTGTCCGGTGTAAGCAGGGTGGCCGCATTACTTGGCGTACTGGCTCGCATATCGGCAGCCAGCTCGGCTAGTGAGACGTCAACTTCATGACCAATAGCTACGATGGTAGGCGCCCGGCTGGCCGCTACGGCTCGCACAACGCGTTCATCATTGAAGGCCGCTAAGTCATCTAAGCTCCCTCCACCCCGCGTAATGACCAGTACGTCGGGGATCTTGGCCCGCCGGTTGAAAGTTTCTAAGGCTACTGCGATCTGGGTTGGCGCTTGCTCACCCTGTACATAAACATCTATCAGCTGAATTTCCAAACCGCTCCATCGCTCCTTAATAATCTTTATAAAGTCTGAATAAGCCGCTGAGGCCCCGGCGGTAATTAAGCCGATTGTCTCAGGAACTGGCGGAAGAGCACGCTTACGCTGTAGTGCGAACAGGCCCTCGGCTTCCAGCTTCCGACGCAGCAGCTCAGCGGCCTTTTTTAGAGCTCCTTCCCCAACCGGGATGATAGATTGGACATTAATCGTAAAACCAAAGCGCTGATGCAGTCGAGGCACACCGACGACCCGGACGGTCAACCCATCTTCCAGCGGACCGGGCAAATTATAGACTGTTCCAAAAAAGCGCACGCTGGACTCTTCATCCTTAAGGTCAAAATAGACCCACCTGTTTTTTGAAATCCTAAAATCCGACAGTTCACCCTCAATTACCACCACCGGCCAAGCAGTCTCCAGAGTCTGATTAAACAGCGCTACAAACTCAGTGGGCGTCAGTGGAGTGTCGTGCATAACTCTTAAGTAGGTCTCGGTTTGGGCCCCAAACCTTTGCTGATGGCTCTATGATAAAAGAAATAACCCGGTACCAGAACCATCGTCATAGACAACACACGGTACATAATGGTGACTGGTATAGAGAGCGAGGCCGGAATACCGGTAGCCACTAATACACCAGTCATCAGAGCTTCATAGATGCCAATACCAGCCGGTAAAACCGATATCAAGCCAGCAAAGTTGGCAACCGAGTAAGCCAGTATCACCGCGCCGACGTTAACCAGCTCACCAAAGGCCAGATAAACTACGTAAAGCTTGGCGATTTCGGTGACATTGGCCACCATGGTGTGAATGAACGGCCATTTCAGCTGGCGCCAATTGCGCTTCAGAACTACGTAGTTTTCGTAAACATTATTGAACGCTACCTCGGCGCCCGCCAAGTTAATGGTCTCGGTGCTATGACGCCTAAACAGATGTATGAAGCCGTTGGCAACTCGAGTTAAAAACAGCAGAGTAGATGAGATACGCTTACGGCTCTCAATTATGTAAACACCCAGTACGGTCCCTACAATTAACAGCGTGATTAAAGAGCCGGCCACCAGCATCACAAAGCTGCCGGCATGTCCGCGGGCCGCTAAAAGCAGTACTCCTAAAATAAGCAGTGGCTGAAAACTTACAAACAGCAGTAAAAGTTTCATGGCTTGTGCTAGTGTCGCCTTAGCGCCGCTGACGCCAAGTCCGCGCATTCGAATTGAGAAATAGGAAATACCGCTAACTCCCCCACTGGGTAATATCTGGTTTACGAAGTTTAGCTCATTAGTAACCTTAAACATTGGCCAGTAGTCAGTTTTTTCGTCGAGGATTTTGAAAAAACTACGGTACAGCCGCACGTAGGCATCGTAGTTTATGATCTGCAGCGGGATTAAAAGTAGTAAGGCGAAGGTGTTAACTTTGCCAATGTCATTAAGTACTTCACGGATCTCATCGCGCAAGCCCCAAATCAGCAGGGCTAAGAAAGCCAGCGTAATAATGGTAAGCATCAACCGCCAGCGGGCTTTTTTCTGTTCGGACATAGACAGATATATAATACCTCAGGATGAGTGAGTTTAAGGCTAGAACCGTTGCGATCTTGGGCCGCCAGCCGGAGTTCGGCGTGTCTGAACTAGAAAGTCTATACGGAGCTGAGCGTATTAAGCCAATCGGCGGCTCGGCGGCTTTGCTGGACATTGAAGCAGGTGAAATCAATTTCAAGAACCTAGGCGGCACTATCAAGGTCGCCAAAATTTTGGCTGAGCTGTCAACTAGCTCATGGATAGGTATCGAAAAATATCTGATAAAGCAGGTGCCGGTTCACCTAAAGCATGTAGCAAGCGGCAAGTTTACCCTAGGTCTTAGCGCCTATGATTTTAATGTCTCGCCTAACCAGATCAATAAAACCGCCCTAAGTGTAAAGAAGGCGGCCAGACGCCTACCTGCCGGTAGGCAAGGCTCCATGCGCGTTGTGCCCAATAAAGCCGCGGCTCTTTCCAGCGCCCAAGTTCTGCACAATAGATTAACTACCAAAGGAGCTTGGGAGCTGGTACTTGTCAAGCACCGGAACCAGACCATCCTGGCTCAGACTATGTTCGTCCAGGACATTGAGGCTTACGGAGCCCGTGATCAAGCCCGCCCGGCTCGAGACGCCAAGGTGGGCATGCTGCCGCCTAAATTAGCCCAGATAATGATTAATCTGGCGGTTGGTCAACCAGACCCCATGAAGGCTAACGGTTGGGATAAGGCTGAGGGTGTAAGAAAGTTTATTGTACTGGACCCCTTTTGTGGAACGGGAGTGATACTCCAAGAAGCACTGCTTATGGGCTATAGCGTATACGGTACCGATATTGATGAACGACTGGTGAGCTATACCAAAAAAAACTTACAGTGGCTTGTTGGCAAATACCCCAATATCGAGGGGCGCGTGATGGTTGAAGCCGTGGATGCCACCAGCTACCTATGGCCGCGGTTTAGCACGGTGATAACTGAGGCTTATTTAGGAAGACCGCTGAATAAGCTGCCTGCCCCCAGTGAGCTAAATAAGATAGTCCAAGATTCTAATACCATCATTAAGAAATTCCTGAAAAACCTCCGGCCTCAGCTAAAACCCGACCGTAAAGCGGTTGTCGCCGTACCGGCTTGGCAAATTAGCAGCCGCCGCTTCAAGTTCCTACCCTTGGTTGACGAATTAACAGATATGGGTTATAGTATAGTCAAGTTTAAGCATGTTGATCCGGGCGGGCTGGTTTATTGCCGTGAGGATCAAATTGTAGCCCGTCAGCTACTGGTGATAGAGAGGTTATAGAATCATGGCCAAAAAAGAGCGCGACTGGAGTAAAGATCATGGTGAATACAGAAGTTGCCTTACAGAGGCATATTCGAGAATCCTCGAAGACATAGGCCCGGCAGACGATCCCGGAGCAGTCGTTATTCATACTATTAACGGACTGGAAGAGGCTGGGCTTTGCATTGAGGGGAACACACCTGATGACGTAACTGTCAGGACGTTAATGCAGTTAAGAGAAAAGGGATTTACACACGAGGAGCTGTTGGCGCTTGATAGAAAATCCTTGAGCCAGACCACGGTCGTAGCTATGGCCAAAGCCGGCCTGCTTGATACGGAAGCCTGCAATACTTTGGTAGAATAGAAGCAAGCTATGAGTAAGATTAAAGCTGGCGGCGCCAGCAAAAATGTCCATGATAGTCCCGGTCAGCGGCTGGGTATCAAGGTTCACGGCGGCGGAAAAGTCAAAGCCGGCGATATTATCGTCCGCCAGGTTGGTATGACCAAACGTCCGGGCCCCGGTACTTTTATGAGCAAAAACTACACCATCCATGCCGCGCGTGAAGGAATAGTTAAGTTTACCGCCCGCAAAGTTAAGCTGTTTTCCGGACGCAGTGCTCCCCGAACTGAAGTTAGCGTAGAATAAAACTTATTTTTCAGTATCGTTGGGAGTTTCTGGCGAACCGCCGGATGGTTCCTGGCTTGAGCCGGTCAGTATCTTTTTGATAATAACCATCACGTCAGCGATGGTCACCTGCGATTTAATCAAATAGTCATCAGCTCCCAGTTTTTTAGCCCGATCTACATCGCCGCTCTGTCCGCGAGCCGTCAGTATCACAATCTTTATGTCGCTGCTTTCAGGAGTATTTCGTAAGATATCCAGCACATCAAAGCCGGACAGGGCCGGCATCATCAAGTCCAAAAGAATCAGATCCGGATGAAAGTCCAAAGCTGTTGATAGGGCATGTTCGCCATCGGCCACCCGGCGGACAACGTAGCCTTCGCTGGTTAGACGTGTGGAGTAAACACTGGCCAGATTGTCATCATCCTCTACCAGTAAGACTTTCTTAGAGACACCCCCCGCATCATTCATGCAACTTTTATGCTAATGGATTATTTAACTATTAGCAATTACAGCTTTAATAAAGCCTAAGAACATGGGGTGCGGCCGATTGGGCCGGGAGCGAAATTCCGGGTGGGCCTGGGTGGCCAAAAAATAGGGATGATCAGTAGCCTCTATCATTTCAACTAGGTGCCCATCAGGAGATAGGCCGCTAGCCTTAATCCCCCACTTAGCATATTTAGGGCGATAGGCATTGGCGCACTCGCACCGATGCCGGTGGCGTTCAATAATATTTTCCTGGCCGTACACCCGACGCGCTAAACTGCCCTGCTCCAGCTTTGCGGGATAGTTGCCCAGGCGCATAGAACCGCCGGTGAAGGCTTTATCTTTTTGGTCGGCCATATAGTCAATGACCCGACTAGCGCCCTTCTCATTCAGTTCAACGCTTGTGGCACCTTTAAGACCGGTGTTACGAGCAGCTGCGATAACAGCCATTTGCAGGCCCAGGCATAGCCCCAGATAAGGAACTTTGTTAGTCAGACTGTACTGAGCAGCAAAAATCTTACCCTCCAGCCCCCGGCGGCCGAAACCTCCCGGTACCAGGATTCCATCAAGAGCAGTTAATGCGCTGCGTAGGTTTTTATCCTTCTCCAGACTTTCAGCGTTAACCCATACAATGTCGATATTAACGTCGGCCGCCCAAGCCGCTGAGCGCAGAGCTTCAAAAACTGACATATAAGTGTCTTGGTTATCGATGTATTTTGCGATAATCCCGACTTTGATTGTGCTCCGGTAACGAGTTGAGGCACTTTTAACTACTCTTTGCCAAGAAGCCAAATCAGGTTTTTGAGAACGCAGCCCCAGGCGCCGACTGACGACATCACCGATACCGGCGGCTTCCAGACTAAGCGGTACTTCATAAATGGTCTTAGCGTTGGGCAGTAGGGCTATGGCTTCCCTCTCTACCCCTGTGAACATGCTCAACTTAGGCAGGACTGATTTGGGCGGCTTTAGCTCACTACGGGCAATTAGTGCATCGGGGACTATCCCCAGACTGCGCAGTTCCCGGACAGCATTTTGAGCCGGTTTGGTTTTAAACTCACCACTCGCACCTAGATACGGCATATAAACAACGTGCACGAACAGACAGTTATCCGGACCCAGGTTAACTCCCATCTCGCGGATAGCTTCTATGAAGCTCAGTGATTCGTAATCCCCTACTGTACCGCCAATTTCAATGATATGGACATCGAAACTCTTACCTGTAGCCGCGATAGTCCGTTGGATATGGTCGGTAACATGCGGAATAAATTGAACCGTCTGCCCAAGATATCTACCGGAACGCTCGCCGCCGATAACTTCGGATAGAATTCGGCCGCTCATCAAGCTGCTGGCGGCTGTCAGCTCAGTATCTAGGAAACGCTCGTAATGACCGACATCCAGGTCGGTTTCAGCCCCATCATGGGTAACGAAACACTCCCCGTGCTCAGCCGGATTTAGAGTTCCGGCATCCATATTAAGATAGGGGTCGCACTTTTGGATATTTACAGAGAGGCCGCGGGCTTTTAAAAGACTGCCGATTGAGGCGGCGGTGATACCTTTGCCGACGCCGGATAGTACGCCGCCTGTGACAAATATGAACTTAGTCTGCTTGGCCGATCGAGCCACGCTTTTGCCTGATCCTCCTGTACTAATAACTGCTTACGATATTAACATGAACAGCAGTCAACTAAAAACCTTGAATTACTTGACTAGTTAAGTAACTGCGTGGCTTTGTCTTTTTGAGGATCTTTCGTGGTGTCGCCGTTTTGCGAAGACTCAGCAATAAAATCAGGCGTTATGCCCTCTTTGTCGATGTTTTTACCGGCTGGCGTGAACCAGTGCGCGATGGTAACCTTGAGCTCGCTGCCGTCTGAGAGTTCATCAATACGCTGGACACTCCCCTTCCCAAAAGTTTTAGTTCCAACCAGCTTAGCAGCTTTGTGGTCGCGCAGCGCACCAGCAGTGATTTCACTGGCGCTGGCGCTGCCCTTGTCTATCAATACCACGGTTGGGATATTGCGCAAGGTACTGGATCCACTGGCCTTTTCGATGCTGACAGTCTGGCCGCCGCGGCGCTCAGTAACTACAGTTGTACCTTCCGGCAGCCACAGACTGGCGATATCGACTGCTCCGGACAGATATCCGCCCGGGTTCCCTCGCAGATCCAAGATAACACCTTTAACTTCTTTATCCTTAAATTCTTGGGCCGCCCGGCGCGCCTCAGGGGCAGTATCCTCGTTGAATTGGTTTATTTTCAAATAGCCTATGCCACCCTCAATCTTGTACTCAACTGACGGCAGGTTGATACGGGCTCTGGTAATGGTAATCTCAAAGGGCTGATCATTACCGCGTACGATGGTTAATGTCACTTTGGTGCCTTCCGCGCCGCGAATCTGCCTAACAGCCGCAGTTATCGATAAATTAGTGGTTGATTTGCCGTCGATGGCCGCGATCTTATCCTGAGCTCTTAAACCGGCCTTCTCTGCCGGATAGCCGCTTAATGGTGAAACCACGATAATCTGACCATCAGAATTTTTGCCTAGTTCAGCGCCGATACCGGTAAAGCTTCCGGAAAGAGCTTCATCAAACTCCTTGGCCTCCTGGGGATCGAAAAACTCCGTATAAGGATCACCAGTGGATGCTACCAAGCCCCTCTTGAGACCATCTAAAAGCTTAGCGGAGTCTATTTGCCCGTCGTAAGCCGCTTTGAGCTGATCATAAACTTCCTCAACAGCCGAATAATTAAGATCTTCGGGTAAAGACTGACTGGCGTTATTAGCCAGCTGGTCCCTTATCTTTAAATCACCACGACCGGCCGCGAAGCCCAAGCTAAAGATCATTAAAACGATTACGAAGGCTACCAGCGCTTTAACAAGCGGCCTCCAAAGGCCGGCCTTACTTAAAGTCGGCGGTTGCGGTGATTGATTGCTCCTAGCCGACTCATTTTTTCTAAATTTCAGCAACGTGGGTTCACCTTTGGGAACATTATAACAGTAGCAGTTTAGTTAAAAGAGCTGAGAAGATCCTTACGGGAAGTGGATGAATACCAGATTGCCTACCGGCATCTTCGGTACAAACGAATAGGTCCCCTGCCAATTGTGATTGAACTGGCTGACAGCGATCGAGCCGTCATCGTGAACGGCTTCAACGTACATAGAATGGCCATAATAACCGGAATTAGAAATCGCCACGTCACCGACCCGCGGGCTACCGTCCACCGGTATGCCGGCGGCTCGGGCGTTATCATCCCACAAATTAGCATTACCACGCCCGCCCCAATATGGCATGTAGCGGCCGGAGACTGCTACCCGGTAAGCCGTCCAGGAAACGCATTCACGATTGTACATACCCCAAGTATCGACGATGCTATCCATTGGGGCGTTGCACCAACCTTGGGGATAGATATCGCAACGGCTGTTCTGGATAATCTCACCGCCGCCAAACAGCGCGGCGTTGGTAATGGCCTGCTGTCGGCGAAGCTCGGATATTTTAACGTTGTTATCCTTGATTTGCTTGTCATAGGTGGCTTTCTGGCCTTCTGTAAATGATAAAAGCTGACTTTGTTGGTCTCGGGCGGCGGCTAGATCAGTCTTTTGCTTTTCCAGATCAGCTAACAGCGATTGCAGAGTACGCTGTTGTTGTTCCAGTTCAACCTTGAGAGCAGTTATTTTATCGACGGTGTCTTTGACCTTATTTTGAACCGAGATCCGGTACTGTTCTTTATCAACAAACTCACTCAAGTTTTTGGAACTCGCCAGGATCTCCAGCGTGCTAATCTGACCCTCCATATACATGGTCTTGATATTCAGGCCGAGCACGTATTTTTGGTGGTCGAGCTCCTTCTGGTTGGCGTCTATCTGGACCTGTAAGTCATCACTCTGCTTCTGGGTGGCTACAATAGCTTGCTGTAACCCGTTAATTTCACCCTCCAGCTTGTTGATGGCGTCTTGATAGCTATTAGCCTGTGTCGCTAGAGAGTTAGAGGCGGCTCGATTAGAATTATTTTGCTCTTGTAAAAGACGGATCTGCTCGTCGAACTGATCAGCCAGTACATAACCTCCACCGCCAACAACAAGAACAACGGCGGCTACAGTTACAACTAGTTTAGAGGTTAGCCTAATTTTCATTTTTTGTTTTGGTATGAACACCTTCAACATAGCATAACCTCATAACAAATTCAAGCTGATTTTTGCGCCGTCTTAGATGTTAAATTTAAAACTTCGCATTAGCCGGCGCGCTTACCTGCGAAGTTTTTGTCTTTAGCGGTTGAGTTTTGTATCCGTCTTCCTCGGGAAACGCAGCCCGAGCGTCGGATTTATTCCGCGCCCGGCGCGATGAGAAACCCCGAAGGGGTGTCTTATGAGCCGAAGGCGCCTTAGCGGTTGAGTTTTAGATAGCGCCGCGTAGCGATGGCGGACGAGGCGGCACCTATTATTATACCAGCCAGAAGTTGAAGGCTGAGTATCAGAAGCAAGTTATTCTTGAAGTATTCACCGGAGTATTTGATGTCCAAGAGTCCCAAGCTGCTGGCTTGCAGTGTTGAAGAGGCTACAGCAAACAGCGCCGCGCAGACCAACAGGGAGAAAGCGGCGGCTACTATACCATACAAGATGGTCTCGACCACAAATGGCCCCCGGATATACCAGGTACTGGCACCAAGTAGGCGCATAATCACCAGCTCGTCACGACGGTTGAAAATAGCCATCCGGATGGTGTTAAAGATAATAAGCGCCGATATTAAAGCGAAGATAATTATGCCAACTATGCCGGCCTGCTCAAAAAAACGGGTGGCTCGGGCAATCTTATCAATGGCCTCTTTGCGATCACCGGAGTAGCTGGTGGGGTCAGACTGTAGCTGAGCTATTTCTGACTGATCCAGAAACTCTTTGATTGGCTGCATATTATTGGGGTCTTGGGGCTGGATTAATAGTTCCTGGCTTAGGGGATTGTCCACCTCAGATATGGCGGCCAGCAGTTCCGGATTATCAACATTCTGGGCCCGATAGCGTTTGAGGGCTTCTTCTTTTGATATATATTCGACTGACTCAACGTTCTCGACTTTCTTAAGATCAGAAATTAGTTCTTCGCGCCGCTCTTCGGAAACTGTGTCTTTTAAAAATACCGAGACATCTATACGGTCGGTGATTTCATCAATAGTGTGCGAAAAGGTGGCGTTGGCGACAACCCCAAACAGTAAAATCGTAAGCGTGATAGCCATCATGGCAATGGCGGCAATCGCCAGCCAAATATTGCGACCAAAGGAGACAATGCCGTTTTTAATAACCCGTTCGAATGTAATAAATCGTCGTGATGTCATGAGGATCTATACTGGCCAACGGCCCGATCAGAGATTATCTTTCCATCCTGGATAGTTACTACCCGGCGTTTGAGGGTATTAACAATGTCTTGATTATGGGTGGTTAAGAGCACAGTGGTACCAAAGCGGTTAATTTTTTCCAGAACTTTAATAACGTCCCAAGCATGTTTGGGATCTAAGTTGCCTGTCGGCTCGTCGGCAATCAGGATTTTGGGTTGACGGACAATGGCCCGGGCGATAGCTACACGTTGGCGTTCACCACCGGATAATTCCAAGGGGTAGTTATTTTCTTTTCCCTTAAGACCAACTATATCCAGAACCTTTGGCACGGTGTGTTTAATCTCAGCATTAGATAAGCCGGCAATTTCCAGAGCAAAGGCCACGTTTTCAAAAACTGTCTTATTGTTAAGGAGCTTAAAGTCCTGAAATACCACTCCGATTTTACGTCGCAGTAGTGGGATATCTTTATCTGATAAGTGCTCATAGTCCATTCCGCCAACAATGATTTTGCCGGAGGTTGGTTTTTCCTCACGAGTCAGCAGCTTGAAGAGCGTGGACTTCCCCGCCCCGGACTGACCGACAATAATGACAAATTCTTTAGGTTCAACATGCAGTGACACCCGCTCTAATGCCGGCCCTCGTCGGTTGTAGGTTTTTGTTACGCGATCCAATAAAATCACGCCTACAATTATAGCAAAAGCACTTTAGCCAGAGCTCGTAGGTAAGCGTTCGAGCCAAGCGTCAATAAAACGTTCAATATGACCGTCTAAAACTTTTTCAGGATCAGAAGTCTCGTAACCAGTCCTAAGATCCTTAACCTG
>MGCX01000026.1:19423-25071 GCA_001788565.1 Candidatus Saccharibacteria bacterium RIFCSPHIGHO2_12_FULL_49_19 | reverse complement strand
TTTAAAAGGCAGTTTAGCGACGAAGTCACGGGCCAGCTTTTCCTTAAACGGTATGGCTAAGGCTTCACCTTTAGAAAACTCGGCCTTGTTTAGCAGAGCGGCCAAAGTCAGTTCAAAAATCTCCTCAAATCCTAAGTGCCGTTTAGCCGCCGCTAGTGATTTGACTGAGCTGGGAAAGTGCATCTCCAGCGCGGCTTGACTCCAACCAACTAGTTTTTGCTCCTTGATAAGCCAATCAGGCAGGTGTTCGGGTAAGTCCGTGACAAGAACTGATGTTTCCCTCACTAATTTACGGATGGTGGAAGATTTGAGCCCCTTGGTCTCGCGGTAAATAGGGATTATCCGAGCGGCGCTGACCGGAAAATCGCTGACCAGTTCTACGGAGGGATTGGCGATAGAAAATCGCCCGCGGCGCAAGGCGAAAGGCCCGGCAATGTAGTAGGGCTGGTCGGCTTTGATAGCGCCAGCTCGGTAAGGCTGGTTGAACCAGACCAGGCGGACGCTGCCGGTTTCATCAGAGGCGATGGCTTCGGTGATGTGCATACCGCGGCGGACATATCGTCCAGTGACCCCGGAGATTTTTGCTTCAATAGTCACATCGCCGGGTTTGAGCTGATTGACTGGTAAAACATGCGAATAATCCTCGTAGCGGCGCGGGTAGTTATCTATCAACTCACCAACGGTCTTAATTCCAAGCACGCCTAGCAGTTTAGCTAGGTGTTCTCCCACGCCTTTAAGGTCGGTTATTGGCGAACTTGGTCTCACTGCTACAAGTGTAGCAAGTAAATTCAACTATCCTGTGTTATGCACTCGGCATCAATTTTAAGACTTGTGGAACCGTTTTCGTTCGGCGTCCCAGTGATTTGATATTGATGGTCTTGATCAATAAAAGTGTAGTGGCTTTGTGGCAGTGTGTGATTTGGATCTGTATAGTCTCCACCTTCAGAACGAATTCTTAATAAGAAACTGCCCTCGCCCGCGGAAATAACCTCTAATGGTCCCTGTACAGCTTCTCCGCTTCCATCACCTCTTTCGTAGGTATCGATGTCCTTGCCAACCTCAATTTTGCTACCTTGATTGAAATTCTCCAGAACAAATTCATTAGTTTTTGGACCGCTCTTACAATCAAGTAATTCGACGCTCGCGACACCGTGCACCTTACCTGAACAGCCAGCTAAAACAAGGGCTCCGGCAGCAACACCGAAACTGGTGGAGATTTTTCTGGAGGTTAGGAACTCAAACATAATAATATATAATAGACTAGTTTTCTTGATTTGTCAACATATGCTACTTTTTCTTAAGACGCAGCCAGACGCTGGGACCAAAGTAGATAGGTGCCAGCAGTGGCTGCATGACTTTCTCTAAACCCAGCAAAACATTTTTACCCAGGACTTTTTTGACTCGTGGTGAACGCAGGTTGGAGCCGGAAAGCACCATTTCTACCTCAAAACCGGCTTTTTGCAGCATCTCTATGATGGTCTTAGGGTGATGATTTACAAATGGCAATTCACCAGCCTTAACTTTGGCCTCGTCCTGGATACTGACCGGACTGCGGGGCACCCGTTTGCCACGGATGCCGTAACGGACTCGGTTAAGAAAATGGGAGTCGTTAGCGAATTCTAAAACAAATGTGCCGCCGGGTTTTAAAACTCGAGCTATCTCTTTAAGCTCAACCATCGGATCCGGCAGATGGTGTAATACTCGGACCACCAGAACCAGATCAACTGACTTAGCCGGCATCTCCAAATCGGCAGCCTGCAGAAGTTTACGCTCCACACTAGGTGTGTCTTTGAGATAAATCTTGGCGATATCCAGCTGTTGTTGACTCGGCTCTGCAAGCGTAACTTTGTCAGCGAAACTGCCAAGCAACTTACTTAGACGCCCGTAGCCGCCGCCAACATCAACGGCATGTTTAAAGTGCTGACCCTTGAGTAAGCGCTTGATTGCCATCACCTCTGCGGCATTCTCGTATTCCCGGCCGGCCCAATAATCCTGGTAGTTATACTTGGGGTCGTCATATTGGTCAGCTTTACGAGTTGCTTGCCTAGCCATGATGAGGTCCGACCTTGTAAGAAGGTAGGTAAAATTTAGTAATTTTTGCAGGAAAATACTTTGCTTTTTCCAAGGCCGGACCTCCTGTCATTCTGACAGTTCTACCAAAGCGGAGTCTTTGTAAGCCTTACCCCTACGCAGCAGGAGCCGGCCGTTGTGAAAATCGGATTGTTCGAAATTCTCTCGATTCACCGGCAGACCGTTTATATAAACAGCGTTGCCGGCCATTAGGCGCCGAGCATCAGAATTAGATTGCGCCAGACCACTTTGGACTAAAGCTTCCATCAAACCGGAGCCGGCTGCGGCCTTGATGGAGGGTATTTCTTGCCTAAGTTGTGATAGGTCATCCTCATTGACGTCCGTCAGAGATACTTGACTAGTCAAGTATTTTGTTACAACATCCGCTGACCCGCCATGTTCACCATGGACCAGTTTAGTGACCTCCTCGGCTAAAGTTTTTTGTGCTTTCCGCTGACCGGGATCGCTATGATGCTCGTTCATCACCTGCACGATCTGCTCTTTTAGTAAAAAGGTGAATATTTTGAGGTATTCCTCTACATCCTCGTCGCCGCTATTAATCCAAAACTGATAAAACTGTGTAGGGGTGGTTTTATCAGGATCCAGCCACACCGCTCCAGCCTCTGACTTGCCAAATTTAACACCTGTGGCCTTATTGATGACAAGCGGCATACTCATAGCATGGACTTCGGCATTCTCTTTTTTGCGAATTAGCGGTACGCCCGAGAGCATATTGCCCCATTGGTCGGAGCCGCCGATCTGCAGTACGACATTATGGTTCTTATAAAGCTGCCAGTAATCATAGCCCTGGATAAGTGAGTAGCTGAATTCGGCGTAACTGATACCACTACCCTGCTCACCCATCCGGGCGGCCACGAAATCCCGCTGCATCAGCTCCGTCATAGAGTAGTGTTTGCCAACATCACGCAGAAAATCCAAATACTTTATGTCCGAAAACCAGTCATAATTATCCACCAAAGTAAATTTTTCGCCGGCAAACAATTTGGTTATCTGCTGTTTGATGGCCTCGACATTTTTCTGAATTACTTCTCTGGGAGCTAGGGCTCGCTCTTCGGTCTTGCCACCCGGATCACCTACCAGGCTGGTTGCACCCCCAGCAAGCAAAACGGCTTGCCATCCGGCATCGGCAAAGCGCCGGGCCAGCAGCATGGCCGCCAAATTACCGATAGTTAAGCTGTCATCAGACGCATCAACCCCATGATAAAAAGTCTGGGGGCTATCCAGCCAAGCCGGGTCAGTAAACGTCTTATCTTTGATTAATCCTCGCCAGCTTAAATCCTCAGAAAGTTTCATCAGTTAATTCTCAGCGCCTCTGATGTAAATTCGCATATATGGATAGTATAACCCAGACGCTTAACCTACAGCGGTTTGCTATAATACCGGGTTAGTAATGGATGTGTTTTAACATCGTTTTCTATGAAACTAAATCGACGCAGGCGATCACGCCAGCCAAACAGTAAATACATCAAGACTCGGAGTGGAAAACAGCTGCAGATAAACCGCTCTATTGGTGAACGCTGGAAAGCTATTAGAGAGGGTAAGGCGCTTCGTAAGGTGGAGCGTATGAGAGGCCTGCCAAAGTCACGAATCAAGCGGTTTTTCTGGCGCCTTCATCCTAAAAGACTCTACGCATACTGGTTCAGCCGTGATGGCGGAGTGACGGCGCTTAAGGTCTTTGGCATCGTTATCCTGGTGATGTTTGTTCTGACTTTGGGGGTGTTTGCCTACTTCCGTAAGGACTTACCGGACATTAATGATATCTCCGGCGACAACTTGGGCGGATCAATCAGTTACTACGATCGGACCGGGAAAGTTTTGTTGTGGCAGGATTATAACGCTGTCAAGCGCGTACCGGTGAAGTCCGAAGAAATCTCTCAAATAGTAAAGGATGCCACAATCGCCACCGAGGATCGGAGCTTCTATAGCGAAAAGGGCTTTAGCATCCGGGCTATTGCCCGGGCAGCGATTAACAACACCATTAAAAAGGGTGGTACCCAAGGCGGTTCAACCATTACCCAGCAGTTAGTTAAGATAACTCAGGATTGGACTGAAGAACGAACTTTAACCCGTAAGGTCAAGGAGCTAATTTTGGCCGTTGAGCTGGAACGCACCTACACTAAGGACGAGATCCTAACCGGCTATCTTAACGCGGCGCCGTATGGTGGAGTTGACCACGGTGTTCAAGCCGCCGCCTCTGATTACTTCCATAAATCCGCCAAGCAGCTTAATCTGGCTGAGTCGGCAATGCTGGCGGCCATTCCCAAATCACCGGGCATATATTCGCCCTACAGCCCCTATTTTGATAAAGAAGCCTTTGCTGGCCGTTATGAATATGTACTGAATTCAATGCTGGAAACCGGCAAAATTACCAAGGATGAGGCCGATAAAGCCAAGAAAATTGACATCATCACCACTGTTCAGCCTCAGCAGACCAAATATGCCGGTATCAAACATCCCTACTTCGTGCTGGGCGCTAAAAATGAACTTGCTGCTAAATATTTCCAGGATTCTGAAAAGGGAACCGCGGCTTCGCGTAAGGTTGGTGGTTGGAAGGTTATAACCACCTTGGATGTACCCCTCCAAGAATTAGCCGAAGAGCAAGTCCGAAAGGGTTTGCCTCAGGTCAAACGACAGCGCGGCGACAATATCGCTATGGCGGCGATGGATACCAAAACCGGCCAGATGGTAGCGGCAGTCGGCGGCGTTGATTTTACTAACCCGGAGTTCGGAGAAATTAACTACGCCCAAACACCCCTGCCGCCCGGTTCCAGCTTTAAGCCCTACGACTATGCCGCTCTTATTGAACATACCGATAGCGCCGGTGCAGGATCAACTCTGTACGACATCCAGCAAGCCCTGCCGGGTTACCCATGCACCAACAAGACCAAAAAGACCGGTAACTGCCTTTATGATTATGACTTTCGCTACCCCGGACCGCTGACTCTACGTTATTCACTGGGGGGCTCACGCAATGTTCCGGCAGTTAAGGCCATGCTAACCGTCGGGGTTGATAAAACCATCAAAACCGCTGAATCGATGGGCCTGCGCTCTGGCTACAAGTGCTACGGGGATGAAAAATTGACCCAGACCACTCAGTGTTATGGGGCTTCGGCCATCGGTGACGGAGCTTTTCTGCGCCTGGATGAGCACGTCAATGGCTTTGCCACCTTGTCGCGGATGGGCAGTTATGTGCCTAAGACCTACATCTTAAAAATCTACGATTCCAGCTCTGACAGTAAGCCGTTCTATGAATGGAAACAGCCTAAAGGCGATCAGGTCATCCGTGATGACAGTGCTTACATTGTCACCAACATGATTTCTGACCCCAATGCCAGCTATTTCCCGTCCGGCCAAAAAATCCATCGCTACAAAGGCTGGAACTTCGGATTCAAGACCGGTACCACCAATGATGCTAAGGACGGTCTATTAATGGGAATATCTACTAAATACGCTGTTGGGGTGTGGGTTGGCCATCACACCCGACGAGTAGAAATGAGCGGCTTTATGGAAACCATGACCCGGCCTATGGTTAACGGCTGGATGACCGGCGCCCATGC
>MGCX01000026.1:0-19407 GCA_001788565.1 Candidatus Saccharibacteria bacterium RIFCSPHIGHO2_12_FULL_49_19 | reverse complement strand
CGCCACAGAAATCTATCCGGCTTGGTATAAGCAAAAATCCACCTCCACCCAGAGCGCCACCATTGATAAAGTCTCCAATAAGCTGGCTACCGACTGTACTCCGGCGCTGGCTCGCCAGACTGAAGGCGGAAATTCCAGCGCTGAGCACTTCTCTGCCGATATCTTTTACGGAAGCGGCGCGGCGGCGGCTGGCAACACCTCAGCTAATGACGATGTACATAGTTGCTCTGACCAGCGACCGACTATCGAACTAACCGTCTCGGATGGCTCGCTTGATTCCTGCGAGGGAAGCTGTACAATCTCGGCCGCCATATCAGCGGGAACTCATCCTTTTGATGATCCTAACCGATCACAGTTCCCCGGAACTGTTAACTTCTATATCAGCGGGCAACTGGTTCACACCGTGGCAATCGCCAGTGGCCAGCCGCTGTCGTTTACCTATACTCCGACAACCGACGGACCTGCAGAAGTGAGAGTTGAAGTCATTGATAGTGTGCTATACGACGCCAGCGACAGCACCACAGCGACCTTCGCGGTCAGTGGTGGAGGCGGCGGTGGAGGTGGCGGACCGCCGCCCTTTGACGACGATTAGTCCTTTTCCAGAAAGGTATTTAGGGCTGAGCGGACATCACCGACCGAGCTAAGGCCGACAGGTTTTTTACCAGCCAGCACCCGCGGTCCGATAGCGCCCTCAAAACCCAGTTTTTTACTTTCGGCTAAGCGTTTATCTAAAAACGGGACATGGCGAACTTCACCGGATAAGCCAACCTCGCCAAAAACTACGGCGTTTAACTTTAGTTGCATGCCACGAGTCGCGCTGGCTATGGCCATGCAGACAGCTAGATCGGCGGCCGGCTCACTCAAGCGGATACCACCTACGACATTAACGTAGATATCTTTATCAGCTAGTTTCAACTTGGTGCGTCGTTCCAGCATGGCAACCAGCAGATTAACCCGGTTCAGGTCAATGCCACTGGCCGTTCGCTTGGGATAGCCGTAAGACGAGGGATTCACCAGAGCTTGGATTTCTACCAGCAGGGGACGGCTGCCCTCCATGCAGGCATGAACAATTGAGCCATCACTTACCTGTCTTTCGGCTAACAGCGCGGCCGAGGGATTAGCGACACCGGCCAAACCTTTGTCAGTCATCTCAAAAATCCCGGCTTCGTTGGTTGAACCATAGCGGTTCTTTGCGGAGCGAAGTATCTTAAAGCCACCATAGCGGTCCCCTTCCAACTGAAGAACCACATCGACAACATGCTCTAGAACTTTAGGTCCAGCAATTGTGCCTTCTTTAGTAACGTGGCCCACTAGGATCAAGGCCGTATCAGTAGTTTTGGCGGCCAGGCTGATCAGCTGGGTGCTGCCGGTGATCTGGCTGACGTTACCAGCCGCCGAAGTAATTTCGTTGACCGCCACTGATTGTATGGAGTCCACCACAACCACTCCGTAGTCACCACCAGCAACCGTCGAAGCTATATCATTAGCAGAAGCAGAAACTGCCAGCTGTAATGGAGAATTACTAATGCCTAACCGCGAAGTCCGCATAGCCACTTGTCGAGCCGACTCTTCACCGCTTACATATAAGACCTTGCCCTTCTGGGCCAAGTTATGAGCGGCTTGTAGCAACAGGGTGCTTTTGCCGATCCCCGGCTCGCCGGCCAGCAATATAACGCTGCCGGGTACTACTCCACCGCCTAAAACGTCATCAAATTCCGCTATCCCGACTGACAGCCGGTTAGTCTTAACTTTAGCCGCCGCACTTACAGTTTGGGCCTCTAATTTATGACCGCTGGTACGAGCGGTGGCGGTGCTCATTTCAATCTGCTCTTGTAGTGTATTCCACTCACCGCAATTACCGCAGCGGCCTGTCCACTTAGCATAAGCAGCGTTGCAATTACTACATACAAACCTGGTCCCCAACTTCTTCGCCATAAATATAGGATATAGGATTTAGGAATTAGGTCATAGAGAAAAAATGTCCTTAGTCCTGAGCACTTCTTCTAAAAATACTTGACTAGTCAAGTATTTTCTACTCTGTGGACTGGGTTGTCAGGCGAGTATCGATAGCTTGTTCCAGCCCCTTTAGCTCGACCGCTAAGGCGTTGCGCTCAGCGATCAGCTGGTTGTAATCGTTTATGTCTTCTTTTAGTTTATTTACCCCGGAGTTATATGCTTGGACCCTAGCATTGTAGCCTGGCACCAGACTGTTGTAGGTCTCGGTATCGCCGCTACCTTGATAAAAATCAAGTTTGGAGCTTTCGTTTTCAAGTACAGCCAGCTGGTCTGTCAAACTTTTCTCTTGAGATTCAATACTCTGTTTTAGCTGGGCCACCTGCTGGTCCATGGCGGCTATTTGGCCTAAGCGGCTGGCGAACTCCGCCTCATACCTCGCTGAAAAGTCAACCACGCGGCTGCGATCGGTAAAGTAGCGGCTGTAGTACGTCTCCAGCTCAGAGGGGAGGGTAGCGATTTCCGTACCAAATATGGAATGCATCTCATTGACCACGTCGTTGGGTTCAGTCTGGCGATACGAGTCAACCGTTTTTCTGATTCGCTCATCGGTTACGCTGCTCTCATAAAAAGAGACCAGCACCCGGTCGATAGATTCACGCTCATCGGAGCTGAGACGATCATACTGGGCGTGCAGCATCTCATGGGCAGCTGTTACTTGCTCGACACCGTCCAATCGGATATCACTGACATTATAGATAAATATTCCTGATTGGGGACCATGATAACAGCCTAAGACTATGGTTTGTTCAGCAATCGGGCAATCTTGGCGGAACTGAGTTTCGTTTGGGGTAAGCTCAGGATGGTTAACATAAAAGACTCTTCTTGCCGAGTCAGTCATCGCGGTGTCGGTAGCCAGAGCAACCACCTCCGGAGGAGGCGTGTAGCTTTGGAGTCGCCACCAGTCTAAAATGGCCTGCCGCTGCCACAGAGCTAGTAGTAAACCGACTGCCAAAGCGATGCTGAAGGCATACCCGAAAGCCCGTCGCGGGGTGCTCATAAGTAACTAAAGTATACCAGTAGCGGTTTATTCCGCCATCGCTGAATAAGTGAGTTCCGGCTCCGTGGATTTCTTGGGCCGCGCGGCGCTGACATTCACCACATCGCCCTTGTGATAGCTGTCGTCGAGCAGTCCGGCGGCGATTTGATCCTCCAAAGTTTCCTGAAGCAGTCGGCGCATCGGCCGAGCGCCGTTTAGGGCATCGTAACCTTTTTCTAAGAGATAATGCTTAGCGGCTTTATTAACTTGCAGCCCGACGCCCTGCTTAACCAGCCTGGCGCGCAAGTCCTCCAGCTGAAGGTCCAGGATTTTCATGGCATTAGATTTAGTCAGAGCCCGGAAAACAATGATCTTATCGATCCGATTAAGTAGTTCCGGGCGCATCATTTTCTTGAGCTCATCAAGCACCTTGTTCTTGTTGGCATTATGCAGTTCCTCAAGGTCATTCATGTCGGCTCGGCTAATGGCCCCGAATCCGAAAGTCGCCTCTTTTTGCAGTTTTTCGGCGCCGAGGTTGCTAGTCATGATGACGATGGTATTAGTAAAGTCAATCCGCCGTCCCTTGGCATCGCTCAAACTACCGTCTTCTAGGACCTGCAGCAGCATATTAAAGACATCCGGGTGAGCTTTCTCAATTTCGTCAAACAAAACCACGCTATAAGGCTGACGCCGGATCTTATCGGTCAGTTGCCCGCCCTCTTCATAGCCGATGTAGCCCGCCGGGGCACCGACCAGTCTGGCGACAGTGTGATGCTCCCCGAATTCGCTCATATCAATTTTTACAAGGGCCTGCTCGCTGCCAAAGAATTCGCGTGCTAAGATCCTCGCCAGCTCGGTCTTGCCGACTCCGGTGGGTCCCAGGAATACGAAGGAGCCTATCGGTCGTTTCTCACTGGAAATACCAGATCGTGAGCGACGGACCGCTCTAGCCACCGTCCCTACTGCCTCCTCCTGGCCAATGACGTATTTGCCAAGATTCTTTTCCAAATTAACCAGATATTTAGCCTCTGAACGGATAACTTTAGTGACCGGCACACCGGTGATTCGGGCAACGGTCTCGGCCACATCATCAGGCGTGATTACCAGCGGCTTACCGGTGCGATGCTTGGCCTCCATATCTTTAATTTTGTCGTGTAGCTGACTGGCCTGCTGTTTTTCACGGGCCGCTTTCTCGTAATCCTCGCTGTCAACCGCTTCCTCAATCCGACTGTTGGCTAGTTTAAGTTGCTTTTGCAGGTCACGGATTTCCGGCGGTGTTCTGACTTTATTGACCCGCAAATAGGCAGCTGTTTCGTCCAGAAGGTCTATGGCCTTGTCAGGCATGAAGCGGTCATTGATGTAGCGGCCGGCAAATTGCACAGTGTCGGATAGGACCTCGTCGCTAACTTTCACACCGTGGAAATCTTCATAATGCTTACGCAGTCCCTTTAAGATAGCCCAGGTTTCAGCGACTGTCGATTCGGGAACTTTAATCGGCTGGAAGCGGCGCTCCAGGGCAGCATCTTTTTCAACATGTTTATTGTATTCATCAGTGGTGGTAGCCCCAATCATGCGGATTTTACCGCGAGCTAGCGAAGGCTTTAAGATGTTACCGGCGTCCATGGACCCTTCAGCCGATCCGGCACCGACAATCAGATGAAGCTCATCAATAAAGACAATGACTCGCGGATCATCTTCTAGTTCAGCGATGACTTTTTTGAGGCGATCTTCAAACTCACCACGATACTTAGTGCCGGCAATCATCCCGGCCAGATCAAGGGTGACGATACGCTTATCTACTAAACTATCAGGCACTTCTTCATTCACAATCCGCTGGGCAATGCCTTCTACGATGGCTGTCTTACCGACTCCGGGGTCTCCAATCAGCACCGGATTGTTTTTGGTCCGGCGATTTAAGATGGTGATGACCCGGCGGATCTGAGCTTCTCGTCCAACCACCGGATCGAGTTTGCCAGCTTTAGCCAGTTCGGTCAGGTCACTCCCGAAAAAGTCCAGAGCGCTTTTCTTGGAATTCCTTGACCGGGTTTGCTTAGCGCCGGCTGGGCCGGACTCCTCATACTGCTGGCGATTCAGAAATTGTTCGATTTCGGCACTTAATCGGTCAGTGTCAACGCTCATATCTCTTAGCAGAGTGCTGGCTCTGGCGTTTTTCTGACTTAGGATGCTGTAGAGAATGTGCTCAGTACCGCAGTGGTCCTGGTTGAATTCCTGAGCAATTTCCCAAGCCATTTTTAGAGTCAGTTTGGCAGTCTCCGAAAGGCCCTTGCCGCCCATGCTGATAACCAAAGTTTTTGGCGTCAAATTCAAAGCTAATCGAGCCCGGTCCAGTGTAACCCCAGCACCCTCTAGAATACGTGCGCCCATCGAATTACCTTGGGCCAAAATGCCCAAAAGCAAATGTTCCGTACCAATGTAAGCACTACCACTAGCTCTGGCGATGGCGTCGGCGTGCTTAAGCGACGCTAAGCCGTTATCTGTCAGGTGAGATAAGAACTCTTGGAAATCCGGTGAACTGGGAATCATATACGACTATGATATCACGAGTTAGCACTCACAAGTCAAGAGTGCTAAAAAACACCTTAATTCTCAGTATTCGGGCTGTCTGTCGCGGCGGATTCCGGCTGTTTTTCGTCAGCCGCGTTATGTTTGATTTCCGTGGTGGGAATATTATCTTTTTTTGGGTTACTGGTTTCTTGCTGTACTTCTTCGCCGTGTTCTTCAATGGCTTTGAGCAGACTGTCTTCCAGCTCGGTTTTCTTTTTCAGCTTCTGAACTACCGGCTTAGACTCCACGCCCGGCTGTTTATCCTCTGATGGTGCTTCCTTTTGACCTTTGCCTTTTTCAGCTTCAATGTCCAACTCATAACCGGTCAGTTTACCGGCCAGGCGGACGTTCTGACCGGCCTTACCAATCGCGATACTGAGCTGGTCTTCGGGGACGATAACAACAGCCTTGCCGTCTGTTTTGTTGAGTTTTACATTACTCACATTGGCCGGCTTCATAGCATTAGCGATAAATACTTCCGGCTTTTCATCCCAGACAATTATGTCAATCATTTCCGATGGGCCTATCTCATCACGCACTGCGTTAATCCTGGTACCGTGCCCTCCGACAAACGTGCCTACCGGATCAACGCCCGGCACATTGGACGAAACGGCAATCTTTGATCTGACACCCGCTTCACGGGCGATTTCTTTTATCTCCACGGCGGCGCCGTCCATTTCCGGAACCTCAGCCATAAATAGCTGTTGGACGAATTCTTTGGAGCCGCGACTAACAATCAGCTGTGGGCCCCGAAAGCCTTTCTCGACATCTTTTAAATAAAGCTTCAGACGCTGGCCGGGATAATAGTGTTCGCCTTGAATTTGCTCGCTAATTGGCATGATTCCCTGGGCTCGACCCAGCTCAACTCGCACCAACCGGCCCTCAACACGACTGACTATACCGTTAACGACGGTGCCAATCTTATCTTCGAACTCCGATAAAACAATTTCGCGTTCCGCTTCCCGTAAGCGCTGCAGTATAACCTGCTTGGCAGTTTGAGCGGCTACCCGCCCGAAGTTTTCAATTTTTTGAACGATTTCGACCGTGCCGCCAAGTTTAGCTTTTTTATCGACGCTTTTAGCATCGGCTAAGTTTATCTGGATACGCGGGTCACTGACTTCTTCGACCACCTCCTTGGTGACAAAGGCCGTAACCTCACCGGTATTAAGGTTCATCGATACTCTCACTTCTTGCTCGCGCTCACCAAAGTCACGCCGCCAAGCAGCGGCTAAGGCCTGTTCGACAATCTCAGAGACCTGATCTTCAGGTAAGTTTTTTTCCTCAGCAATCACTCGGATAGCAGCAGCCAGCTGTTTGAAATCCATATCCACGGTTATTCCTTCTTTCTGCTAAAAAATCCGACCTTCCGGCCGGACAACTAGGCTGATTATACCTTGAATTGGCCGTCTTTGTAAATAACCTTCTTCTGCCCATCAGGCAAGGTAGCAGTAACTGTCCGATCGCCAGTGGAAATCATGTCATTATGGACTACTGACTCATTAAAGCCCAGCTGGCGCATAGTCTGTTTTCTAACAGTTGCGACATCGCCGCGATACACATCGCGGAAAGCTCGGCCTACGGCGATGTGGGTGTTGCCGAATCTGCCGCCAATATTCTCATCATAAAGCGTATTAGCCATAAATTTGGTTATGTGGCTGTGGCGATGGTCCGTCAAAGAAAATTCTCCAATCTGAGAGGCTCCCTTGTCAGCGGAAATCATTTCTCTCAGTAGTTTTTGGTGTTTTTTGGCCGTCGCTTTGATAACCCTGCCCTTGGCAAAGTGTAGTTCAATCCCCTCTATCTTCGGGCCATAGTTATACAGTGGCTGGTTGAATCGAATCCAGCCTTCGGTTCCCCGCCAATCCGGCGAAGTGAAGACTTCAAAACTGGGAATGTTCCGCCCGCCGCCGCCCAGCCATTTGCGGTCTCGTCCGATAGTTATTTGAAGGTCGACATCCTGACCCTGGATATGCATAGAACTAATGTTTAGATCTGTTAATTTGGCGGCAATTCTCTCCACTTCAGTGCTAGTTTTTTGCCACCTGGAGATCGGATCGGAGTAGTCTAAATAGCAAGCTTTGATGATTTGATTCCAATATTCTTCCAGGCTTAAGCCAGCCTCTTTAGCCATTGCAGGAGTTCCATATAGCGCCAATGTCCATGTAAGCCGGCCTCGGTCTTCCTTTTTGTCCAGCCACTCGGTAAGCCGCTTACGACTTTTTTGGGCCAGAATGATTTTTTGGGGGTCTACTTTGTCAAGTTCGTGCATGTTATGGTCACTCAAAATTGCCATATAGTGATCAATGTCTGAAACTATGCCTCTATAATAGTGAGCTGGGAAAAAAGTCAGTTGTTCATTGGTGGCGTGGTCAAACACATAGCGCTCCCAGCCGCTCATATCATCATTTAGAGCGCCCAGCACATGGCCACCTCGATCAAAAATAGCTTTACGAACGGCTTTATACATCGGTAAAGCAGACAATGATACCGAAAGATAAACAAAGTCGCCTTTCTTGAGGCCCTTGCCTCCGCCAAGCGCAAAATTCACCAAAACATCAGCATATTTTGTCAGAATCTCATCTGAAGGTTTGTAGCTCATTTGAGAAATTATACCCTAGCTTAGTTCGATAACTTCTACATTTTCATAATTTAGGCCGCCGACTTCAGCGGCCAGCAGCTGGTAATCGCCACCATAGCGATTGTTCTGAGCCCAGACCCGAGCGGCAAAATTCATCTGTTTCAGTTTCTGAGGACCGATATAGTCAAAACCGCCGCCTTGGGTCTCCGAACTACGGTACTTAACCTCAACAAAGTAAATGACGTCTTCTTTCTTAGCGACGAGGTCTATCTCGCAAGCCGGAGTTTTCCAATTACGGGCTACAGTCTCGTAGCCTCTCTGGAGCAGATAATCAGCAACCGCCGCTTCAGCAAGTTGCCCCACAGAACTGGTTTTCATACACCTAGCCTCAATGCGCTAACAGGTTTATAGGAAAATCGATGGATGCCCTCCAGTGTTCCGAATTTAGAAAGTGCCTGCTTGTGCAGGCTGGTGCCATAACCAACGTTTCTCTCAAAGCCGTAAACCGTGTATTTCTTGGCTATTTTTCTCATAAACTGATCGCGGGTGACCTTGGCATAAATACTGGCTGCTGACACCAGTGGTACAGATTGATCAGCGTCAATAATGGTGCTAACTCTGGTGTAGACTTGCGGCGCGTAGTTTATCTTGCCATCGATGACCACCTCCTCCTCAGCGAGTGCACCTAGCGCCGACAAGGCCCGAGCGAAACCAATCCTTAAGGCGCTCGCTAGCCCCCTCTCATCAATCTCTATGGCCGATACCCAACCCTCGCCAAAATCGCAACTTTTTCTAAGTAACATCGCTAGTTTTAGTCTTTTTTGAGGGGTTAGGCTTTTAGAGTCCGTGCAGCCAAGGGGGAGCTTGCTCGTTTGGCGGGCGGCTACTACCAAGAGAGGGCCGGCCCAGGCGCCCCTGCCAACTTCATCAACCCCAACCATATTTATAGGGTATAGGGTTTAGGAGTTAGGGTCTAGTTTTTTATTCTTACTTTTCTTCGGATTCGGCTTCGGGGGCTTTTTCGTCGTGTTTAGCTAGAGCCTCTTGAGCCTTAGCCTCTTCCTTGGCCTGCTTTACAGCCTCTTTGGATTCTTTTTCTTCGTGAGCTTTTTCAGCGGCTTCTTTGAGTTTCTCTTCTTCAGCCTCGGCGGCTTCGTCTTCCGCCACATTCACGGCATCGCGGTCGAACTCCACACCACTCAAGCGAGCTTTTTTACCGGATCGCTCTCTTAGATAGCTAAGGTAGTTACGGCGTACTTTGCTGCGCTTAATGACTTCTACTTTCAGCACTGATGGGGCATGCATCAAAAAGGTCTTTTCAACTCCCACTCCGCTGGCGATCCTACGTACAGTCAAAGATGCCGTTAAGCTGTTTTTTCGGCTTACCCTTATAACCACCCCTTCGAAGACCTGGATACGCTCTTTAGAGCCTTCTTTGACCTTTTGGCTAACTTTAACGCTGTCACCGGGCCGTACATCAGCGACGGCTTTCTTCTTGTACTTGGATTCGACTTTGGCTATAACACTTTCCATATGTCGGGGAGTATCTTAGCGCAAATATAGTTTTTGGGCAACCAGCCCTTAGATATACAATTAATGATATGGACTTTGGGAAGAAGGCTTTGGCTAGCCACAAACGCCTGCGCGGTAAAATTGGCGTTTCGTTAAAAGACAGTTTGGATAGTCAAGAGAGTCTCAGTATCTACTACACGCCGGGAGTAGCAGCTGTATCCAAATACACCGCCAGGTATCCTGATAAAGCCCGTGACTACACTTGGTTAAACAACAGTGTCGCCGTAGTTAGCGACGGCTCCGCCGTATTAGGTTTGGGGGATATCGGTCCCTACGGCGCCCTGCCGGTTATGGAGGGCAAGGCTATGCTCTTTAAGCATTTTGCAGGGATTGATGCTGTACCAATCGTGTTGGATGTCCATCAACCAGATGAAATCATTGAAGCCGTTAAAGCTATCGCGCCATCCTTCGGCGGTATAAATTTAGAGGATATCGCTGCTCCGCAGTGCTTTGAAATTGAGGAAAAACTAAAGAAGAGTTTACCGATCCCAGTCTTCCACGACGATCAGCATGGAACAGCAGTGGTTGTTCTGGCTGGACTTATCAATGCTATGAAAGTCAGCGGTCGCAAGCTATCCGACGCCAAGATTGTAGTCGCTGGAGCTGGTGCTGCTGGGACCGCCATCATAAAACTCCTACATCTTTATGCCAAACCGAGAATCTTTGCAGTAGATAGTCGAGGGATTATTAGCGCAAACCGCGATGATCTGAACAATGAGAAGAAGAAATTACTGGAGTTCACCAATCTATCCGGTGTTGACGGCTCACTGGAATATATCTTGGCAGAAGGCGCGGACGTTTTCATCGGAGTGTCAAAGGCTGGCCTACTGACCCAAGACATGGTCAAGTCCATGGATAAGGATCCAATTATCTTCGCGATGGCTAACCCCGATCCGGAGATATTACCCGATGAGGCCAAGGCCGCCGGCGCGGCGATCGTCGCTACCGGCCGGAGTGATTTCCCTAACCAAGTTAATAATGCCCTCGCTTTTCCAGGTATTTTCAGAGGCGCTTTGGACAACAAGGTAAGATCCATCACTGACCAACACAAGATAGCTGCGGCCCAGGCCATCGCTTCGCTGGTTAAAAAGCCGGCTTCAGATAAGATTATTCCATCAGTGCTGGATAAAAGGCTGGTACCGGCTATTGCTCGCGTTATTAGGTAATTTATTCAACCACCCGGTATATTTCTTCAAGCGTGGTGAGTCCCGCTATAGCTTTTAAGATGCCGTCGTGCAGCATAGTTCGCATACCTTCCTCGACAGCTTTGGCTTGAAGCATCTCCGTAGATACTTGATTTGACGGCAAGCGTAATAGCTGCTGGACACCCGGAGTCATAACCAGTTGTTCGCGAATCGCCAGCTGTCCGCTAAAACCAAATGGGTTGGTTTCTGATTTACCGGATTTATAAAGAGTTATACCGGCTAGGCTGGGCTTCTCGACGGAGGGCGGGAAAGTATCAATAACCGACTGGAGTTGTTTTATTAATGCTTCGTCGGGTTGATAGGGCTGTTTAGTATTGTCGTCTAGGCGCCGAACTAGTCGTTGGGCCATCACCAGGTGCATGGCGTTGGCGAACAGAGGATTAATACCGACCATGTCCAGCATTCTAGTCAGTGCGGCGGCGGCACTCGCTCCGTGAAAAGTTGAAAGTACCAGATGGCCTGTCAGCGCACCCTGCAAAGCAGTTTTCGCGGTATCAGCGTCACGTATCTCACCGACCATTACTACATCGGGGTCCAGTCGCAGCACAGCCCGTAATTTTTCAGCGAACCGGTGACCTTCGATGTTGCCGGCTACCGGTATCTGGACCACGCCAGGCATGTTGTACTCAACCGGGTCTTCGAGCGTAATAACTTTACGCTCTGGTGTGTTTAGGGTGTTAATCAACGAATAAAGCGTTGTGGTCTTGCCGGAGCCAGTCGGTCCGACAATCAACACTAGGCCCGTAGGATGGGCAATAATATCATCAACTACGGCGGCCTCTTTCTCACTCAGACCCAAGCTCTCCAGTTTAAACATTTCCAAGCGCAGATTGAAGAGCCGCATAACGGCATCCATCCCGTAAACTGTCGGAATTGTTTCAACCCTTAGATTTAAAACCACGCTCTCCCCAGTGGCCAATTTATAACTACGGCTGATATGGCCGGTCTGAGCGTCGTCGGCTTCGGTCGAGATATTAGCGGAGGAGGCTAGCGCGGCAATCATATGGTGATATTTTTCGTGGGAAATTGTCGCCACCGGATGCAAAACCCCGTCAACTCTGAAACGTACGCGTACCTTATCTCTCTGGCATTCCAAGTGTATATCACTGGCGTTGAGCTTATAGGCCTGCTGGACTAAGTAGGCCAGCATATCATCGGGCCGGACCTGGTCAAGAGTTGTGCTGACGGCTTTTAGCATTTCCTCTGCATGACCGCCGGTTGACGTAAGGCCGATGTCGCGATAGGTGACCTGCTTTGGCGGGTCATAAAGCTTCATATACTCCCGGTAACCACTGTCTGAGATGATAGAGAAGTTAACCCTTTGATCAGAAAAACGGTTCCGTAAATTGTTAGTGGTTTGTTGGGCGGTAGTGGTGGTAATTCCAAAGTGAAGATTGTGTTCGTCAGCCACCAGCGGAACAACTTTCAGACTGTAGAGCTCGCTGACCGGTAGAATAGTCTTATAGAGCTGCTTCTGGATCGTTGAGGTATCAATGTAGTTCAATCCCAGAAGCGAAGCCCGTCGAGCGGTGGTAGTTTCCTCACTGCGTCGCACATCTTGATCCATATCTATTAATTAAAGCACAAGCACTACTTGCTCAGAAGCTTTTTGGGGATAGATTTAGGTGGACACACAAGCAGTTTGAAGGTATAGTAGCCTTGTCTGGCAATGACAGCTAAAACAAAAAAGACAAAAGTAGCCCGAACTAGGGTTTACAAGCATAAACCGCACGGTGTTAGCGCCAAATCCTTTGAGCGTGCTTTCTGGCCATATTTACCGCTCGCTTTAATCATCAGCCTGCTACTTACACTTAACGTCCAGAGCGGAGCGTTGAGTACGAGCCTTCTTAGAAACCCGACTGGTGACGTCCTAGCCTATGCCACCAGCATGAGCGTCAACGGTCTGGTCAGTTCCACGAATACCCAACGATCAGCTAACGGAGTCACTTCGCTATCCCTTAATTCCAAACTTAATGCCTCCGCCCAAGCCAAAGCTAACGATATGGCGTCTCGTAATTACTGGAGCCATAACACACCGGAAGGTAATCCACCATGGGTGTTTATTGAGGCTCAGGGCTACGCTTACCAGAAACTAGGTGAGAATTTAGCCGCCGGCTTCTCTTCTGAAGATGCAACTGTCGGCGGCTGGATGGCCAGCGCACCGCATAAAGCCAACCTGCTTGATCCGGCTTTTTCTGAAGTCGGTTTCGGCTTCGCCGATAATGAGAACTATACCTCCGCCGGCGGCGGACCGATGACTATCGTGGTAGCTCATTACGGCAAACCCACGGTACTAGCCTCAGCAAGCCCGCCACCAGCCGCCTCAACCAAGCTAAAATCATCAGCACCAGCTACCCCCCAGCCAGAGGCGCCCCCACCAGCACCAGCCCCCGCACCAGAAGAGCCCAAGGGGGAGCCCAACGCTCTGCTGACCCCATATAACTCTGAGGGTCTCACGCCGGGAGCTGAGCTGGCAGCCAGGACCTCACGAATTCAAGCTATCTTAGGCAGCCTGCCGGCGGCTAACATGGCCACCTCATTTGCGGTTTTTGGGGCTTTGGCGGCAATGGGACTTTGGATTAGTCGGCACGCCCTAGCGGTGCGCCGCGCTGCGGTGATGGGTGAAAATTTCGCTATCAGGCATCCCTTGGTTGACGTCAGTCTGATTGCCATTGCCGCGCTATCCTACCTCTTAACGCGCACCGCCGGATTAATCCAGTAGTAAGCTATAAACTTAAAATACTTAACGAGTTAAGTATTTTACTTTAAGACAACGTTGGTGGCCCCAAAAACTTTGGCTAAATCACGTAAGCTGGTCTCATTAATCTCAATCGTCTGTGGTAGTTTAATCGCCTGCTTATGGTTATCTTCACCGGTGACTAAAACAACTTCTGTGTCTCCCCGATGGTTATCAAGCTTGCGCTTAAGAGTTAGCAGCAACGGCTGATCACTGCTATCGGCCAGTTTTATATATAGCCGCTTGGGGACAATTGGATTCTCTGCGGTTTTCACCTTGGTTGATTCTTTATTAACACCCGAAAGTTCGGGCTCACCTTTATGCTCACCATTGAGGTGACGGACCTCATCGACTAATACTTTCAACTCGCCAGCTGAACCAGCGTTGCGGCCACTGCCTAGTGAACCTCGGACTAAGAGGACTTGGTCCCGTTTCCAAACCACCTTGGAGCCGTCGCCATACTTTTTTGGGAAGACTACCAGTTCAATTTCACCAGTTTGGTCGGTAATCCTGACAAAAGCCATCTTGGCGCCATTTCTGGTGACAATCTCCCTAACTTCACTAACTGATCCGCCAACTACCACACTGGCGCCTTCAATCTGGTTGGATAATTCGACGATCGGCACGGTTTGTTCGTCAAGAGCCTTCCCATAATCCTCCAGTGGATGTCGGCTTAAATATAGGCCGAGTAGCTCGCGCTCCCAAGCCATTTTTTCAAATGGCGAGTGGCGGACTACATCACGGTCCCAAGCTAATCGGGGTTGAAGTTCCTCACTTACCTCATCTGAGGAGCCAAACAGATCGACTTGGCCGCTAGAGGACTCCTTCTGTAAACGGCCAGACAAAGCCAGGATGTTCTCAATATTTCCGACCAGTTCATCGCGATCGGCGTAACTATCCAGAGCGCCAGCTTTAATAAGGCTCTCCAGGGCCTTGCGATTAACAATCTGTGGGCTAACGTTGGCACAAAAGTCTTCAATACTAGCTAATTTGCCGCCGGCTGCCTCGCGGGCCCGGATTATTTCCTCGGCGGCTCCGTGACCAACATTCTTAACGGCATCCAGACCAAATCTAATCTGTTTTTTATCGAGAACGATAGCAAATTCATGAAATGACTCACTAATATCCGGCGGCAAAACTTTCAGACCCATGTTCTTACACTCGGCTATCTCAATCGCTAGTCGGTCAGTGTTGTCATAATCAGAGGTCATCAAAGAAGCCATGAAAGCATCAGGATAGTTGGCTTTTAGATATGCCGTCTGGTAGGCAATCAGTCCGTAGCAAGCGGCATGCGATTTATTAAAGGCATAGTCAGCAAAACCCTGGAGGTCCTTCCAGAATTTATCAGCAACCCTTCGGCTTACTTGATTGGCAACAGCGCCCTTAATTATCTTGTCATGCATCTTGGCCATAGTCTCGCGTTGTTTCTTACCGACTGCTTTGCGAAGTGTGTCAGCTTCGCTGCCCGTAAAACCGCACATATCCTTTACAATCTGCATGACTTGTTCTTGATAAACAATTACGCCGTGCGTGGCATTCAAAGCATTCTTCATAAGAGGATGGTCGTAGCTAACAGCCTCTGTCTTATTCTTTCTGGCAATATATCTATCAATTAAGCCGGTTGTCAGTGGACCCGGTCGATAAAGCGCCACCATAGCGATGATATCTTCAAAAGCTGTTGGTTTGAGCTGTTTAAGGTAGTGCTTCATGCCCGCCGACTCCAGTTGAAAGATGCCGGTTGTTTCGCCATTTTGTAGAAGCTCAAAAGTTCTACCATCATCCAGTGGTACCCGGTCTATATCAATGTCCTTGCTGTAAACTTTTTTAATAATTCTTAAAGCGTTTTTGATAATGGTTAGGTTAGATAAGCCCAAGAAATCGATTTTGAGTAAGCCTAGATCTTCGATTGGGCCCATAGAGTATTGAGTAGCGACCACGCCTTTTTGGGCCATTTCTAGCGGGACGAGTTTGACGAGATCATCCGGCGTAATGATTACCCCGGCGGCATGTACGCCATGACTGCGTATGGTTCCCTCAAGTTTCTGAGCTAATTCAAATATTTCAGCTGATCGTCCGTTAGTTCTGTTCTCATTAACAAGTTCGGATACTTCCTCCAAGTGCTTAGCCAGCGGCGTGTGTCTGCCCTGAACCGGCGGGGGGATCATTTTAGCCAGTCGATCAGCTTCGGCGTACGGCACCTGTAAGACCCTGGCTACGTCACGCACTGAATTACGGGCCGCCATGGTCCCAAAGGTCACAATATTCGCGACCCGGTCACGGCCGTACTTCTCAATACAGTATTTGATTACCTCATCACGACGGTTATCCTGTATGTCAATATCCATATCTGGTGGGCTTACCCGGTCTGCTGTTAGGAATCTTTCGAAGAGAAGATCATATTTCAGTGGATCGAGATCGGTCATCCGAGTGGCAAAAGCAACGATGGAACCCGCTGTACTGCCTCGTCCGGGGCCAAAGACTATGCCTTGGTCTTTTCCCCAATTTACAAAATCGATAACGATCAAGAAAAAGCCATTAAAGCCGACCTTGTTGATTACGCTCAGTTCGTACTCCGCTCTGTCAACCACTTGACTATCCAGGTATCTTTGAGCTTTAGCGATATCAAGTTTTGCCGCTTTATCGCGCCCAATACCCCCATATCTCCAAGCCAGTCCCTGCCAAACCAGCTTTTCCAGGAGTGATTTTTCGGTCTCCCCTTTGGGCGTTGGGAATTTCGGAATGAGAATCTTGCCCATCTCGATTTTCACATCGCACCGTTCAGCTATTTTTTTTGAATTAATAAGTGCTTGCGGAAACTCTTTTTCCCAACGCTTGATAACGTCTTTAGGGTCAGTCACGTGCAAATCGAAATCAGCTAAACTCATTCGTGACTCGTCAGCCAAAAAGGCACCGGTTTGGACACACAGCAAGACCTCATGAGCTTGTTGATCATCCTGGTTAAGATAGTGAGCATCACAAGTCACCACTGTTGGGATGTTCAGTTCATCGGCAATTTTTACTAATTGAGCATTAACCCGCCTCTGTTGGTCCCAGCAGGTTGGGTGCTCAGGATGACCATGGTCCGCCAGCTCGATGTAATACCGATCGCCAAAAACGTCTTTGTACCACGCGGCAGTTTGCTTAGCTGATTCATAGGAACGCTGGGCTAGGGCGTCGCTGACCTCCCCACCCATGCAGCCAGACAAGACAATAATTCCCTGCCTGTGCTTTTTTATCAGTTCGTGGTCAACCCGGGGTCTGTAATAAAAACCGTCTAGAGAGGCCGTCGTTGCCAACTTCATAAGGTTACGATAACCTTCATTGGTTTGGGCTAGCATTGTAAGGTGAAAGACTTGGCGGTCATGGGAAGGATCTTTATCCAGATGGGTTCGGGGAGCAACATAAGCTTCCATGCCGATGATTGGCTTGATACCGGCATCAATAGCCGTTTTATAGAGTTCTACAGCACCGCTCATGCTGCCGTGATCAGTAATCGCTACGGCCTCCATGCCCAGCGTTTTGACACGTTCTATCAGCCGCGGAACCTTGGTTAGCCCATCCAGTAAGCTGTAATGGGTGTGGTTATGCAGGTGCACGAAATCACTAGGTTTTAGTGGGGCCCTCTTAGCCATTAACCCCAATTATACTAGGCCTTCGCGCTGGGATGGAGTGCCAGGCGCCAGCGAGCAGCAGACTGAGGTGTATATGATAATACCTTGAAGGAGCAGCGCAGCTGGCAACGCCGCAATCCGCCAAGAGCACCAGCGGAGTGGCCGGCTCCGCCGGTTATCAGGCTGGTGCAGCGCAAGGCCTAGGACTTGAAGTATTTGGATAGGTTTTTAGTAGCTGCCCTGGCCTGTTTGATAGCCTTGTTAAGCTCCGGATCTTCAGCTTCGCCGGCTTTGACTGCCTTTAGCATTGTTGTTAGCTTACTTTGGGCGTCTTTGGCGCGGGCCACCGCTTCGTTGAATTCAGCCCTAGCCTTACCAGACAAGGCAATGGTTTCGGATTTTGCTCTGGCCAGCAAATCTTTCAACTCACCCTGTAATTGAACGACTTCCTCAAGCGCGGCCTGTTTTAGATCTCCGGCCTTAGCGGCGACATCGGCCCTAGTCTCCTTGCCGCTCTTAGGCGCCGTTAGAATTCCCGTTACATAACCGACTGCCCCGGCGATTGCTGCACCAATAGCAATGTTTCGCCCGGTGTGATTATCTTTTCCCATTTACTTCTCCTTCTTCCTGAATTTAGCTACGCTATCAGCGATATTGCTAACTAATTTAAGTACCGCCATTGGTTTGGCGCTGCGTTCAAAAGTTTCAGCGGCAGCCTCTACCGACTCGGCGACATTCTCAGCCTTAACGGAGATGCGTCTTAAACTTCCCAGAAGTTTGATGAAAAAAATCAGGGCGACTATCGCCAATATCAGAAAAACCGATAGTGTGGCGCTCACTATGATTAAAAGCCAGTAGGATGCATCTTCCATCTTGATTATTATTATAAACTTTTAGCGCAGCTCAAGCAAAGAATGTTACAGGTCGTTTAGATCAAGCTGTTTTCTGATTATTCGCTGGGCTACCGCTGGGTTGGCTTTACCCTGAGTCTTAGTCATAACTTGGCCGACTAAATAGCCGATGGCTTTTTCTTGGCCAGCCCTGATATCAGCTGCTACTTTAGGATTTTGTAAAATGACCCCGGTGACAATTTTTTCAATCTCTGCCTCATCACCTAGCTGGTGGAGATCCAGCTTCTTAGCGATCGCATCTGGATCATCACCGCTTTTTAGCATGTCATCAAAGACTGTTCTGGCGGCTGTCGAACTGAGTCGGCCACCAGCAACCATTTGTGATAGTTTGATCAAATTGCCCGTATCTACTTTGGGTTCTACGTAGTCCGGGTCATCGGGAGCTGCCGGCTCACCATGAATAAACCAAAATGCTGCTCGTCGGGCGTCATCCGGTTGGCCAGCTTTTTGCACATCTAGGGTGTGGTCTAAGGCAGTTGGACGGTCTAACAGGTCTTCGATGACTTGTCCGTCCAGTGATAGTTTCACCAGCTCTTCCCGGATATCATTGGGCATCTTGGGCAATTTTACCTTGATATCAGCTAGATATTGATCGCTTAACTCCAGCGGGGGGATGTCCGGTTCGGGCATGTAACGATAGTCGTGAGCTTCTTCTTTACCGCGCTGAGCCGTAGTTTTTTGCTTGGCCTCGTCCCAGCCTCTAGTCTCCTGTTCCACTAACTGGCCCTTCTCTAATAGTTCAATCTGACGCTTAATCTCATAGGCTACGGCATTCTCCACGCTCCTAAAGCTATTTAGATTCTTAACTTCCGAGCGCGTCCCTAGCTTAGATGGATCGGCACTTACGCTGACATTGATGTCAAAGCGCAGGTTACCGTGGTACATGTCGCAATCACTCACCCCTGTATACTTCATTAACAGATACAACTCTCGCACATAAGCCTTAGCTTGAGCCGGGCTATGAATATCCGGGTAACTGACTATTTCCAGAAGTGGTGTTCCTGCGCGATTTAAATCTACTAGTGAATAGTCGGCTCCTGGTGGATGCGTATTCTTGCCAGCGTCTTCTTCTAGATGCACGCGAACGATGCTTACCCTTATGTCTTGTCCTTCGGCTTTAAAGTCAACATAGCCGTCTAGTACCAGTGGCTGTTCATACTGGCTGATCTGATAACCCTTGGGCAGATCCGGATAAAAGTAATGCTTGCGGTCAAACTTAGAAAACTTCTGAATATC